>JBHEMG010000001.1:0-3108 GCA_046262715.1 Gemmatimonadales bacterium
CGAGCAGGTGCGCCGCATGGGAGCTTCGGCCGAGGGTGACGACGGGCGGATGTTCGAGTAACAGGAGCACATCGTGGTCCAGGCGTCCGGCGATGCGGTCATCCGCCAGCCGCCGCTGCCAGTCCAGCGCTTCCCGGTAAGACACGGTGCCGGCGCGGATGACCTCGAGGCTCATTACGGCTCGCCTTGACCGCGCATGGCCCAGCGCGCGGCGAGGAGCCCGACCGCCACCGAAAACAACAACCAGACGGTCATGCCCAGTATGCCAAAGAAGCGATCGAGCGGGGCCGCGAGAAATCCGACGAGGATGGCGCCCACGGCCGCAAGCACGGCGATGACTCCGCGTTGCCAGATGTTGTCGAGGGCGAAACTGCGGTACCAGCCAACCGCACCGCCCACGCCGACGGCGGCAATGAGTCCTGCGAGCAGGGGATCGGCAGCGTTGGCCTTATAGGCTGCGGGGTCCAGGTCGCCGCGGAGAATCGAGGCCACGATCTGCGCCGCGGTGAGGCACGCGCCGCCGAATCCGACGCCGGATGCGAGCGAGCCGAGTCCGAGGGCGAGCGGGTCTTTGACCGGTTCGTCGCTCACAGATGCAGTACGCGGCCGAGCGAGTCGAGCGCCGCTTCCGCGATCGCCTCGGACATGGTGGGATGCGCGTGGATGGCGAGATCCACCTCCTCCACGGTGTACTCGTTTTCGCGTGCGACCGCGAGCTCGTGGATCATCTCCGAGGCGTGCGCGCCGACGATGTGCGCCCCCAGGATCTCGCCGTATTTCTTGTCGCGTAGGATCTTCACGAACCCCTCTGTTTCGCCCGTGCCGCGCGCGCGGCCATTGGCCGAGAAGGGAAACCGGCCCGCGACGTAGTCGAGCTTCTTCTCTTTGCACTGATCTTCCGTCATCCCGATGCTGGCGATCTCGGGATGGCAGTAGGTGACGCTCGGCACATTATCGTACTTGATGGAGTGCGGCTTCTGGCCGGCGATGATCTCCGCGACCACCACGCCTTCGCGGCTGCCCTTGTGGGCCAGCATCGGCGGACCCGCGACGTCGCCGATGGCGTAATACCCCGCCGTCGTGGTCTGCAGGTTCTTGTCCACTTTGATGAAGCCGCGCTCGGTAAGTTGAATGCCGCATTCCTTGAGGCCGACATTTTCAGTATTGACGGCCCGGCCGGCCGCCATGAGGACCGCGGCTGCCGTCACCTGCTTCTTTTCACCGGCCGCTTCCACATCGAGCGTCACCTTGTCTTTGGCGACCGTCGCCTTCGTAACTTTTGCCCCGGCGATCACTTCGATGCCACGCTTTTTGTAACTCTTGGTTAAGACGTCGGATGCTTCGGCATCTTCGAGCGGGAGAATCCGCGGCAGCGCCTCGATCAGCGTGCCCTGCACGCCGAAGGCGTGGAAAATGTCGGCGAACTCCATGCCGACCGCTCCAGCGCCGATGATGGCCAGTGTTGGCGGCACGCGCTCCATCACCAGCGCTTCGTCCGACGAGATCACGGTCGTCTTGTTGATCTCGAGCCCAATCTGCGGAATCCCTTTGACGCGTGAGCCGGTGGCTACCACCACCGCTTTCTTCGCCTCGTACACATCCGCACCGACCTTGACCTTTTTCCCCGGCTGCAGCACGCCGGTGCCTCGGACCACGGTAATCTTGTTCTTCTTCATCAGGAATTCGACGCCCTTGGAGTTCTGCTCGCTGACGCGGCGCGAGCGCTTCATGGCAACACCGTAGTCCGTTTTTGTCCCGCTGGCTTCGACCCCAAAGTCCTTCGATTCCTTCAACAGGTTGGCGATGTAGGCCGACTGTAGCAGCGCTTTGGTGGGGATGCAGCCGATGTTCACGCACACGCCGCCGAGTTTTTCCTGCTCGATGACCGCGACGCTTTGCCCGAGCTGCGCGGCGCGGATGGCACAGACGTAACCCGCCGGCCCGCCGCCCAGAATTACGACGTCAAACGAACTTGCCACAGGTGCTCCTTAATTGCGGATTTCGGATTGTGGATTGCGGATTCTCACGGTAGGCGTAGCACCCAATCCGCAATCCGCAATCGACAATCCGCAATTACAATAGCATCGCCAGCGGATTCTCCAGCATCTGTTTCAGCGTCTTGAGAAATGCCGCACCCGTCGCGCCGTCGATCACGCGATGATCGCAGCTCATCGTCACCCGCAGCCGGCGGCGCACCACCACGTGATCGCCGTCGGGAACGGCCTTGGCCACGATGCTGCCGATCGCCACGATGCCCGCCTCGGGGGGATTGATCACGGCCGTGAATTGATCGATGTCGAACATGCCCAGATTCGAAATGCTGAACGTCGCGCCCGTGTATTCGTCAAGCTTGAGGCGGCGGTTGCGCGCCTTGCCGGCGAGGTCCCGCGACTCGGCGCCGATCTCGCGCAGCGATTTCAGGTCCGCGTTACGAATCACCGGCGTGATCAAGCCGTCCTCGATGGCGACAGCCATCCCCACATGCACCTCGTTCCAGTAGCTGATGTGGTCGTCCTGGAACCAGGCATTGCACGCGCGGTGCTGCACCAGGGCAAGCGCAACCGCCTTGATGATGATGTCGTTGAACGAGATTTTGCCGCCCTCTTCACCGAGCTGTGTGTTGAGCGCCTCGCGCGCTTCGGCGGCGCGCTCCATGTCGATCTCGGTCGTGAGAAAGAAGTGCGGGATCGGGCCAATCGAGGCCGCCAGCCGCTTGGCGATCGTCTTGCGGATCTGAGTGAGCGGAACGTCCTCGTACGGCGCTCCTGAGCGAGCCGGGAGCGGGGAGCGGGTGGCGGGTGTCGCGTCGCGTGCCTGGGCTGCGCCGCCTTCCACGTCCCGTTTGATCACGCGACCCCCGGGTCCCGACCCTTGGAGGAGCTTCAGATCGACGCCCGCGTCCTTGGCAATTCGTCGTGCGAGCGGAGAGGCCTTTACCCGCGTCGCATCCGCTTGAGCGACGACAGGCGCCGGGGCCGGGGCAGGGGCAGGTGTAGCAGGTGGAGGTGGTGGTGTCGGAGCAGCCTTGGGTGTGGGACCAGCGGCCGGCTCCGCTTTCGGCGTGGCTGCTCCCTGCTCCGCGCTCCCTGCGCCATCTACGTTTTCGCC
>JBHEMG010000002.1:0-19436 GCA_046262715.1 Gemmatimonadales bacterium
CGGGAAGCGCAGGTACCAGGAGAATCATCCGTCCCGCGGGGGCGAGCATGCCACGGATCGCCTGGAGCGAAGCGACGTCGTCGTCCACGTGCTCGAGCACATTGAGACAGATGACGGTGTCGAAGCGCTGCCCGGCGACGGCACTGTCGTCGTTGGGCAGATAGAGCCGAGCGACGGAGATGTTCGGGTAACGGGCGAATCGCTGCCGCAGCCGGCTCAGGTATTCCTCCCGCGTGTCAGTGAGGACCAGCCGCTCGCGGTCCGCAAGGAACGCGGACAGGTTGCCGATTCCCGATCCGATTTCGAGCACCTGCTGCCCCACCCAGCGGCGCAGGCGATCGAACATCCATTGGTTGTAGCGCGCGGCGCCGGCCAGAGACTCCAGCGTCGCCGCGCCGATCGGGTCACTCAGACCGATCTCGGGCCGGTTCCGGGCCGGGGCCCTCGTAGCGGCTGAGCTTGCGGTAGAGTGTGGATGGGTCGATGCCCAGCACTTCGGCGGCGCGTGTTTTGTTGCCGCCCTCGCTCTGCAGCACCCAGGTGATATAGGCCTGCTCGATCACGTCCAGCGACGGATTCATGTGCAGGCGATCGGCGACGAGCGGCTCGGCCTTCCGTTCGCTCACCTTGTCCGGGACGGCGCTGCGCGGAATGAGGTCGCCCTTGGTGAGCGTGACGGCGCGCTCCAGGGCGTTCTCCAGCTCGCGCACGTTGCCGGGCCAATCGTACGCCATGATGACTTCCTCGGCCTCCGGCGCGAGCGTTTTGGGGTTCTCGCCGCGCTCCCCGGCGATGTGCAGCAGAAACTCTTTCACGAAGATGGGAATGTCGTCGCGGCGGTCGCGCAACGGCGGCAGATGAATGTTGATCACGTTCAGGCGGTAATAGAGATCGGTCCGGAAGCGGCCGCGCTTGATGTCTTCTTCGAGGTCGCGATTCGTGGCGGCGACCACGCGCACATCCACGGGTATCGCTTCGGTGCCGCCGACGGGGATGGCTTCGCGCTCCTGCAACACGCGCAGCAGCTTCACCTGCGTCGCGGGCGACATCTCGCCGATTTCATCGAGGAAGAAAGTGCCGCCGCGGGCCGCGGCGAAGAGTCCCTGCTTGTCGCGCACGGCACCGGTGAACGAGCCCTTCACGTGGCCGAACAGCTCTGACTCGAGCAGGCTTTCGGGCAATGCTCCGCAGTTGAGCGAGAGAAACTGGCCCTCCGCGCGCGCGGACAGCTCGTGGAGATACCGGGCGATGACTTCTTTACCGGTCCCCGACTCCCCCTGGATCAGCACAGTGCTTTCGGTAGGCGCGACCTGCTCGGCGAGGCGCAGCACGTCGCTGAACAGCTTCGACTTGCCCAGTGGCTTCACCTGCCCCGAGCGCTCGCGGCGGCGAATTTCCTGCTTCAGCTGCTTGTTTTCGGCCCGCAAACGGCGGTGCTCGGCGGCGCGGCGGCAAATCGCTACCATGTCGTCGTTGGAAAAGGGCTTCTGGATGTAGTAGAACGCGCCTTCGTTCACGGCCTGGATGGCGGTCTGCAGCGACGCCTGTGCCGTCATGAGAATGACCGGCGTCTCCGGATCCTGGCCGCGCACCGCGGAAAGGATCTCGATTCCCGTCACCCCGGGCATTTTGAGATCGGTCAGGACGATGTCGGGCGCTGAGCTCTTGAGCTGCTCGAGCCCCGCCTTTCCGCCTTGGGCGGTGGTGACGTCAAATCCCTCGTTCTTGAGCAAGATCCGAAGCGTTTCCAGTATCCCTTGCTCGTCATCGATGACGAGAATGGACGGCGCGGTAGGCATCAGGCAGCCTCCTCCTTATGACGAGCGGCCGGGAAGTAGATCGTGAAGGTGGTCCCCCCGCCGGCCTTGGTGTCGACCAGCACAATTCCGCGATGCGCCTCGACGGCGCGTTGCACGATCGCGAGTCCCAGTCCCGTGCCGCCGACGCGGCCGGTCGCGAACGGCTCGAATAGTCGACGCTGCAGCTCATCAGGAATCCCTGGCCCGTTGTCGCTGATCCGCAGTGCCACAGGGTTCTCGATGCCGGCGGCTCCCGGAAGCTCCGTGGGCGCGGCGGGTCCCGTGCGCACGACGACCTTGGCGCGCGCCCCGGCCGCCTGCACCGCGTTGAGCACGAGGTTCGAAACAACGCGATGGACCAGGTCTTCGTCGCCTTCCATGGGCGTCGGCGCGCCTTCAAGCGTGATCTTGACGCCTTTCTCGCAATCGGGATGCTGACGCACTAAACGGATCGCCGCTTCGGCCACCGCATGCAGATCCATTGGACGGCATTCGGTGACGCGCACGCGCGAGAAGTCTAGGAACTCCGATAAGAGCCGCGACAGCCGGTCGCTCTCGCGCACGATGAGGTTCGCGAGGAATTTCTCATCGGCGTTGGCGCGCGATGACTTGCCAAGCTGCTCGACAGAGCTGCGGATCGACGCGAGGGGATTCTTGATCTCGTGCGCCAGACTCGACGACAGCTCCGCGACGGCCTCAAGCCGCTCGGCGCGCAGGTGCAGCTCCTCGAGACGCTTGGAGTCGGAGATATCGGTAAAGATGGCCGAGACGCGCGGCCGGGCGCCGACCGGCCCGTCGAGCGTCGTGGTGGTGACGCCGATCGGGAAGGTGTGGTCGGCGCGATGCACTTTGGCCTCGACGCGCATCAGCCGCACGCCACGTCGCGCTGTCGACGTCACCGCCGCCCAAAACTCCGGCGCCAGCCTGGCGAATTCCGGCATGACGGACTTGCCCAGCCAATCGCGGGCCCGAAAGCCGAGGATCTCTTCGGAGGCGGGATTCGCATAGAGCAGCCGGCCGTCTGCGTCCACCGTGATGACGCCCGTGCGGATGTTGCGCAGCACGTCGTCGGCTTCGAGCTGCACCTGCCGGACTTCGGCGGCCAGCGCTTCGCGCTCGGCGCCCATCACGTTCACCCGGCTCGCGACGTACGCGGTGACCACGGCGACCAGAATGAAGACGGCGAGCTGGATCCACACACCGGCGACGATCGCCGCGTTGTGCCCCCAGAAGACGTCGGCGAAATAGACGAGCCCGGCGAACAGCGTGACGAGGCCGGCATTGGCGGGGGGCATGAGCAGCGCCGTAACCGCGATCAGGATGACGTAGAGGCTGGCGAGGTCGCTGTCGGCGCCGCCCGTCATGTGGACGACGGCGGTGATCAGCAGGACGTCAAACAGGGCCTGTAAATAGAGGAACGTGGGGCCGGGCAGCTTGCGCCGAAAATGGGTATGCCAGTAGGAGGCCGTGGTGACCGCGGCGGCCAGCAGGAGCATGAGGGAGGTCGCGAGAATATCGAGGGGCGCAGCCACCCGGACTTTGAGCGCGGCCGTGATATAGATGGCGATCGCCAGGCACATCCGTCCCACGTAGACCAGCCGGAGCAGCTGGAGCTGGGTCGGAATCGCAGATCCAGGCGATTTGACGTTGAGCCAACGCATGGCGCGCCATTATTGGGAGAGGTGTGGCAAAATGCAAGAGCGGGGGGTCACCGGATCGATGGGCGAATGGGCGGATTGGCCGATGGGCGGTAAAACCAAAGGCGGCCCCGAGTCCGGAGCCGCCGTTACTGCCCATCCGCCCATCCGCCCGTCGATTACTGCACCGCGTTCACCATGTCGAAGATCGGCAGGTACATCGCGACGACCATGCCGCCGACGATGACACCCAGCACCACGATCATGATCGGCTCGAGCAGGGACAGCAGCGCGCTGACCGCGGCGTCTACTTCGTCATCGTAGAAGTCCGCGATCTTGGTGAGCATTTCGTCCAGGCCGCCGGTCTGCTCGCCGACGGCGATCATCGAGATCACCATGGGCGGGAAGACCTTCGATTTCTGCAGCGGTGCCGCGATGGTTTCACCGCCGGCGATCGACGCGCGCGACTCCATCACGGCGTTGTGGATCACCATGTTGCCGGCGGTGCGGGCGGTAATCTCGAGGCCGTCCAGGATCGACACGCCCGACGAGATCAGGGTGCCGAGCGTACGGGTGAAGCGCGACACCGCCGATTTGCGCAGCAGGTCGCCGAGCACGGGCATGCGCAGCATGAGCTTGTCGATTTGCAGCTTCCCGGTGGTCGTCTTGTTGTAGCGACTGATCGCGATGACCGCGCCCACGGCGGCGATGATGATCGCCCACCAAAAATTCTTGAGGACGTTGCTCGCGCCGATGACGATGCGCGTCGGCAGCGGCAGCGCCAGGTTCACCGACGCGAACATGCTTTGGAACGTGGGGATGACGAAGATGAGCAACGTGGCGATCGCGATGCCGGCGACCGAAAAAATCACCGCCGGATAGATCATCGCGCCCTTCACTTTGCGCACGATGGAGTCGTTCTTCTCGAGGAAGGTGGCGAGCCGGAGCAGAATCGTATCGAGAATACCACCCGCTTCACCGGCGGCCACCATGTTCACGTACAGATCGGTGAACGCCTTGGGGTGTTTGCGCAGCGCGTCGGCCAGCGTGTGGCCGCTTTCGACGTCGTACACGACCGCGCGGGTCACATCCGCCAGGACCTTATTTTCGGTTTGCTGCGACAGGATATCGAGCGCCTGTACGAGCGGCAGGCCGGAGTTGATCATGGTGGCGAACTGCCGGGTGAAGATCACGACGTCGCGCGTCTTCACGCCCGGCTTGAAGAAATCCCCGAGGCCGCCGCCCTTTCCCTTCGCCTCACGGACTTGGACGACCACCATGCGGTTCTTGCGCAGGTGGGCGATGACGTCGTCGCGCGACGCGAGGTCGATCTTGTCGCGGACGAGATCCCCCTTCAGGTTGCGCGCGGTATACTCAAAGTTCGGCATGGCTCAGGCTCCCGTCCCGCGCGTCAACGGCGCACGGCGACTTTGGGTGAACCGGCCTGGGCAGGCGCTCCCGGGGCCGGCGCTCCATCGCGTTCATCGGGCGGCGCTTCGCCAATCGACCGCAGAAAGTCGTTCGGCTTCGACGTCACCCGCAGACATTCGTCCTTGGTGACTTCCCGGCCCATGTAGAGCTGATACAGCGCGTCATTCAGCGTCTGCATGCCGTACTTCTTGCCCGCCTGCATCGACGACTCAATCTGGTGGACCTTGTCGTCGCGGATCAACGCCCGGATGGCGGGCGTACAGATCATGATCTCGGCCGCCATCACGCGCCCCTTCCCCTTGGCCTTCTGCAGCAGCGTCTGCGTCAGCACCCCTTCGAGCACGAACGCCAGCTGGGCGCGGACCTGTGACTGCTGGTGCGACGGGAAGACGTCGATGATACGGTTGATCGACTCGGCGGCGGAGTTCGTGTGCAGCGTGGCGAACGCGAGGTGACCCGTTTCCGCGATCGTCAGCGCCGCCTGGATCGTCTCCAGATCGCGCATTTCGCCGATCAGCACGACGTCCGGGTCCTGGCGCAGCGCGTACTTCAGCGCGGCCTGGAAGCTATTCGTGTCGGTGCCGACTTCGCGCTGGTTCACGATGCAGGACTGATGGCGGTGGATGAACTCGATCGGATCTTCCACCGTGATGATGTGGCCCTTCATCTCTTTGTTGATCTTGTCTATCATCGCGGCGAGGGTGGTGCTCTTGCCCGAGCCGGTGGGCCCGGTCACCAGCACGAGGCCGCGCGGGCGGTCGGCGAGCTGGGCGACGACGTTGGGGAGCCCGAGCTCCTGAAACGTCTTCACGCTGAACGGAATCTGCCGGATCACGACCGACACGCAGCCGCGCTGTTTAAACACGTTGCCGCGGAAGCGCGCCAAATTCTGGATGCCGAACGAGAAGTCGAGCTCGTTCTCGGTCTCGAAGCGCTTTTTCTGATTCTCCGTGAGCACGGAGTACGCGAGCGAGAGCGTGTCCTTGGGCGTCATGACCTCTTCGCTCTGCGCGTTGATGATGTCGCCGTCCACGCGGATCTTCGGCCGCTCGCCCGCCACGAGGTGAAGGTCGGAAGCGTCCTTCTCGATCATTTCCTCGAGCAGCGCCCGAAGGTTGATTGGCATGCGCTTCTCCTTATCCGGCGGCGGTTTCTTTTACGACTTCTTCCAGCGTAGTGACGCCCTTCTTGACCTTCATCATCCCGTCCATGCGCAGCGTCAGCATGCCTTCCTTGACCGCGAGGTCACGCAGCTCTTCCGTGGAGGCGCCCTTGAGGATCTCGCGCCGCAGCGGACTCGTGAGTGCCATGACTTCGTACAGCCCCTGGCGGCCCTTATAGCCCGTGCCGGCGCAGGTGTCGCAGCCGGCGCCCTTGAAGAACGGGCCGACATTCTTGTCGATCCCGAAGGCGTGCATTTCCTCAGGCGTGTACTCGTGCTGCTGCTTGCATTCCTTGCAGATGCGCCGCACCAGCCGCTGCGCCGCGATCAGGTTGACCGCGCTCGCGACGTTGAACGGCTCGATGCCCATGTCCACCATGCGTGTGATCGTCGACGGCGCATCGTTGGTATGCAGCGTCGACAACACGAGGTGGCCGGTGAGCGCCGCCTTGATCGCGATCGAGCCGGTCTCGAGGTCGCGGATCTCGCCGACCATGATGATGTTCGGATCTTGCCGCAGAAACGCCTTCAGTGCCGCCGCGAACGTCATGCCGACGTCGTTTTTCACCAGCACCTGATTGATGCCCAACAGGTTGTACTCGACCGGATCTTCGGCGGTCATGATGTTCACGTCGATCTGGTTGATCCGCGACAGCGCCGAGTATAGGGTCGTCGTCTTGCCGGAGCCTGTGGGCCCCGTCACCAGCACCATGCCGTAGGGATTCTCGATTGCCTTGAGCAGATCGTGCTCGGCCCGCGTCTCGAATCCGAACGTCTTGAGGTCGAGCGTCAGGTTGCCCTTGTCGAGAATACGCAGCACGATCTTCTCGCCGAACAGCACCGGCAGCGTCGAGACGCGGAAATCGATCACGCGCGCGCCCATCTTGAGCTTGATGCGGCCGTCCTGGGGCACGCGCCGCTCGGCGATGTTCAGCTGCGCCATGATCTTCACGCGCGACGTCAATGCCGCGCGCATCTTGATCGGCGGCTTCATCACTTCCATCAGCGCGCCGTCCACGCGATAGCGCACGCGCATCTCGTGCTCGAACGGCTCGATGTGGATGTCGGACGCCCCGCGCTTCACCGCGTCGGTCAGCAGGCCGTTGATGAGCTTGACGACGGGGGCGTCGTCGGCGAGGTCCTGGGCTTTGACGTCCTCGTCTTCCTGATCTTCGACGACCTCCAGATCGTCTTCCTGCTCCACGCTCTTCAGCAGGCTCTGCAGCTGCGCGTCCGACTGCTGATAGTAGCGCTCGATCGCGTTGCGGAGCGTGTACTCCCCCGCGATCACCGGAAAGACGTCGCAGCGCGTGATGAACTTGATGTCCTCGATCGCCGCGACGTTGTTCGGGTCGGCAATGGCAACCGTGAGCGTGCGACCTTCCCGCTTGAGCGGCAGCACGCTGTGTTTGGTCGCGATATCGGGGGGGATCAGCTTGAGGATCTTCGCATCGACTTCAAAGCGCGACAGATCCACCGCTGGCATGCGGTACTGCCGGGCCAGCATTTTGCTGACCTCGGTTTCTTCTATAAAACCCAGTTTCACCAGCGTATAGCCCAGGCGCATCCCGGAGCTTTTCTGCTCCAAGAGCGCCTTTTTGAGCTGTTCCTGGGTGATCAGCCCTTCACGGACAAGGATTTCACCGAGCTTGTCCTGGGTAATCGCAACGCTCGCCGTATGCAACTCGTTGAATTTGAAGGGACTAAAATGTGTTTCGGGCCTGACTGGGTCAAGGCTGGACGACGAAGGGACGGATAGCGTCTAATAATTTTGCACCTATCCCGGGCACGCTATCGAGGCGCGCGAGGCTGCCAAATGGGCCGTGCGCGGTCCGCCAGGCGACGATCCGCTGGGCAAGCGCGGGGCCAACGCGGGGCAGTCGTGTGATTTCACTCACGTCCGCTCGATCGATGTCGATCCGGTCGCCGGGGAGCAGCGGCTTGGAGAGCTGGGCTGCCCGGCGAGCCGTTTCGCGGAGCGCGTTCGGACGCGTCGTTGTGGGGGATTGCAGCTGAACATCGCCCGGCGGGGTGTCCGGACGGGGAGAAAGGACATACCGGACGCCGGCGCCCGCGAGCGCTACACATGCGAGCAACAGGGCAGCCCGACGGTCGTCCATTCTACAACATGCGAAACTCGCCGGTTACTGACGTACCAAAGCAACGGCGACATCACCAACAATCTGCAAACTCGCCGCGCTCACCTTATCAATCGTGTCTTCGGTGGTGTGCCAATAGGGATAGTCGAAATCGACGACGTCGATGGCGTGGATACCGACTTTCTGCAGCGACACGTGATCGTCGATCAGTGTATGCCGGACGCTCGGCACGAACTGACGCTCGTGCCCCACTTCGGCGGCCACCCGCCACACGCGCTGCACCACTTCCGGTGCGAATGACATGGACTGGCCCTCCTGGTAAATCCGCAGGTCCTTGTCTCCGACCATGTCCCACAGGACCGCGTACAGCGGCTGGTACCCCGGCGGCTGGTGGGCCGCGAACCAGCGCGAGCCGATCAGGACATCATTCGTATCCGCGAAATCGCCATAGTCCTCGCCATCAACGAAGAGCAAATCGACACCCTGCGCCGGCGCGCGCGCTTTGAGGGCATCGGCGACGCCCAGCAGGGCCGCGACGCCGGAGGCACCGTCGCTCGCTCCCGGGACGGGCATGCGCTGCTGGCCCAGGTTCCGGCTTTTGTCCGCGAACGGCCTGGTATCCCAGTGCGCGAGGAACAGTACCCGCTCGGTGGCCTGCGGGTTGAAGCGCGCAAAGAAATTGCGCAGCCGCAGCGTGTCGCCGCTGCGTAGCACGTGGCGGATGTCTTGGACGATGACGGTATCGGCCCGGGCGCGTAGCTCGGCAAGGAGCCAGTCGCCGGTCAGCTGATGGCCGGGCTTGCCGGGAATGCGCGGCCCAAACGACATCTGCTTTTCGAGATACGTGAACGCGGTCTGCCCGTTGAACTCCACCGGCCCGACCCTGCGCCCGTCGCCCGCGCGCGCCTGGCACGCGAGCAGCAGGATGGCTGCCACACACGACGCACCACGCACGAGCGAGGAGCTCATTTCAGCTGACCGACGCTGGCCGACAGCTGCACGAATGCGGTGAGCACGAACTGCGAGATCTTGCGGTTCGTTTGCCGCTCCTCGTTGAGGACATACGCCATTTGTAGTCCCGCGCTCATGTTGCTGGGGAGGTCGGTGTCCATCGTAAGCTGCGCCTGAGTCTGGCGGCTGTCTACGTAGGGGACGCAGTCCGTCTGGGCCGCGCTGCGCAAGCAGGTGGTGTTCCCCGCCACGGAGTAGCCGGCCGACGTCCGAATATTGGAGCGCCATTTCCCGAGTCCCCGCGGCGGCCGGAACGAGAAGCTGATCGAAGCGTTCTGCTGATCGCGCGTCGTCCGGAAGAGGCTGCCCGCCGAGAGGCGCTCGCCGCGGCTGCGGGTAACGTCGGTGGAGAGCAGGACGCCACCGAGCAGCGTCAGCGACACGGATGGATTGATCAGGCGATCGCTCGTGCGTGCGAGCACGCTCGAGGCAGAGCCGAAGGATGGCTGCTGGCTTGCCGACTGCGACTGGCGGTAGGTCACCTGCGCCGCCACCCGCGGGATCACCTTGCCGATATTGCTCTTTGAAGGCGAGATCGACCACGCGACGCTGCCATTGGGCCAATCCCGGGTTTGCGCGCGCAATGCGACCTGCTCGCCGGAGCGGAGGGTCCACGCCACGTTGCTGGTGCGGCGGTAGGTCGCATTCGCCCGCAGGCCGAAGCCGAGCGTCGCGGCGCCACCGGCCGTGAAGATCGTGTTGTCGAGCGCGGACGCGGCGAGCAATCCGTCGACGCGCCGGAAGGCGTCGATCCCGCCGATTCCCAGCTGATAGCCCAGCGCGGGCGCGGCCCCGGCGCGGTTGAAGTTCGAGGCACGCTGGCGGCTGTAGGAAACGTCCACCGGCGCGACGCGCGACAGCCAGCCGGTCACGCCGGACGAATCACCGAGCGCCGCCTGGGCCAACCGGTGCAGGTCCAGCTGCGCGCCGGTATCGAGCCGGCGCGAGTTGCTGAAGGCAGCAGGGACCTGGAAAATCCCCGCGCTGTCGCCGTTGGCGCGGACCGGCTGGCGCGCGTTGGGGTCGCGGGTGAAGGTAAATCCCGAGGTGAGCGAGGCGCGCGGCCGGATCCAGGCGGCCACGCGCGGCGTCACATTGAAGAACGTGGTGAGCGAGCGCTGTGTCTCCATCCCGACGTCCAGTCCCAGCAACGACGCGCGCTGCTGGCTCGCCAGCCGGGAAATGGTCGTCGAGTCGCCATAGTCGCGGAGGTCCCGGGTGGACGCCAACTCGGCGCTCATCTGCAAGCCGGAGAGCGGCAGCAGATCAACGCGACTCGAATTTCGCCATAGGCGCGACTTCGACAATGACGGCGGCAGCGTGTCGTCGATGCGCGGCACCGGCACGGTGAAGGTGAATCGCTCCGCGTTTGCGCCGACGAGCCCGGACCGCAACGTCACGGCGGAAGGGTTGATCCGCAGCTGGACTCCGCCAACGCGCACGGTGCGCGCGCCGGGGATGAGCGAGTAGTCGATATTGAAGCCGTAGCTCGAGCCATTCGCCCGCGACAGCTCCGAGCGAGCTCCGCCGTTGTTATACGCCCCACTGAGCGACACGGGATCGAGCAGCCACCGGGCCAGACCGCGTCCAGACGGCCGCACGCGCCGGGCGGAGAAGGCATAGGTGGTCGCAGTCGCCTGTGGCGTACGCAACCCCGCCAGTGCGTCGGCGCGGATGTCGGTGCGCGTCAGATAGAAGGGGTCACTCGCACCAACCGTATGCGTGATCGTCAGGGGCACGGCCATCCCCCACGTCTGCGGCAGGAAGCGATCGAGGCGCACCGTACTCGCGAGGCTCGCCGCGTTGTCCGTGACGTACGACGGATCCTCGCCCAGCTGCCGGAATTGTCCGTCGCGCCGGGAGATACTCACGGCCAGATCGGCGACGTCGGCGGCGTTCAAGGAGATATCGACCGCCCCGGCGGCGCCCGCCTCCTGGACGACGTCGGCGAGCCGGATGTCATCCACCCACAGCTCCGCCTGGTCAATGAAAATCTTGCTCTGGACGCGCCAGATCCCGGCGGCGATCTCCTGGACGGCGGCGAGGTTGGGTGGCGCGATCCCCGGATCGCGCACGTGCACGATGTACGGGCCGTCGCACATGACGTAGGCGGTGTCGAACGGAACCAGCGTCGAGTCGGGGCACCCCGGATAGACCTGCGGCGCGTCCCCCCCAAGCCATGCCTGCTCGATGCGTGCGCGCAGCAGCAGCCAGCGCTCGAAGGCGACGTGCACTTCCGGCTCCCAGGCGATGGTGCGCGCGGGGGTGTGATACAGGTAGAAGTTGTCCTGGTCTTTCCCCGCCTTGATGAAGAATTCGAGATCACCGTCTTCCCACCCCGGGCCGCGGCCGCGCGCCCACACCCGCAGCGACTGGTATTTGAGGAAGTTCTTGTCCCCTTCCGTGGTAAACCGCAGGTAGGTCTCCGCTCGTTCACCCGTGGCCAACCCGCGCGCGAGCACACGCATCGACCGCTCGTTGATTTGCACGGCGCCGAGCTGGAAGCCCGCGTCACGCCGGCCCGCTTCGTCCACCACCCCGGGGGGTGGCGCGTAGCCGAGATCGCGGTTCTCGGTACTGACCACCGAGGCAACGACCTCGCCGATCCCGGTTCCCCGCTCTCCGGCGATGCCCTTGATCGGAGTCTCGCTGCGCTTGACCCAGCTGCTGCCGATCAACCGCACGCGCGAGAGCGCGAAGTACACCTGGGGAGCGGGCGTGCCCGGCGGCGTCGTCACGGGCGCCACGACGGTGATGCGCAGCGTCTGGACCTGACGCAGGTTCGGCGCGCCGATGTTGAGTGTGTCGCTTCGGAACGGAATGCGATACAGACGCCAGCCTGCCGTCCCGCCGGAGGCGGCATCGGGCAGCATTCCGCCGTCACGCACGTAATAGCGCTCGTCGCCGATCGGAAAAACGTAGCGCACGAAATTTTCGGTCGTTTTCACGCCGCTGATCGAGTCGAGTGCGAAATCACCGTCCTGATCTTCCGTATCCACGGCGCCGTTGTGGCGCCCGCAGCGGGAACGCACGTCGCCGAAGCCGAAGGGGACCAGCTGGCCGTCTTCCGTCGCGCTGCACAGCGGCAGCGTGTCGATCAGCGCCGCGCGCGTCGAGTCGTATATGCCGTCCACCACGCGATCGGAGAGAATGCCTTCATCGTTGATCGTCGCGCTCCAGGTCTGCGTGCGCGGATCGCGCTCGCTGTCGAGCCGTCCCTCGCCGGCACGGCGGATGCCGAAATACGTCGTGTCGCCGCTGGGACTGACCGTGAAGGAACGGGGCACGAACGCGAGCGCGTCCTCGAACACCGATCCAAAGTCGAATAACACCAGCGCCCGGTTGGTCTTGGCGACGCGCGAGCCGTCTTCCCAGACCCAGAACTCGAGAAACTCGGTGCGGGAGAGATCGATGCCGGTCGGCGACAGCGTCTGCGTGATGGAGCGCCAGCGCGCCGCGTCCGTCGGCGGGCGGACCCAGTTCGGCGTGCCCACGGTGGGTGAGCTCGCGCGGTTGTTCGCCAGCCCGAGCACGGTATCCGGCTTCATCATCAGCCACAGCACCGGCTCCGCTGCCTGCGTTTGCCCGGCCAACCGAATCGTGGGGTCGATCTGCTGCGGCAGGAACTGAATCGGCTGCGCGCGCCCGCTTCGGAAATTGTAGGGCAGACTCTGCCAGGTCAGAAACCCCGCCGTGGCGGTATCGAACGCGCCGAGGATCCCGAAGGACTCGGCGCCGCGGATCGACGTCGGGACGCTCCCCCAATGCCACAAGTTGTCGGCCAACCCGATGAACCTGGAGGCGCCCCCTTCGAACTCCTCGATGTACGCCTGCCCGAAACGATTGGGACTCGGCTTCGACATGGCGATTTCACCCGAGAGCGCGAGCGAGGACGGTACGTCGGTGCGGACGCCCGGCAGGAAATTCGCGAAACGGGTGAGCCAATCCGGCTGAAAGCGCAGCTGCGTGGACAGCCCGCCGATGAAACTCGACGACGGCTCGAACCCGAGCGGCGGCCGATTGAACGCACTCTGCTCCTTTTGAAACATGCCGGTGAAGTTCACCTGCCCCACCGTACCCAGGTCGTAGCGCGCGGCGAGGCCGTAGATGGACGTGGGCGCGATGTTGAACGCGGCACGCTCTTCAAATTGCGCCCGCACGTCGGACGCGCCGGCCTGGAACAGTGAATCGGGACGGGTGAACTGCACCTGCCCGGTCGCGTAATCGATCGAATAATCGACGCCCCGGGTCAGCAGGGCGTTGCGCACGTAAATGCGCTCGCTGCCTTCACGGATCTGGAAGCTGTTGAGCGACAGCACCGAGCGGTCCGCGGACGCCGACGCATCCAGATGAAAGCGCAGCGCAAAGATCGACGGCGGCGCCTGCGTCGTGAGATAGGCGCGGGGCGTGCGATACAGTGAGTCGTTGCGTTCAGCGGGGGACAGCCGGGTCGTGTCGGCGAAGGGCGTCAGGTGCGGGAAGATCACGAACAGGTCTCGCACCGGATCCCCCTGATTCGGATCGCGGGCACGAGGGAAAAGGCGGTTGTACTGGTCGAAGGTGTTGCGATCATTCTCGAGTGAGATGCCCAGCAAACCGAGGTAGGGCTCGCCGGCCGGTGATCGCTCCCGCTGGTTGACCATCAGCGACAGCGCCATATCGCGATTGATCTCGCGCCCACCGACACGATAGGCGTTTCGGATCTCGAAGCGGAACGACGGCGAGGCCGCGGTGATGCCGGGCTTCGGGTCGTACACCAGGCGCAGCGTATCGACGATGGTAGTATCGCCCGTCGCTTCGATCGGAAAAGTCCCGATCGAGTCGGCGCGGCTCGCGGTGATGTAGGAGACAGCGAGATAGTCGTTCTGATCCAGGCGATTGGCGAGCGCGAACCACGTCCCGCTGGGATCGACGTAATAATCTTTGCGCTCTTCGAGGATTTCCCATTCGAAGGGGCCGGCGCGCTGGTCCGCGCAATCCAACGCCCGGCCGAAGGCGCCGGTACCGCACGCGACGGCTCGCAGCCCGCCGGCGTTCTGATTGCTGGTCGAGCCGGGGGCGATCGCGCGGCGCCGATACACGCGGAGCGCGCCGACGGTCAGCGAGTCGGGCCGAGCCGTCTGGTCGAGGGCGAGGATGTCGATCGCGGGGTA
Source organism: Gemmatimonadales bacterium (assembly GCA_046262715.1). Lineage (GTDB taxonomy): Bacteria > Gemmatimonadota > Gemmatimonadetes > Gemmatimonadales > GWC2-71-9 > 20CM-2-65-7. The sequence continues at coordinate 14,293 of JBHEMG010000002.1, forward strand.
CCCGAGCAGCGCAGCCGGATAGATGACGAAGAAGAAGCGCCCCGGCTCGTAGTCGAGGTCGCGCGCCTCGCGGTCGATCGGCTGACTCGTCGTTTCGCCGACGCGATAGACGCGGTCCTTCACGATGTTGCCTTTTTGCTGCGCGAAGATGCTGCGCAGCTCGACCGGCCCCACCTGCGCGATCGCCTGCACGCCGAAATTGTTGGCGGGAATGGCGGCGCTGATGAAGCGCGACGACGGGACCGAAAACGTCACGTTGCCGGCTTCGACGCGCCGCAGCATCTCGTCTTCGAGGCCTTCGTACCAGACGCGGAGGTTGTTGTTGGCGTCGAATTCGCGCTGGCTGTCGAAATCCACGTCCACGTGCAGCCGCTGCGCCACGACGCCGGCGGTGCGGACCGCATATTGCGGATTCGGCGTGATCGTCGGAAATCCGCCGGTGCAGCCCGAGAGTGCCAGCTGCCGCTCGGGCGCGGAGCAGCGCAGGTTGCGGAATTGATCCGCTTTCAGCTCGAAGCGCACGTTGAGCTGCATGCCGATGTCGGCGTAGGGACCGAGCAGCCCGGCCGGCATGAGGGGTGGCGGCGGAGCGGCGGCGGGCGCGGCTGCTTCGGCGACGGTCGGGGGAACGGTGAACCAGGGTCGGCGCTGCGCGAGCACAGCATCGATCCATGCGGCGGCCACGAGCGCCGGTGGCACGCGCGCGCCCAGGCGGCCGCCCGGCACGAGCGCGGCGTTGCGCGGCGGCGCGAGCGGTGGCACGCCGAACGTGTACACAGGAGCCTGCGCATATACCTGGGGTACGACGAGCGTGACAGCGAGTAATGCTAGGGCGAGACGACGCATCCCTTGTAGAGACGTGGGGTGCCGAATATAATGGCGCGACCGACCGTGCGCATCCTCAGTCGTTACATCCTGCGGCAACACCTTCCTCCGCTCGCCTATGCACTCGCCGCGCTCACCTTCGCAATGCTGGTCAATCAGGTCGCGAAGCAGTTCGGCAACTTCGTGGGGAAAGGACTGCCCTGGAGCATCGTGTTCGAGGTATTCGCCCTGTCCATTCCCTTCATCGTGGCGATGACCCTCCCGATGGCGGTGCTGGTCGCGGTGCTGTACACGTTCAGCCATCTCGCCGCCGACAACGAAATCACGGCGATGAAAGCCAGCGGCATCAGCGTCGGCCGCGTGCTCGCGCCGGTGCTGGGTGGTGCCACCCTCGTCGGCCTCCTGGCGCTGCTGTGGAATGATCAAATCCTCCCGCGCTCCAATCACCAGCTGCGGACGCTCCTCGTCGATATCCAACGGAAGAAACCGACATTTCAGCTGAAGGAACAGGTGATCAACGAGGTCGTGGCGGGACAGTTCTTCCTGCGCGCCACCCGAATTGACCCCGCGGCCAGCACGCTGACGGATGTCACGATTTACGACCTGGAGGACCCCGATCGACGGCGGATCATCATGGCAGACTCGGGTCGCATGGCCTATACCCCCGGGGGCACCGATCTGTATTTGACGCTGCGGGACGGCGAAGTGCACGAGGTCAAGCGCGCCGAGCCCGAGCACTTCAACCGCACATTCTATCACGTCAACCGCATCAAGGTCGCGGGCGTGGGGAACACGCTCGAGCGCACCGAGCACGACGAATACCGCGGCGACCGTGAGATGACGATCTGCGCGATGCAGGACGTGGTCGCGCGGGCGCGCCAGGACATGGAGCGGGTGTACCGGGAGGCGGTGATCACCACGGTCGGCGAGCTGCGCCGCTTGAGCAAGATGACGCCGCTCCCGCCGGCCGGCGTGGATTCGACACCACCGCCGCCCAGCCGGTACTGCCGGGTGGCCGGCGCGGTCAAGCGCCTGCTGTCTCCGACTCCGGCGCAGGCCGCGCAAGCGCAGCAGCAGCGGCCCAGCCTGTCGTACTCGTCGCAGCAAGTTGGTACGTCACTCACGGCGTATGAGCAGCGGGTCCGCGCGGCGCGCCAGCGCGCCGCGATTTATCAGGTGGAGATCCAGAAAAAACTCGCGATCAGTGCCGCCTGCGTGATCTTCGCGCTGCTCGGCGTGCCGCTCGCGATCCGGTTTCCGCGCGGTGGCGTGGGACTCGTGATCGGCACGAGCCTCGCGGTCTTTTCGGTCTATTACGTCGGCCTGATCGGGGGGGAGGAGCTGGGGGATCGACTGATCGTGCCGCCGTTCTTCGCGATGTGGACGCCGAATCTCATCTTCCTGGTTGTCGCCGTTCCGTTGTTGTGGATGGTGCGCCGGGCCGGCAGCACCGCGCACGGCGGGGATTGGGACGAGGTGAAGGGGTGGCTAGTCGGGTGGATCAAGAAATTGCGGATTGTGAATTTCGGATTGCGGAATTGACCTGTGAAGCTTCCCTCCGTGATCCGCAATCCGCAATCCGCAATTGGGAACACTCTCGACCGCTATCTCCTGCGCGAATGGCTGCGCGTCTTCCTCGTCACGCTGCTCGGCTTTCCCATTCTCGTGATCGTCATCGATCTGACGGACAAGCTCGACACCTACTTGAACCGCGGGATCACGCCGCAGGCCGTGACGCTGTCGTACGTGTTTGACCTGCCCGAGAAGATGTTTCTGGTCCTGCCGGTCGCCGTGCTGTTCGCCACCGTCTTCACGGTCGGCTCGCTGGGACGGCATTCCGAGCTGACCGCGGCGAAGGCATCGGGCATCTCCTTTCACCGACTGGTGCGGCCGCTGTTTCTCGCAGCCGGGGCCTCGTTTATCGCCGGGCTCCTGCTCGGTGAAATCGCGCCGGTCGCGACATCGCACCGCCTCGAGATGCTGGGCGAGAAAGCGATCCGGTCCCAGAGCTCGCGCTACAACTTCGTGTATCGCGCCGACCGGGGCTGGGTCTACGCCATTCGCGCGCTCGAGCTGCGCGCGCGCGAGATGACGGATTTGATGCTCGAGCGCGAGGGGACCAGCGCGGCCTATCCCACGATCGTGGTCGCCGCGCAGCGCGCCGTCTACGATACCGGCGCCGTGCGGGGGAGCGCGGCGCGCTGGATGCTGCATCACGGCACGCTGCGCTACCTCGCGGGCACCGAGCCCACCGGCGAGGTCGCATTCCAGTTCGATTCACTCCGCTCGCGCACGTTGACGGAGCGCCCCGTCGATCTGCTGGCGGAACCGAAGGCGCCCGATGAGATGCGGTACGAGGAATTGCGGCGCTACATCGACGCGCTGACGCGCAGCGGCTCGAATGCGAAGAAGTTGCAGGTGGAGCTCGCCCTGAAGATCGCCATCCCCTTCATTTGTTTGCTGATCGCGCTGTTCGGCGCGCCGCTCGCCATCTCGAGCCCCAAAAGCGGCGCGGCGTGGGGGGTGGCCGCGAGCCTGGCCACGACATTCATCGTGCTGCTGATGTTTCAGCTGGCCAAAGCGGTGGGCGCCGGCGGGGTCATGCCGCCGATGCTGGCCGCCTGGTTCCCGAATATTCTCGTTGGTGTAGCGGCCGTGTATCTGTTGCGGAAAGCCCCAACCTAGCGCAGTTTCTCCGAGTCTCGATGGGCGACAGCAACCTGCATCCGATCCCCCGAAGGAGAGGTCCATCCATGCGCTGGATCGTTGGCTCTGGCCGTGCCCTGGTGGCCGCGGCCGTCTTTTCGATGCTTTGCACGGGCGCGGCGTTCGCGCAAGGCGTGACGACGGGCGCGATATCCGGCAAAGTGACGGACGCGCAGGGCCAGCCCGTCGCCGAAGCAGCCGTGCAGGTCACCCATCGCGGCACCGGCTTCACGACCTCGGTTCGAACGCGCAGCAATGGGCAGTATCTGATTCAGGGCCTCGAAACCGGTGGGCCGTACACGGTGGCGGTACGCGCCATCGGGTTTCAGCCCTTCAGCCGTGACCGCATCGCCGTGAGCCTCTCCGAGCAGACCAAAGTCGACGCCCAACTCGTCCCGCAAGCGGTGGAATTGACGGCCCAGACGATTTTGGGCGAAGCCACTCCCGATTTCGCCCCGACCCGTCAGGGCGTTTCGACGCAGATCTCCGACACGCTGGTGCAGCGCATCCCCACCTTCAGCCGCGACTTCATCGATCAGCTCAAGCTCGCGCCGCAGGTCGTCTATCCGGCGAGCGGCGCGGCCAGCGGCGGGGGCGCGTATAACCGCTTCAACACCATCACCATCGACGGGGCAAATCAGAGCGAGCGCTTCAATCTCGGCGCCACCAATGGCGTTCCCGGCGGCAGCGCCGGCGGCAAGATCATTTCGCTCGACGCGGTAAAGGAATTCCGTGTGATGTTCACCCCCACGGACGTGCGGCAGGGCAGCTTTGCCGGCATGCTTGTGAACGCGGTGACCAAGAGCGGCACCAATCAGTTCCACGGCAGCGCGCTGTACACCTATCGCAACAGTGACCCCGTGGCGGGCGTCCAGCTGGTGGGCGAGCGACTGCGCACGCCGGCCTTCAACGTGAAGCAGTACGGCTTCAGCGTGGGCGGCCCGATCATCAAGGATCGGCTGCAGTTCTTCATCGCGCCCGAGTGGCAGCAGCGCACCGATCCCGCGGCGGGGCCCTACTACCTCGCCGGCGCCCCGTCTCCCGCGCCGGACGATCCCGTCATTCCCTTGGACACCCTCACGCGCATAAGCAACGCGATGGGAACGTACGGCTTCGACCCCGGCCTGACCGGTCCCGTCGAGAAGGAAACGCCGCTCACGAATCTGTTTGGGCGGCTCGATTTTCAGATTTCGTCGGTGCACCGCTTTGTGATCCGCCAGATTATCAACCATGACGTGCAGGACGACTTCTCGCGCAATGTGAACAACTTCAACGCCGATCCGACGGTGCAGAACTCCGGCTTCCGCTACTCGACCAACGCATTCAAGCGCGATGCGAAGAATAATTCGACGACCGCGCAGCTCTATTCCAATTTCAGCAGCGGCGTGTCGAACGAGCTGATCGTCGGCTATAACACGATTAAAGACGAGCGCATCGTGCCGGTGCGGGCGCCCGAAATCACCGTGGGTGTGCAGCTGGATACCGGGGTCAACCGACCCGTGGGCCCGCGCCGCTCCGTGACGTTCGGCACCGAGCAGTTCTCGCCGGGCAATCTCCTGGACCAGAAGATTTTCGAGACGGTCGACAACGTCACGATCCCCCACGGCGCGCAT
>JBHEMG010000003.1:0-2705 GCA_046262715.1 Gemmatimonadales bacterium
AACTGCAAGGTTCCGATTGCTTTCTCATAGTCAGACCGCGATGAAGCCGAGCCATCGACGGTTGTGTAATCAACTGTCGCCGCGAAGGATGTGTCACCCGTTCGCGTCACAGTTAGATTAATGGCAGTACTGTCCTCGGTAAGCGACGGAGTTGCCGGATTGAATTGCACCGATGAAAGCGGTGGCGGCGTGGTCACAGCGGGCAGGCCGTCCACGGTAAGCGTATAGGCCGTTCCGACGCCGCCGCCGCCGCTGATCTCGTTAACCACGACAACGAATGACGTGTTCGCCGGAACGATGACCGAGTAGGTGCGCGAGGTGACGCCCGCCGAGTTGTTGGCGATGTCGCCGAGGTAGTTGTCGGTGACCGCCGCCGGGTTGAATGTCGGAGCGTACGCCGCCGACTGTAGCTTGAGCGCGTCCGCCGACGAAGTGGTCAGCGTAATGCTCACGCAGATGGCCTGGCTGCTGTTGTTCTGGAACGTGTAGGCGTCATAGCGGTGCGATACGCCTGCGTCGGCCCCGTTGATGCCGGGCTGCGGCTTGTTGATGCCGCAGCTCGAATTGGTGTCGAAGCCTGTGCGTGCGATCCGGCCTGACTGGAGGCCGGTCGTGGCCGTGAAGCCCTCGCCGCCCGCCGGCGCCACCGTATCTAGGGTTGTGCTAATCGTCGCGCTGCGACTCACGTTAACAGTGAAATTAAAGGTCCGAGGGCTCGAGGTACCGCCCGAGTAGGTAACCGTCAGCGTGAAACTGATGGTCGAAGGCGACGCTACGGTGTGACTGACTATGAACTGGAATGGCGTCGTGTTATTAGCCGTGCCGCCCGAGGGCGCGATATCTGGATAGGCCGAGGTGCCCGGCGGGATGATGGTCACGCCTGGGGTCGTAGTCGTGAGAGTGGCCGAGACGTTCGTCAGCGTCGCGGCGCTGTTGTTGCGCAATTGCACCGTCAGCGAGCCGCGCTCGCCCGGCTCGACGAATCCGTTCCCGTTACCGGCCGACTCCGTGGCCGTCACCGTGCCAAGTTCCAGTTCGACGGGCTGTGCGCCCGCTGCGGCCAGCGCCGTGTCCGCCATGATGATACCGGCACCCGAGTCGCGGTCTACGCCCGGCGCTTCAATGTCGATGGCCGAGGCGACGAGCGCCGCGCGTACCTGCGCCGGCGTGATGCCAGGCTTACCGTTGAGCACAAGCGCCGCGATGGCGGCAGCGTGCGGCGCAGCAGCCGAAGTACCGTAGAACGGATTCGAGAAGCCGCCCGCGCCCGAGACGACACCGCCGTCCGAGGCCGTAATGTCCGGCTTCTGTCGGACGAGGCCGCCGGTCGAGGAAAAGTTCCCCGCCGTGTAGGGCGTGCCGTCCGGTTGGAAGAAGAGGCGACGCGGACCGTCGGACTCGAACGGCTCGACCTGGTTGCTCGAGTTGTGCGGACCAGGGTATGGGCCGGCGGTCCCGGTGACGCCGGAGGCGGTGGTGAACGGACCGGATGAGGGTGTCGCCGCCACTGCGTATGCCGCAGCTGCGCTGGCGTGACCATGCGTCTGTCCCGGCGTGCTGAACTGGAGTGTGCCGCGGAAGCTGTTGACGTGGAGATACCGATCGGCGCCCGAGAACTTGGCGACGACAATTCGGTTGTTCGTCACGTTGGCGCCGCCGCCGACGGTCTCTAATGGATCCTGCGTGCCGTCCTGCGTGCCCGTCGAGGCGGCGACCAAAGCGGTGCCGGCGCTGTTGAGAATGTAGAGGTCATAGTCGTTATTTGAGCCGCCGAGCGGGTCCGACCACTCGCACGTGATCGGATTGCCTGAGCCGAATGTGATGCGGTTGAACTGCGAGACCGCCGCCGACGTGTCAAAGTCGTGGACGGGGCCCGCGCCCGCGCCGCCGATGACCGCAAGCGTGCCTCCGTTGGTAAAGTCGCCCTCGAAGACGCCGGCTGTGCCGTCGTTCTTATTGCCCTCATTGCCGGCCGAGGAGAAGTAGAGCGCGCCGGCGGCCGTTACGTCGTTGACGGCCTGGGTGACGACGCCGCCATTGGTGTTCGAGACGATAGATGCCGCCTGGCCGTCCTGAAAGACCGCCTCGCTGTAGTAGAAGATGTCGTCCACGATGATGTCACACCCGGCGGCGCGGAGTTTGCGGATGTTGTCGGCGAACGAGGTGATGCTGGACAAGGCGGTGGCGAAGTAGAGCTTCGCGCCAGGGGCGAGGTCGTGGACGATCTCCAACATCGCCGTGCCTTCATCGCCGGTCCCGACCTGGCCGGGAAGCACCGTCACGTCGGGCGGCAGATCGCCCGTGTTGACAGCCGCGGACATATTAACGACGCCATCCGAGAGGACGCCGATCTTAATTCCCCTGCCGTCCACGCCGTAGCGCGCGCGCGCGATGTTGGCGCGATGCGTCACATCGCCTTCCGACTGTCGCGCGCCGGTGCTCGCAGTGGCGTCGGGTTGGGCTAACCCGTCGTTACGCATCGCGGCCAGCACGCGGCTCAGGTTCGCGCGGACCTGCTCAGCGCGCGACGCGAAGCCGCCCGGCCGCCTGGACGCCGCGAGCGGAACGTCGAGGGCAGTCGGGGCCGGCGCGGCGGGACGCGTCGTGTAAGCCTCCTGCTTCGACTGGATGTAGCGCACCTCCGGCAAGGCTGCGATCGCCTCCAGGCGGTCTAGCCCAACCTCCACGCGCGCGCTGTCGTATCC
>JBHEMG010000004.1:0-15798 GCA_046262715.1 Gemmatimonadales bacterium
GAGGCAATGGAGCGCTACGGCACCGATAAGCCGGACTTGCGCTTTGCGTTCCCGATCGCGGATTGGACGGCTCAGGTGCAGCCGCTCGCGGTGCCGTTTTTCCAGAGCGCCACCAACGGCGCGCGGATCCGAGGGATCGCCGTGCCGAGCGGTGGCAACCTGTCGCGCAAGGACGTGGACCAGCTTGCCGAGACCGCCAAAAGTTATGGCGCTTCCGGCCTCGCATGGGTCAAGCGGCAGGGCGATCAACTCTCGGGCTCGGTGGGCAAGCACTTCGATGCCGAAACGTTGGGCAGGCTCGGCATTGGTGATGGTGACGCCGCGCTCATGACGGTCGGTCCCGACCGCATCACGTCGCCCGCCCTCGACAAAGTGCGCCAGGAAGTGATCCGGCGGCTGGCACCGGCGCCCAAGGCGGCCCATGCCTTCTGCTGGGTGGTGGACTTCCCGCTGTTCGAGCCGGACCCGGAAACGGGGAAGCCGGTCTTTGCCCATCATCCCTTTACGTCCCCGCATCCGGATGACGCCGGGAAGCTGGACAGCGATCCGTTCGCGTGCCGGGCGTTGCATTACGACGCCGTGTACAACGGTAACGAGCTGGGATCGGGCTCGATTCGCATCACCGATCCGGCGATGCAGCGGAAGGTATTCGCCCATCTGGGGCTCTCTCCCGCGGATATCGACGCGCGCTTTGGTTTTCTCCTGACGGCGCTTGCCGCCGGGGCGCCGCCGCACGGCGGGTTCGCCATTGGATTCGATCGTACCACGATGTTGATCGCGGGAGCCGCGTCGCTGCGTGACGTGATCGCGTTCCCCAAAACAACCGCGGCACGAGCCCTCTTCGAGGGCGCGCCGGCTCCGGCGCGTCCGGAAGATCTCGCCGCACTTCATATCAAGGTGGTGCCATGAGCGATGACGTCGTCCACCGGCTTTCCGTGGAAGGCGTGGATCCGCTGGCGTTGGCCGGCGTGAACGATGCCAATCTGCTCGAGCTGGCGCGCCGGCTCGGGGTGCGTGTCTCGCTGCGCGGCGACAGCCTGTCGCTGGCCGGGCCCGCCGCGGCGATGGAGCGGGCCGGCCCGGTGGCGCAGGCGCTGATCGATCTCGCGCGCATGGGCGAAGCGCTCGACGTCCACGATGTGGAGCGCGTCGTCACCGACGAAGCGCACGGCGAGCTGGGGCGCGATACATCCGACCCGGTGAAGATCATCCTCCCAGGGCTGCGCCGGGTCATTCAGCCCAAGACGGCCGGCCAGCGCGAGTACCTCCGCTCGATCGCCGAGCACGACATCGTGATCGGAATCGGGCCTGCGGGCACGGGAAAAACGTATCTGGCGGTCGCAGCCGCGGTCGACGCACTCGCCCGCAAACGGGTGCGTCGCATCGTGCTGGCGCGCCCCGCCGTGGAGGCGGGCGAGAACCTCGGCTTTCTGCCTGGCGACCTGCAGGAGAAGGTCGATCCGTACCTGCGGCCGCTCTACGACGCGCTCGAGGACATGATGCCGCGCGAGCGCGTCCAGAAGGCCCTCGAGACGCGCATGATCGAGATCGCTCCGCTGGCGTATATGCGCGGACGCACGCTGAGCGACGCCTTTGTGATTCTCGACGAAGCGCAGAACGCCACGGGTATGCAGATGAAGATGTTCCTCACCCGCCTGGGCGTGAATTCCCGCGCGGTGATTACCGGCGACAAGACGCAAATCGACCTGCCCAATCGTGAAGACTCGGGGCTGCTGCAGGTCGAGCGTATTTTGCCGGGCATCGAAGGGATCGGCTTCTGCTATCTCTCCGACGTAGACGTCGTCCGCCACCGGCTGGTGCGTGACATCATCCGCGCCTACGCCGAGGACGCGCAAGGCTGATGAAGCCACCGACGCAGGACAAGGTGCGCTATCACCTCGCGCGCTGGCTGTGGGTGCCCGCGCTGGCAATGGCGGCGCACGTGGCGTTCCCCTCGAGCGCGGCGGATGTCGCGCCGTTACTCGAGCCCGGCGCGCGTGCCGACAAGGAGATCATCGCGCCCTTCAACTTCGTCGTGAACAAATCGGAAGACGAGCTGCAGCGCGAAGCCGAGGAGCTCGCGGCGTCGGCGAAGCCGATTTACGAGTTCCGGCAACGCGCGTACGACAGCACCGCGACGACCATGGGCGCCTTCTTCAGCGCCGTGGACGCCTCGAGCGATCAGGGACCGCAGGCCGTCATTCGAGCCGCCGGGGATTTCGGCGTCCCGGTGACGCTGCAAGAAGCATCCTATCTCTCCAAAGGCGGCAAACGCCGCGCCGTACAACAGGCGCTGGTGAAGCTGTTCGATCGCACGCTGGCCCAGGGCGTCACCGGGCCGGGGGTGCTGCAAGTCGAGCAGTCGCGCGAGCTGATCGTGCGGCGTGGTTCCACCGAATCGTCGTTGCAACGCGACCAGGTTCTGACGTTCGCGCAGTATCTCGGCCGCGCCAAACAGCTGCATCCCGACGCCGGCTCGAGTGTCGGGGATGTGCTCTACCTGAAACTGGTCCGGCAGTTCTTCCGGCCCACGCTCATTCCCAAGCAGCTGGAAACCGAGCGGCGCCGCAACGAGCTGCGTGGCAGCGTCGATCCCAGCAAATACATTGTTCGTGCCGGAGACCGCATCGTGGCGCCGCATGAGGTCGTGACGAATGAGGCGCACGAGCGTCTTGTCGCGCTGCACCAGGAATTGTTGCGCCGGGGCGCCGCGACGACATACTCGATTCGCGGCGTCATTGGTCCACTGCTGCGCGACACGCTGATCCTCGCGATTTTCTGGGTGCTGCTGCTCTTTTACCGGCGGGAGACCTACACCGATCTCAAGCAGGTCGCCTTGATCGGGGGATTGTTCGCCTTGCTGCTGGTGCAGGGGGGATTTGTCGCCCGCTTTTATCCCGACCATCCCGAAATCGTCTTCATGCCCTTCGCCGCCATGATGCTGACGGTGCTGTTCAACGGCCGCGTGTCAATGATCGCCGCCATGATCCTGGCGGTCGTAATCGGCCTCCAGCCCGTCTTCCACGACGTACCCGCCACCTTCCTGTGTGTCGTCGGCGGGGTGACCGCCGCGTTGTCGGTACGGACGCTGCGCAGCCGCAGCAACTTCTACGCGCCGGTCCTCATCATCGTCGCGGGATATCTGACCGGCGCGCTGGCGCTGGGCCTCGCCAGCGGCTGGACGATCGAGGAGATCGGATTGCGCGGATTGTGGGGGGCCCTGAACGCGCTGATCTCGGCGGGGCTCACGTTCTTCCTGCTGCCGGTCGCGGAATCGGTCACGCATATCACAACCGACCTGACACTCCTCGAGCTGTCCGACCCCAGCCGACCGCTGCTGCGGCGCCTGTCGCTCGAAGCTCCGGGTACGTACGCGCATAGCGTCGCCATGGCGAATCTGGTCGAGGCGGCATGCAACCGGATCGGCGCGAACGGACTGCTCGGTCGCGTGGGGTGCTACTATCACGACATCGGTAAGGTGAAGAACCCGCTGTTTTTCGTCGAGAACCAGATCCGGGGCAATAACCCGCACGATCGACTGAAGCCGCTGCAGTCGGCGCAGATCATCAAAGCGCACGTCACCGACGGCCTGGCGCTCGCCGCCGAGGCCGATCTGCCCGACTCCGTCGCCGCGTTCATTCCCGAGCATCACGGCACCACGGAGATCACGTACTTCCTCGACAAGGCCAAGAAGGCCGACGGCGGGCAGACGCGCAACCCCGAGGATTTTACCTACCCCGGCCCCAAGCCACGCTCGATGGAGACCGCGATCTCGATGATCGCCGATTCGGTCGAAGCGGCGCTGCGCGTGTTGGAAGACCTGACGCCGCACAAGATCGAAGAAGCGATCGATCACATCGTGCGGACCAAGGTGAATGCCCGGCAACTCGACGAAGCGCCGTTGACGCTGCAGCAGATGGAGCAGGTGAAGTCCGCGTTCCTGGTGGTGTTGAGCGGCATGTATCACAATCGCATCGATTATCCGGAGTCGAGTGGCGGCATCAGTGCGGCGTGGCAGCCGGCAACCGCGCGAACGTCGCGCTGACGAGCTCATGCGAGTCGCCACGCGGGTGCTGGCGTGGGAGCGCGCGCCGGCGGGATCGCATATCGACATCACCCTGCTTCCCGCGGCCGCGATGCGGAAGGTGAACCGGCGCGCCACCGGACGCCGCGGCCTCACCGACGTGATCGCCTATCCGCTGCCGCAGCCGGATGGCGCGCTGCTGGGCGACGTATACATCTGTCCCGCTGCCGCCGGGTTTGAGCACGAAGAGCTGATCCGTCTGGCCGTGCACGGAACGCTGCACGTGCTGGGCTACGACCACCCCGAAGGTTCAGGCCGGATGCGCTCCGCGATGTGGCGACGCCAAGAGCGCTACGTGCGCCGCGTGCTCCGTACCCGCTGATGCTCAACGAAGCCGCCCTTCGTGTGACGGGACTCGTCGTCGCCATTGGCGCGGGGGTGTGGGCGGCATTGCTCGCACTCGGTGAAGAAGCCGCGGTCGGGGAGGCGCTGCATACCCTCGGCGACGCGCCGCCGATCGCTGCCGAGCGCCGGGTCCCGCTGCATCGGGCCCTCCACGTCGCCCGCCTCGCGCTGCTGGTGCTTGGGGCCGTCGCCACTGCCAACGCGGTCGCGTGGTGGTCGCGGCCCTGGTCGGCGGCCCTCGCGACCCTGGTCGTGGGCACGCTCCTCCTCTTTATCGTCGGCGACGCGCTCCCGCGCAGCGTGGCGCGGATCGCGCCGGAGCTCTCCGACGCGGCGCTCCCGCTGGCGCGCCGCACCCTCGCGCCGTTCGGACCACTGCTGTGGCTGCTCGCCTGGGCCGATCGCGGTCTGCACACCCTCGTCGATACGCCGCGGCCGCTGCAGCCCGATCTGGGCGAGGCGCAGCGCGACATGCTGCTGGGTGTCTTCACGCTCGCCGATACGACGACCGAGGAGGTCATGACGCCGCGACTGGATATGACCGCGATCGATATCTCGGCGACGCCGGAAGAGGTGCTTGAGGTGTTCCGTCAAAGCCAGCATACCCGCTTGCCCGTGCTCGACGGATCGCCAGACAACGTCGCGGGGGTGGTGTTCGCGAAAGATCTCGTGCCGATCGCCATGGGTCTCGCTGACGCCGGGACGCGCTGGCAGTCGCTGGTTCGGCCGGCGGCGTTCGTCCCGGAGACCAAGACGCTCGACAACCAGCTGCGCGACTTTCAGGGGAGACCGGCGCATATCGCGATTGTGGTGGATGAATTCGGCGGCACCTCTGGGTTGATCACGCGCGAGGACATTCTCGAGGAAATCGTCGGCGAGATACGCGACGAGCATGACACGGAGACGGTGCCGACGATCCGGCAGGATGGCGGCCGCCTGTGGGTCGATGGCCGGGTGACGCTCGACGAGCTGTCGGCCGCACTCGGCACGACGATCACGCACGCCGAAGTCTCGACGGTCGGCGGGCTCGTGTACTCGGTGCTCGGACGCGTGCCCCGTGCCGGCGATGAGCTGTCGCTGGACGGCATCCGCGCGGTAGTGGAACGCGTGGAGCAGCGCCGGGTCACGCAGGTCTCGTTCGAGAAGCGATGAGCGTCGCGCTCTTCGTGCTCCTGCTGGGGCTGCTCGTGGCCGGCATCTCGGCGGCGATCGGTGTGGCGGCCGCGCGGGTCAGCCAGCACGAGCTGACGCGCTGGGTCGCCTACAAGCTGCGCGGGTCCGCGGCACGCGCCGGTGTGCTCCAAAATCCCGGGCGCACGCTGGCGACATCGAACACCCTGACGACGCTGGGCGTGCTCCTCGCCGCAGCGGCGATTCCCGCCTTGCTGGCCGCCACGACGTCGACCTTTCTGGGCGTCTTCACCGTCGCCGTCGGCGTCCCCCTGTTCATCAGCGCGGCGTACCTGATTCCGCGGGTGCTGGGTCGACGCTGGGCGGAACCCCTCGTGGCGCGCGCCGTTCCGCCCCTCGATCACCTCGGCATCGTCCTCTCGCCATTCATCCCGCGGCGCGAGCAATCAACTCGCACCACCCTCGCGGCGCTGCTCTCCAGTGCCGATACCGATGCCTTGGCGACGACCGATGAAATGGCCGTCGTCTCCGGTGTGCTGGCATTCGCCGACCGTCCCATCCGCGAGCTGATGGCACCGCGGACCGCCATCGTCGCATTTCCCGAGGGCACGCTCGCGGCGGAAGCGGCACACGTTCTGCAACAGTCCGGATTCAGCCGGTATCCCGTGTATCGAGGCTCATTGGATGAAGTGGTCGGTGTCGCGCATACGCTGGATTTGCTCGGCCGTCAGCCGGAGGACGCCGTGCCGGTGCGGCCCCCGCTCGCGGTGCCGGGCACGATGCGCGCTGCCGACCTGATGCTCGAAATGCAGCGGAGCGGTCGTCATCTCGCTGTCGTGCTCGACGAGTTCGGGGGGACCGCGGGCTTGATCACATTCGAGGATCTGCTCAAAGATCTCGTGAGTGAGCTGTTCGAGCCGCCGGCCGTCGCCGCCGACACGACGCGCGTCGTGGAGGTCGAAGGAAGCGCGCCGACCTCGCAGCTCGCCGAGACGCTCGGTGTCACACTCGGAGGCGGCGCGCAGACGGTCGGCGGCCTGCTGATCCAGGCGCTGGGGCGCATCCCCCGCGCAGGGGAGCGATTCACGTACAAGGGCCTGGAGTTCGACGTGCTAGCCGCCGGCGCGACCCGCGTCGAGCGCGTGGCGGTGCGGTTGGGCCCCGTTCGGACGATCGCGTTGGGGGGAGGAAGCACGCCGTGATGGAGCCCGACCTCAGGCTCGACGAGCTCAAGGAGCTCGCCGAGCAGGATGACCTCCGTCCGTTCCTCCAGCGCGTGCGCCACGTGCATCCGTCCGATCTGGCGGACGTATTGTCGGCGCTGGAAGAAGTCACGCGCGTCCGTGTCATCTCCGAGCTCCCCGTCGACCTGGCGTCAGGCGCCCTTGCGGAAATGGAGGCGGGCGAGCACCCCGAAGAGATGCTGCTCGCCGTGGGGCCATCCTACGCGGCGGAGCTGGTCGAGGAGATGCCGTCGGACGACGCGGCCGATCTCGTCGCGGAGCTGACCGCCGGCGAGCGCGAGGCGGTGCTCGAAGAGATCAGCGATCGCGCCGACGTTGAGCGCCTGCTCGAGTATCCGGAGGACTCCGCCGGTGGTCTGATGACGACGAACGTCGTCGCCGTGCGAGACGATGCCAGCGTCGCGGAAGCGATCGAAGCCATCCGCCGCCAGAGTGACGAGGACGAAAGCCAGCTGTATCAGGTGTACGCCGTCGACGCGAAGGGTGATCTACGCGGCATCGTACCGATCGCCCGGCTCATCGTCACCTCGCCGGCGCGCCTGGTCCGTGAGGTGATGGAGCAGCCGGCGGTGCAGGTCGAGCCTCAGCAGGATCAGGAGCAGGTCGCGCGATTGATGGCCCGCTACAACGTCGCCGCGGTCCCGGTCGTCGACGCCACCGGCAAGCTCCTCGGGCGCATCACCTTCGACGACGTGGTCGACGTCGTGGAGGCCGAAACGACCGAGGACCTCCTGAAGTTCGGCGGCATGGAGGCGCTCGACGCGCCCTATCTCAAGGTCGCGTTTGGCCGCATGGTGCGGAAACGCGCCGGGTGGCTCGCCGCGCTGTTTCTCGGCGAGATGCTCACCGCCACCGCCATGGCATTTTTCCAGGAAGAGATTGCCAGAGCCGTGATCCTGGCGCTGTTCGTGCCGCTGATCATCTCGAGCGGCGGCAATTCGGGCTCGCAGGCCTCGACGCTCGTCATCCGCGCCATGGCGCTGGGCGAGGTCAATCTGCGCGACTGGTGGCGCGTGATCCGCCGCGAGGTCGCGACGGGCTTGGTGCTCGGCATGGTGCTCGGGGCGATCGGATTCGTGCGCATTACACTCTGGCATGCGATCACCGGAATCTACGGCGAGCATTACCTGCTCATTGCCATGACCGTGTTCGGCAGCCTGATCGGCGTCGTCACCTTCGGCACGATGGCCGGGTCGTTGCTCCCGTTCGTGCTTCGGAGACTGGGATTTGACCCCGCCAGCGCGTCGGCCCCCTTTGTCGCCACGTTGGTCGACGTCACGGGACTGATCATCTACTTCACGGTCGCGAGCGTGATCCTGCGCGGCACCCTCCTGTGACCGCACTGCCGCCACCGTTATCCTTAGACATGCGACTCGATGCGATGCTCGAGGGGTTGGCGCGCGGCGACACCGCGGCGCTCGCCCGTGCCATCAGTCTCGTCGAGAATCAGCGAGAGGGCTTCGAGCAGGTGCTGTCCGGGTTGTACAAGCAGCTCGGCGACAGCAAAGCCCAGCGGATTGGCATCACCGGTCCGCCCGGGGCGGGCAAGAGCACGCTGACCGAGCAATTGGTCCGGGCGTACCGCGAGCGTGGCCTCAAGGTCGCGGTAGTCGCCGTCGATCCCACCAGCCCATTCACCGGCGGCGCATTGCTGGGCGACCGCATCCGCATGGAATCGGTCAGTCTCGATCCGGGCGTGTTCATTCGCTCCATGGCGACGCGTGGCGCACAGGGCGGGCTCGCGACCACGACCGAAGAGGTCGCCGACGTCCTCGCGGCGTTCGGGTTCGACCGCATCCTCATTGAAACGGTCGGCGTAGGACAAACGGAGCTGGACGTCGCGGCCACCGCCGAGACCACGGTCCTCGTGCTGGTGCCCGAATCGGGCGATGGCATTCAGACCTTGAAGGCCGGGGTCATGGAGATCGCCGAGTTGTACGTGATCAACAAGAGCGATCGTCCCGGGGCGGATAAGTTGAAGAGCGAAGTCGAAGTCATGCTGGGGATACGGCGGGGCAATGCGTTCGCGCATATCGCGGCGCACCATAACCCCAGGGCAGGCACAGGCGATACGGCGCGGACGAAGACGGTGTCGGCGGACGTCTGGGACGCTTCAGTGCTCACGACCATCGCCTCGACGGGAGAAGGCATCGCGGACCTCGTCGCCGCGCTCGATCGTCACCACGACTATCTCATGACCACCGGCAAGCTCGAGGAGCGGCGCAAGCGCCGTCTCGCCGCCCGCACCCGCGCCGTGGTGAACCGGGCGATCCGCCAGTGGGTCTGGGATGAGACCCGCGCCGAAGAGCTCCTCAGCCAGCGGCTCGCGGAGGTTGCCGCCGGCACCCGCAGTCCCTACGACGTCGCCGCCGAGGTGCTGGACCAGGTGAGGAACGGCAAATGACCATTCAGAAGAAGCCCCTCTACACCCCGAACGATCTGAGGGGGTTCGATGCCGATAAGCAGCTCGGCCGGCCCGGGGAGTATCCGTTTACCCGCGGCATTCACCCCACGATGTACCGCGGCAAGCTGTGGACCATGCGACAATTCGCCGGCTTCGGCAGCGCCGCCGACACCAACCGCCGCTACAAGTTCTTGCTGGAGCATGGACAAACGGGACTGTCCGTCGCGTTCGATTTTCCCACCCTGATGGGCTACGACTCCGGTCACCCACGTTCTGAGGGCGAAGTCGGGAAGTGCGGGGTGGCGATTTCGTCGCTGGCCGACATGGAGACGCTATTCGAAGGAATCCCGCTCGATCAAGTCTCCACGTCGATGACGATCAATGGGCCGGCGGCGATTCTGTTCTGCTTTTACGTCGCGGCGGCGGAGAAGCAGGGGGTGCCAATCGCCAAACTGCGCGGCACGGTGCAAAACGACATTCTCAAGTAATACATGGCCCAGCACGCCTGGGTCTACCCCGTGGAGCCGGCGCTCCAGGTGATCGTCGACATGTTCGAGTGGGGCGCCAAGCACACGCCGCTGTGGAATACGATTTCGATCTCCGGCTATCACATCCGTGAGGCAGGCGCGACCGCGGCACAGGAGCTCGCGTTCACCCTCGCGAACGGCTTCACCTATGTGGAGCGGGGCGTGGCGCGCGGGCTCGACATCGACAGCTTTGCGGCGCGCTTGTCGTTCTTCTGGGACATCCACAACGATTTCTTCGAGGAGATTGCCAAGCTCCGCGCCGCGCGCCGCATCTGGGCACGTCACATGCGCGAACGCTTCAAGGCGAAGCAGGCGCGGTCCTGGATGATGCGCTTCCACAGCCAAACGGCCGGCGTCACACTCACCGCGCAGCAGCCGCTCAACAACATCGTCCGTGTCGCCTATCAGGCGCTGGCGGCCGTGCTTGGCGGGACCCAATCACTCCACACCAATTCGCTGGACGAAACGCTGGCACTGCCGACCGAGCAATCGGTGCAGGTTGCGCTGCGGACGCAGCAGATCCTGGCGCACGAGACGGGCGTGGCCGGCGTGATCGACCCGCTGGGCGGATCCTATTTCATCGAAGCGCTCACCGATCAGCTGGAGCGCGAGGCGGAAGCGTTATTTGCCGAGATCGCATCCATCGGGGGCGTCGTCCGCGGCATCGAAACCGGGTGGTTCCAGCGGCAGATCGCCCAATCCGCGGCGACCTACCAGCGGCAGGTGGAGCTCGGCGAGCAGGTGATCGTCGGGGTCAATGAATTCCTGTCCGACGACGACCATCCGGTGGAAATCCTGAAAGTGTCGAACGACGCCGAGGAGCAGCAGCGCCGCTGTCTCGCGCAGGTCCGCGCGGGGCGGGACACCGAGCTGGTCGACCGCCGGCTCGAGACGCTGCGGCAGGCCGCGGAAGCCGAGCAGAATGTGATCGGGCCGATGCTCGATTGCGCCCGCGCCTACGCGACATTGTACGAAATTCGACACGCGCTCGAGCGCGTCTGGGGCGCGTACCGCGAGCCGGTATTCTTCTAGACCGATGAGCCCCAAGGCCAAGCAACGCCCGATCCGGATTCTCGTCGCAAAACCGGGTCTCGACGGGCACGACCGCGGCGCTAAAGTCGTGGCCGCTGCGCTGCGCGACGCGGGGATGGAAGTGATCTATACCGGCCTGCACCAGACGCCGGAGATGATCGCGCAGGCGGCGATTCAGGAAGACGTGGATGTCGTCGGGTTGTCCATTCTGTCCGGCGCGCACATGACGCTGTTCCCCCGCGTTCGGAAGTTGCTCGACGCCGCCGGCCGCCAGGACGTGCTCCTGACCGGCGGCGGGATCATCCCGCCCGAAGACATGAGCTCGCTCGAGTCGCAGGGCGCCGGCAAATTGTTCGGCCCGGGCACGCCAACGTCGGACCTCATCAAATACATTCAGGAGTGGGCGGCGGAGCACGTCACCGCGTGAGTCGTCTCAAGACCCTCAGCGATGAGTACGAGAAGCTCCGTGCGCGTCTGGAGCAGGGAGGCGGCGCCGAGCGGATCATGCGCCAGCACGATCAGGGGAAGCTCACCGCGCGCGAGCGTGTCACGGGTCTGTTCGACAGCGACGGCCCGTGGATCGAAATCGGATTGCTTGTGGCGTGGGACCAGTACGACGGCCAGGCGCCGGGAGCCGGCGTCGTTACCGGACTCGGACGGATCGGCGGGCGCCCTGCCGTGGTCGTAGCGAATGACGCGACGGTGAAGGCGGGGTCGTGGTGGCCGGAGACGATCAAGAAGATCCTGCGCGCCCAGGAAATTGCCATGCGGCAGCGCATCCCCATCGTGTATCTCGTCGATTCCGCCGGCGTGAATCTCCCGTTTCAAGGGGGCGTCTTTCCGGGACAGTACGGCGCTGCCCGCATCTTCTACTACAACTCGATCATGCGGCGCTACCTCAAGGTCCCCCAGATCTCCGCCGTCATGGGACCCTGCATTGCCGGCGGCGCGTACCTGCCCGCGTTGTCCGACGTCATCTTCATGGTGGACGGCACCTCCTTCATGGGACTCGGCGGTCCCAACCTGGTGAAGGGCGCGACGGGCCAGGTGGTGGACGCCGAATCGCTGGGTGGGGCGGCGACGCATACCAGCGTGAGCGCGGTGGCTCATTACCGGGCCAAGGACGATCGCGCGTGTCTGGCGCGCATCCGCGAGTATGTGGCACGGCTGCCGCACGCGGCGCCGCAGCGGCGCACCTATACCGCGCCCAAACGCAACATCAAGGATCTGTACGAGCTGATCCCGGTCGATCATCGCATGAGCTACGACGTGCGCGCCATGTTCGAATGCATGTTCGATGCTGGACGGCTGGACGAATTCCAACCCGACGTCGCACCCGAGATGATCTGCGGCCACGGCGCGATCGAGGGGCGCCAAGTGGCGGTCATCGCCAATTCGCGTGGTGTGATCAAGGGAAAGAAGAAGAATGAGGCGCCGCGCATCGGCGGCATCATCTAGACGGAGAGCGCCGAGAAGGTGGCGTACTTTATCGAGAATGCCGACCGCGAGCGGATCCCGCTGTTGTTCATTCAGGACGTGTCGGGTTTTATGGTCGGGACCGAGGCGGAGCACACGGGTATCATCAGAGCCGGCGCACGCTTCGTCGAAGCGATGGCGACGGCCACCGTACCGAAGCTCGTCCTCACGGTGAATCACGCGTCCGGTGCCGGGTACTATGCGATGGCGGGGCAGGGCTTTGACCCCGATTTCATCGTGTCATGGCCCACTGGCCGCATGGGCGTGATGGAGGGGGAGTCGGCCATCCAAGCAGTGTACGGCGCCGACGCCGCGAAGCCCGAGAACGCCGCCGCAGTTGCCGCGATGCGCACCGATTACGAACAACAGCTCGACGCCAAATTCGCGGGCGCCCGCGGTTTCGTCGATGCCATTCTCACGCCGGAAGAGACCCGCGATACACTCGCGTTTCTGCTCGAGGTGTGCACCGAGTTCACCGGCCCGCACCTCGGGGCCTTTGCCCTGCCGAGTCCCACGTGAAGCCTGTCGCGCTGTTTTCTATCATCGTCCTGTCGGCGTGCGCCACCGGTAAAGCCGTCGGACCAAAGACCAAGACGCTTCCCTCCTCGCTTCCCCCGCAAGCGCCCGCACATCCCGTGGCGACCGCGCCGTCCGATGGCAGCCGGACGCCCGCGGTCGATCCGGCAGTCGCGTATATGGTCGGCCTCATGCCGCTCAAGAGCACCGGCGTCGACGTTTTTCGCGCGGGCCATCCGTCCTACGATGGGCGGGGGGTGCTGATCGCCATTCTGGACAGCGGGGTGGACCCGGGGGTCCCCGGGCTCATCGTCACCAGCACGGGCGCGCCCAAGGTCATCGAGCTGCGCGATTTCTCCGGCGAGGGCCGCATCGCGTTGACCGCCTTCCCGGCGCCCACCGACACCGAGATGCATGGCGCCGCCCGCATCGGACGGTTGACCACCGCCACGACCTGGTACCGCGGTGTGTTCCGCGAGCTGCCCCTCGGCCGGCCGCCGGCCGCCGACGTCAACGGGAATGGCCGCAATACCGACGAGTTTTCCGTCGTCGTGGTAAAGGCATCGGACGGATGGGTGGCGTTTCTCGATACGAATCTCGACGGCTCGTTCGAAGACGAGATGCCGCTGCACGACTACCGCCAGGGCCGGGAGACCATCGCGCTCGGCACCAAGCCGCTGACGATCGTCGCCAACTTCGCCGAGTCCGATAGCGCGCCCGTGCTGGACCTGTTTTTCGATACGTCCGGCCACGGCACGCACGTCGCCGGAATCGCCGCGGGCTACAATCTGTACAATGTGGCCGGATTCCACGGCGTCGCCCCGGGCGCGCAGATCATGGGACTGAAGATCGCGAACAACGGCCGCGGCGCGGTGACGGTCCATGGCAGCATGATGCGCGCGATCGACTACGCCGCGCGGTACGCGGCACAGCGCAATCTGCCGCTCGTCCTGAACATGAGCTTCGGCGTGGGGAATGAGCACGAAGGCCACGCGGTGATCGACTCGATCATCGATGCCTTCCTCCTGAAACATCCGGACGCGGTATTCGCCATCAGCGCGGGAAACGACGGCCCGGGCCTGTCGACCCTCGGCTTCCCCGGCTCCGCGGAGCTCGCACTCACGGTGGGCGCCAGTTATCCCGGCGTGTTCGCCGCGGGCCCACAGGCGAGCGGCGGCTCCCCTCGCGATGTCCTGGGATGGTTCAGCTCACGCGGTGGGGAGCTGGCCAAGCCGGACATCGTCGCTCCCGGCGTCGCCTTCTCGACGGTGCCCCGCTGGGATACGGGGAGTGAGATCAAGGGCGGCACGTCGATGTCGTCGCCACACGCGGCCGGCCTCGTCGCGTGTCTCGAGTCCGGATTGGCGCAGGAGGGGCGTCGGGTCGGAGCGACAGAGATCATTCAGGCGCTGCGCGTGTCCGCGCGTCGCTTCAGCGGCGCTCACGCCATCGATGAGGGCGCCGGCCTTCCGCAGCTCGAGACGGCGTATCAGTGGCTCGAAGCGGGACATCAGGGATCGATTTACGGCGTTCGTGCCGCCACGGGGGTGTCGGCGGCATTTCGGCGCAACGGCTTCGCCGGCGCCCAGGACAGTGTAGAGACGTTCACCGTCCGCCACCTCGCCGGTCTACGGGCCGCGCAGTTCCTTTTGCGCAGCGACGTCCCGTGGCTCGGCGTCGACGACACGGTCGTTGCGGCGCCGCGCGTGACGGAGATCCCGATGACATATCACCGCAATGCGCTCACGGCTCCGGGAGTGTACGTCGGCACCGTGTCGGCTTTCAACCCGCGCGACACAACGGCGGGACCGCTGTTTACGCTGGTGAACACCGTCATCGTTCCCGTCGATCTGACGGCGAAGCTCTTGTTCGATGAGCGGCGCGCGATCGGACCTGCCGGCGTGCAGCGCTACTTCCTGCGCGTGCCGCAGGCGAATGCGACGCTGCGGGTGATGGTGACGGTCCCCGATTCGCAGGGGCAGCAGGCCACCGTTCGGCTGTATGAGCCCGATGGCGCACCGGCACGCTCAGCGCCCGACGAGGTTGACATTGGCCACGAGGACCCCGGTAGCGCCACCGTCACCGTCCGCGCCGAGGATATCGTGGTCGGCGTGTACGAGCTCGATGTCGTCGCGCCACCGCTCGCGGGCGCCACCGTCACGGTGCGTGCCGATCTGGGCCCCGTCGCGTTGGCGGCGACACAACACGGGATCGAAGCCTCGAGTGTCATGAGCGGTCAAGGCGCCAGCACCGTGACTGGCGAGGTGCTGTATCGGCTCGTGGGAGCAGAGCGGAGTTACGCCATTGCCGGCCGCGGGCAACCGGCGGAGTCGCTGCAGGTGCGCCCGCCGCGCTGGGCGAAACGGATCGAGGTCGACATCGAGCTCTCGCCCGACCTGTGGGACGAGCTCACTGATTTCGGCTTCACGATTTTCGATTCGACGGGACAGCAGGTGAAAGGCGGCAGTCAGCCGGTCAATTATGCCTTCGGCCGCATGAGCGTGAACCTGTCTGATTCGCTCACTCGGACGCCGTTGACCATCGAGCTGCTGCCCGCGTTTGCCAAGCTGCCTGCCCATGCATGGCGCGGCACGGCGCGCGTGCGGTTCCTGGGGCCCGACGAGCCGGCGGGGGAGGGCGGCGCGATTTCGGTGGTGGCCGGAGGCCGCGCCGTCGTGCGCCTGCCCAATCCGCCAGCTCTCGACCTGCCCGAAGGCTTCAGCACCCTGATCGAGACCCGGGTGACGACACTGACGGGCACGACGGCCGCGCGACGTTCGGCGCTGCCTTCCGGATCGCGTGGGGCGAGCGGGCTGAAGTGACGTTGCCGGCGACAGTGCGTGTTGCGGGAGGACAGGGCTTCTGGGGCGATTGGCTGGAAGCGCCGTATCGCCAGATCACGGGCGGCCCGGTCGATTACCTGATGATGGACTATCTCGCGGAAGTCACGATGTCCATCCTGCAAAAGCAGAAGTCCCGCGATCCTTCGCGCGGCTACGCGACGGACTTCGTGACCCAGATGGAGCGCATCCTCCCGAC
>JBHEMG010000005.1:0-3210 GCA_046262715.1 Gemmatimonadales bacterium
GCCCGGACTGGGGAAACTCGCGCCCACGAGCGCGGCGGGTGGTGTGATCACGCCGGAGTACTACCTGCAGCTGATGACGATGCACGGCACGATCATGGTGTTCTTCGTGCTGACGACGGCGCCATTCGCGGGCTTCGGCAATTTCTTTCTGCCGATTCACGTCGGCGCCGAGGACATGGCGTTTCCTCGCATCAACATGATGTCGTTCTGGGTGACGTTCGTCGCGTTCTTCGTGCTGCTCGCGGGCTTCTTCATCGGCGACGGCCCGCCGTTGGCGGGCTGGACCTCCTATGCGCCGCTCAGCGCGGTCGGCAAGGACGCGGGCCCCGGCCAGGGCATGGGGCAGACGCTCTGGGCGATCTCCATCGGGATCTTCTGTATCGCGCAGCTCCTCGGGTCGCTCAACTTCATCGCGACGACGCTCGACTTGCGAACGAAGGGGATGTCCCTGGCGCGTATGCCGTTTGCGACCTGGGCGTGGTTCGTCACGGCGGTCATCGCGCTCGTCGCCTTCGCCGTACTGATGCCGGCATGCATTCTGTTGATCCTCGACCGCGTGGCGGGGACGAGCTTCTTCATCCCGGGCGGGCTCGTGATCAGCGACCGGCTCCAGCCTCACGCGGGCGGCTCCCCGCTGCTGTGGCAGCATCTGTTCTGGTTCTTCGGACACCCCGAGGTCTATATCGCCATTTTGCCAGGCTTCGGGATCGTGTCGCAGATCCTGCCGGTGTTCGCGCGCAAGCCGCTGCTCGGCCCGCGCGTGCTCATCTCCTGTCTCATCGCGATCGCGTTTCTGAGTTACACGGTGTGGGGGCACCACATGTTCCTGAGCGGGATGAACCCCCTGTCGGCGACACTCTTCTCGATTCCCACGCTCATCATCACGATTCCCGCCGCGATTGTGACGCTGCTCTGGATCGGCACGATCTATGGGGGCCGCTTGCGCTTTACGGCAGCGTCCCTGTTCGCGCTCGGGTTCGTCTCCGTGTTTGTCAGCGGCGGGCTCAGCGGATTCTTCCTCGCCCAACCGTCGACCGACATTTACCTCCACGGCACCTACTTCGTGGTCGCGCACTTCCATTTCGTGATGGGCGTGGCGGCGATGTTCGGCATCTTCGCGGGCACGTACTTCTGGTTCCCGAAGATGTTCGGGCGGATGATGAGCGAAACGCTCGGCAAATGGCATTTCTGGCTGACGTTCATCGGCGTCTATTGCATCTTCATGCCGATGCATTATCTGGGACTCGCCGGCAACGTGCGCCGCTACTCCGCGTTCACCGACGACTACCTGAAGCCGCTGATCCCGCTGCATCAGTTCATCACGATCGCGGCGTTGTTCACGGGCGCCGTCCAGCTGATCTTCCTGGTCAACCTGGTACGGAGCCGGCTGCGCGGGCCCAGGGCGCCCGACAATCCGTGGGAAGCGACGACCCTGGAGTGGTCGACGTCCTCGCCGCCGCCGCATGACAACTTCGGCGGGCGCCAGCCCGTGGTGACCCACGGCCCCAATGAGTACGGGCTCCCGGGGCCGCGTGACTACGTCATGCAGGCTGACCCGCAATGAGCACGTCCATCCTGCCACCCGTGCCGCGCGTACCGGCCGCGCCGCGGGCGACGGCGAGTCGCGGGCCGGAACGTCGCGTCGCGGAGACCGGCGTGTGGATCGGCATCGGGACGATCACGATGTCATTCGCCGCCCTCACGAGTGCGCTGATCGTCCGACAGAGCAGCGGACCCGACTGGCGGCATCTGCACCTGCCCACGCTGCTGTACGTCAACACCCTGACGCTCGTGGCCAGCAGCGTGACGCTTGAGATCGCCAGGCGCCGGCGCGGCACGACCAGCGTGCACGCCACCATGCTGCTGGGCCTCCTGTTCATCTTCGGTCAGCTCCTGGCGTGGCGACAGGTCGCCGCGCAGAACCTGTTTCTGTCGAGCGGGCCGAGTAGCGCGTTCTTTTACGTGTTCACGGCGCTCCATGCGTTGCACGTGCTGGGTGGGCTAGGCGCGCTCGGCTTCGTGGCGAGCCGCGTCGCGGCCGGAACGCTCGCGCGCTCCGCTTTTGCAGCCACCGCACTGTACTGGCACTTCATGGCGGTGCTTTGGATTTATCTCCTCGTGCTGCTGGGCCTGCGTGGTTAACCCGGCCGTCGCTGTGTCGAGCGAGCCATCGCCGTTTGGCGTTCCGTCGCGCAAGCTCGGCATCTGGATGTTCATCGTGGCCGATGCGGCCACGTTCGCCGCCGTGCTGTTCGCGTATGGGTACCTGCGGGTCGACAATCCGGGTTGGACGCGGCCATTCGAGTTCTGGCCGTCTGTGGCGAACGCCATCCTGATGACCGTCATTCTGCTCACCAGTAGCCTGACGGTGATCGGGAGTTTGCGGGCGGCGCAGGCGGGGCGACGCAGCGCGGCGCTGCGCTGGCTGAGCGTCACCATGATCCTCGGGGGGCTGTTTGCGGTTCTCCACCTCCGCGAGTGGCTCGCGATGATCGCCGCCGGTTGGCGCCCATTTCAGAATCCGTTGGGCGGGACGCCACTCGTCGGCGCCACGTTCTTCAGCATTACCGGGCTCCATTTGTTGCACGTCGTGTCGGGCGTCGTGGTGATCGCCGTCATCGCGATCGGCTACCGTCGAGGACGCTACGACGCGAGCCACATCGAAGCGACGTCACTATACTGGCATTTCGTCGATCTGGTCTGGATGTTCGTGTTTCCGCTCGTCTATCTCTTGAACATGCGGTAAGGATGCGACAGGGTCGATGAAACGATACGTCATCGTCTGGCTCGGTCTCCTCGCCATCGTCGCGCTCGAGGTGGTGCTCGCGCTCGCGCACCCCCGCACGGGCGTCCTGACCGCCGGACTGCTCGCGTTGGCGCTGATCGAGGCCGCCTTGGGGCTGATGTACTTCATGCACCTGCGCTATGAACACCGCAGCTTTGCGTGGAGTCTGGTTCTCGCGGTCGTGATCACCGTGGTGTTGATGAATCAGTTCTGGTTCGACGCGTTTCGGCTGCTGCATCAGCGGCTGGCCGCTCCCTGAGCTCCGGCGCGGTGCGCGACACCATGACGGCCATGGTGATCCTCATGGTGCCGGCCGTTTTTATTTGCGTCGGTGTGGCCATTCTCGCCTACCGGAGACGGAAACCTCCTTCCTCTCCGGGGTAGATTGCGGCACATGAGCGCCGTTGCCGAATCCCATCGGGGGG
>JBHEMG010000006.1:0-6951 GCA_046262715.1 Gemmatimonadales bacterium
AGCTCATTGAGGCGATTTTCCTGCCGCCAGATCTGGAGTCCCCACGTCTGCTCGGCGCTCGTCGAAGGAAAGCGCAGCTGCGAGAACGGAATTCGCATTTCCGCGGTCCAGCCCAGCGAGTCGATGTTGGTTTGGACCTCCCAAACAGGATCCCAGGAGTTGTCACCCCCGCCGCCCAGGCCGTTCGCGTCGTTCTTCACACCGGAGGGATTCACCAGGAAAAACAGTCGTCCAATGTGGTCGTGATACGTGTCGAAAATGACCTGGACATAGTCGGTGGAGATCTCGGCGTCGCGGCGGGCAAGCTGGGTGCGAACGCCCCGCGCGCCAGAGTCGTCGTACATCCGCGCACCCACGTAAATCGCGGCATTGTCGAACGCGAACCGCACTTCCGTGCGCTGCGTCGCCGGCTCTCCCTCTCGCGGCTGGTTCTGACGCAGGCCCGTCGCAATCGGGGCGGTCTGCCAGATCTGCTCGGTCAAGCGCCCGTCGACGTGAATCTCCTCATGGAGGGGCACGGCGCGTACTTCCGGCGGGGGCGTCGAATGGACGTTCTGCGCTATTAAGGAAGGAGGGAGCGCGGCAGCGCACAGCACGGCAAGACAGGCGGCAGTCCTCGGCATGGCGGTCACGTGGGTTAGGATACCAGCTTGGACGCCGTCGACCGGGAAAAGGTTGCGGCCCTGACTGGAGCCTTACAATCTCTGTCGTTAGATATGTCGCAGCCGATGACGACATCTACCGCCGCTGTCCAACCCGACCCCGCCGCGCCCTCCAATCCGCTCCCCGAACGTATCGGGTTGCTCGCCGAGTTGACGCGCAACCTGTGGTGGAGCTGGCAGCTCGATGCCCGCGAGCTGTTTCACCGGATCGATCACCGGTTATGGGAAGACACCCGGCACAACGCCGTGGAGTTCTTGCGCCAAGTCGCGCCGGACCGCCTGGAGCACCGCGCGCGCGACGCCGGATTCCTCCAGCGCTACGATCAGGTCTTCCGCCGGTTCGCGGAGCTCGGGGATACCAGCAATACGTGGTTCGCCACCAAGTACCACGGGCTCCTCACCAAGCCGATCGCCTACTTCTCGGCGGAGTTCGCGCTGCATCGCTCGCTGCCGATTTATTCCGGGGGATTGGGGGTCCTGGCGGGGGATCATTGCAAGGAAGCGTCCGACCTCGGCGTGCCCCTCGTCGGGATTGGCCTCTACTATCACGGCGGTTATTTCGATCAGCAGATCGGGCTGGATGGCTGGCAACGGGACTCGGACGATCCCATCGATCCGACGGTCAACCCGGTCTTCCGCGTGCATGGGCCCGATGGTAGCCCGTGCATCGTCCCTATCACGGTGTCTGGCCGGGAAGTTCAGGTTGGGGCGTGGCGGGTGATGGTGGGCCGGGTGCCCGTGTATCTGCTCGACACCGATCTGGACTGCAACGATCCGGCCGATCGGCAGCTCACCGCGCGACTCTACACGAGCGCGCCCGAATGGCGGCTGCGCCAGGAATGGGTGCTGGGCGTCGGCGGCGTGCGCCTCCTGCGCGCGCTCGGCATCAATCCCGAGATCTGGCACGCGAACGAGGGGCACGCGGCGTTTATGTATGTCGAACGCCTCCGCGAGCTGCTCGAGAAGGGCGTCACCCTCCCGGAAGCAAGGGAGCAGATCCGCGCCAACAGCGTATTTACTACGCACACGCCGGTACCAGCGGGTCACGACGTTTTTTCTTTTGCAGAAATCGAGCAGACAACCGGACCGTTCTGGAACGCGATGGGTATGACCCGCGAACAGTTCATGGCGTTTGGTAAACCGGGATCGGCCGATCAGCACTACGAAATGACGGTGCTATCGCTGCGGATGGCGGGACGCGTGAACGGCGTCTCGGCCCGGCATCGCGAAGAATCGCGACGCATCTGGCGCTGGCTCTGGAGCAACAAGCCCGCCGCCGAAATTCCGATCGGATACGTGACGAATGGCGTGCACCTCGGCACGTGGATGGCACGGCCGATTCGGGATCTGATTACCGAATCGTTGGGCGCGGATTGGGAGTCGCTGGCAGAACCGGGAGTGATTTCGGCCGCTATTCAGGGATTGGATGACAGCCGGCTGTGGGCGGTCCACGAAGGCCTCCGCCACTTGTTGTTTCACTACGTTCGTGAGGAGGCACGTCACCGTTGGCGAGCGTACTGGAAAGATCCGGCAAAATTAGCGGGCGCGGGAGCGTTACTCTCGCCGAGCGTGCTGACGCTGGGCTTTGCCCGCCGGTTCGCGACGTACAAGCGCGCCGATCTGCTGTTCCGCGATCCGGAACGCTTGCGGGCGCTGCTCACCAATCCTCGCCGCCCCGTCCAGATCATTTTTTCGGGCAAAGCCCATCCGGCCGACGAGCCGGGCAAGCGCGTGCTGCAGCGCGTGTTCATGGCCGCGCAGGACCCGAAATTCGAGGGGCGGATCGCATTTCTCGAGGACTACGAGCTGCACCTCGCGCAACGCATGGTGGCCGGTGTGGACGTATGGGTGAACCTGCCGCGTGTGCCGTTGGAGGCCTGTGGGACCAGCGGGATGAAAGCCGCGCTGAACGGCGTTCCCCAGCTCGGGACGCTCGATGGGTGGTGGGCCGAGGGATTTACGGGGGAGAATGGCTGGGCGATTCCCCTGCCCACCAGCGAGGGCGAGCCGGAGCAGTCGGACATGGAGCACCTGTTTACGATCCTGGAAAACGAGGTGGTTCCGACGTACTACGATCGCGTCCCTGGCCAGCACTCGGCGGCCTGGGTACATATCGTGAAGGCCGCGTTGGCGACGGCGATCGAGCGCTTTACGACGCGCCAGATGCTGCAGACCTACGTCACGCGGTACTACGTTCCCGCTGCAGCCGGCGAAGCGATTCCCGGCGATCCACCACAGTAGCAACGCGGGGGATTCGTTGAAGACCCGGGTTCTTCATCTTACCGCGGAATTGTGGCCATACGCCCGCACGGGTGGACTGGGCCAGGCGGTCGCGGGCCTTGCGGAGTACCAGGCCGCCAGCGGTACGGAGAGCCACGTCGTGCTGCCGTTGTACCGCGAAGTGCGGGAGCACATCACCAACCTCGTGCCCATGTGTGATCCCTTTACCGTCGAGAGCGGCGGTACGGATCAGGAAGTGCGCTGCTGGCACCAGTCCGGTGACGGCTTCCCCAAGATCTGCTTCATCGAGCACGAACCGTCGTTCGACCGGCCCGGCATCTACGGTGACTCAGGCAGCGACTATCCCGACAACCCGCAGCGCTTCGCGCTGTTTGCGTCCGCCGCCATCGAGATCGCGCGCCGCGTCGGCGACGGCAATTTGATCTTGCACGCGCACGACTGGCACGCCTCGCTCGTCCCCGTCTTCTTGCGACGCGTCTTTCGCGATGAGCCGGAGCTGCAGCGATTCCCGTGCGTGCTGACGGTGCACAACGGCGGATTCCAGGGTGTCTTCCCCTATTCCGTCCTGAAACAAATCGGCTTGCCGGACGACATGTGGTCGCCCGACGTGATGGAGTGGTATGGCCGGCTAAACTACCTGAAGGGCGGCTTACACTACGCCGATATGGTGACGACCGTCAGTCCGACGCACGCCTTCGAGCTGCTGACAGACGTCGGCGGCTTTGGCCTGCAACACAGCTTCCGCCAGCTGGGCGACCGGCTGGTGGGAATTCGGAATGGCATCGACGTCGACAAGTGGGATCCGGCAAACGATCCCGGGATTGCGTCGCAGTTCACGCCCGCGGACATGTCGGGAAAAGAACTCTGCAAGAGTACGCTGCAGGAGGAGTGGGGTCTGCCACGCCGCGCCGACGTTCCGCTGTTCGGAATGAGCGCGCGGCTCGTCGCGCAAAAAGGGCTCGATCAGATTGTCGCGTCGCAGTCGCTGCGCGTGCTCGACGCGCAATTCATTTTCCTCGGCGCCGGCGAAGCGCAGTTCGAAGACGCGCTGCGCGAGCTGGCGGCGCGCTATCCCATGCGCATCGCGCTGAACACCGCGTTCACCGATGCGCGCGAGCACCGGCTGCTGGCCGGCGCTGACTTCCTGATGATGCCGTCATTATACGAGCCATGCGGCCTGACGCAGATGCGCGCCCAGCTGTACGGTGCGTTGCCGGTCGCGCGGCGTGTGGGTGGGCTCGCCGACACCATCGAAGACGGCGTCACCGGAATTCTGTACGACGCCTACAGTCCCGAAGCGTTCGACCACGCGGTGCAGCGTGCCGTGACGTTGTATCAGGATCGCGACTGGTTTGCCGAGCTCGCGCGCGGTGCGATGCGGAAAGATTTTTCTTGGCGGCAACCGGCCGAAGCCTACGCCGCGGTGTACCGGCGCGCGCTCGCTGCCCGCGCCATCCCTCAGCCCTCTCCCACCGATTCGGATAAAGGTGGGCGCCCGCCGCGGAAGCGATCGGCCACCAGCAAGAGTGGCAGAGGGGTGAACGCCCGGCGCTGAGGTTCCCGCCCCCAATGGATTTTGTTCTCACGCTCCACGGGCATCTGCCGTACGTCCTGCATCACGGCCGCTGGCCGCACGGCAGCGTCTGGCTGTCCGAGGCGGCGTTCGACAGTTATCTCCCGCTGGTTGAAGCGCTGCTCGAGCTCGAGCGCGACAAGATCGCCGCACCGGTCACGCTGGGCATCACGCCGGTCCTCGCGAACCAGCTGGCGCACCCGTCGTTCCGCAGCGAGTTCGAAGCCTACATGGAGCGCCGGCTCGAATTGGCGCAGAGCGCACAGGCGGCTCTCGCCAATGAGGGCGGTACCCAGCTCGTCCCTATCGCCCGGTACTGGCACGAGCGATTGTCGCGCCTCCTCGCCCTGTTTCGGTCGCTGGACAATGACTTGATCGGCGCCTTTCGGGGCCTGCAAGAGCGCGGCCGCATCGAGTTGATCTCATCGGCGGCAACGCACGGGTTTCTCCCACTGCTCGGCCGCGACGAGAGCATTCGCTTGCAGCTTAGCGTGGGCGTGTCGGAGCACAAACGACTATTCGGCCGGGCACCGACCGGGTGCTGGGCGCCGGAATGCGCGTACCGTCCGGGCGGCCCCTGGTGCCCGCCCGGCGCGCGGCCGCAGTCCTACCGTGCCGGCACTGACGAGCACCTCGCCGCCGCGGGCTACCGCTACTTCTTCGTCGACACGCACCTCGTCCGCGCCGGCGCGGCACTCGGCTATCCGGACACCGAGCTAACGCCCGCCGACGGCGAGCGCACGCCGTATGTCGCGTATCGCGTCGCATCGTCGAGTGGGCGCGCGCACGATTTATACGCCTTCGTGCGTGACCCCAAGGCGTCCGGCCAGGTATGGTCCCGCTCGCAGGGGTATCCGGGCGATGAATGGTATCTCGAGTTTCACAAGATTCGCTGGCCCGACGGGCTGCGTCTCTGGCGCGTTACTGGCAGCGGCGTGGACCTGGGCGCCAAGCAGCGCTATGACCCCGGTGCCGCCGGCAACTCTGCCAGAAACCACGCCGAGCATTTCCGGAGCGTGCTGCAGGACACGGCAGCCCGCGTGGATGAAACAAGCGGCCCTCCTTCGGTCGTCACGGCGCCGTTCGACGCCGAGCTCTTCGGTCATTGGTGGTTCGAAGGCGTGGACTTCATCGCGCAGCTCTACCGCCGGCTCTCGAAGGACGGCGTGCGGCCGGTGACGGCGCGCAAGCATCTCACGACCGGCCCCAAGCGCGCCGCTGCGCGACCCACGATCCAGCTCACGGAGGGGTCGTGGGGGAAAAACGGCGATTTCTCGATGTGGCTGAACGATCAAACCGCGTGGACCTGGAAGCGGATGTGGGCGCTCGAGGAGGCCTATTGGTCCATCGCACCTACAGCACTGACCGCAGGGGCCAACGCGCGCGCGGTGCTCGCGCAAGCCACTCGCTCGATGCTGCTCGCGCAGGCGTCCGACTGGCAGTTTATCATCTCGACCGGCGAAGCCGGGGATTACGCCACGCAGCGCTTCGACGAGCATTGCGGGCAGGCGGAGGATCTGGTGCGCGCCTTGGGCAGCGGCAAGCTCGACGACGCCACGATGGCG
This sequence comes from Gemmatimonadales bacterium, assembly GCA_046262715.1. Lineage (GTDB taxonomy): Bacteria > Gemmatimonadota > Gemmatimonadetes > Gemmatimonadales > GWC2-71-9 > 20CM-2-65-7. Next base: position 6,042 of record JBHEMG010000006.1, read on the forward strand.
CGAGTCGAAGCGCTCGGCGCGCAGGATAATCTCTTCCCCGATGTGCTGCGCAGCATCGCGGAGGTGGTGAAATGAGCGTGCCCCGCGGCCGGGCCGTGATTCACGGACATTTTTATCAGCCGCCGCGCGAAAATCCCTGGACGGGCGTGGTGGACGTGGAAGCCAATGCCGCGCCCGACCACGACTGGAATGTGCGCATTACCCGCGAGACGTATCGCCCGCTGGCGCCGCTCTACGAATACTTGAGCATCGACTTCGGCGCGACGCTGCTCGACTGGATGGAGCGCGAAGCGCCGGACGTGCACGCGGCGGTGATTCGCGCCGACCACGCCAGCGTCCGGCGGCTCGGCCATGGTAACGCGCTCGCCATGCCGTACCATCACATCATCCTTCCCCTCGCCAGCCGCCGCGATAAAGAAACGGAGATTCGCTGGGGCATCGACGATTTCAAGCGGCGGTTCGGCCGGGATCCCGCCGGGCTGTGGTTGCCGGAGACCGCCGTCGATCGCGAAACGCTCGACGTCCTGGCGGCGGCCGGCATCGCGTTCACGGTACTCGCCCCGCTTCAAGTCACGCAGCCTCCGCCCGACGGGCTGCCGGCGCGCATCGCGCTCGATCGCGGCCGCTCGATCACGGTCTTCGTGTACGATGGCGCCCTGTCGCACGGGCTCGCGTTCGGCGGGTTGTCGACCGACGCCAATCGCTGGGCGGAGAGGCTCGAGCACACGCCACCGGGCGCGATTGCCAGCATGGCGGTCGACGGCGAGACCTTTGGACACCATCACAAGGGCGCCGATCAGGCGCTCGCGGCCGTGGTGTCGCGACTGCGCCACTCCGACAAGGTCCAGCTGACCACCTTCGCGGCGGCGCTGGCCGACCATCCTCCAGTCCAGACGGTGACGCTGGTCGA
>JBHEMG010000007.1:0-2776 GCA_046262715.1 Gemmatimonadales bacterium
CACCTACACGCTGCGCGAACCGATTGGCGTCGTGGGCGCGATCGTCCCGTGGAATTTTCCGCTCAACATCGCGAGCTGGAAGTTCGCGCCGGCGCTCGCGGCGGGCTGTACGGTCATCCTGAAGCCCGCTTCGGAGACGCCGCTCACCGCCCTGCTGTTTGCGGAGATCGCGCTCGAAGCGGGTTTCCCGCCCGGGGCGTTCAACGTCGTCGCGGGCGGTGGGTCGACCGCCGGCGCCGCGCTCGTGCGCCATCCTGACGTGGACAAGATCACGTTCACCGGGTCCACGGAAGTGGGACGCCAGGTGATGAAGATGGCGGCGGAGACCAACAAGCGCGTCACGATGGAGCTGGGCGGCAAGAGCCCGAACATCATCTTCGCCGACGCCGACTTGAAGTCGGCAGTGCGCGGCGCGCAGACGGGAATCTTCTACGGCAAGGGCGAAGTCTGCGCCGCGGGATCGCGCCTGCTCGTCGAAAAGGCCGTCCATGCGCAGGTGATCGAGCAGCTCGCCGAAGGGGCGAAGAAGCTGACGCCCGGCGATCCGCTCGACAAGAACACGCGGCTGGGCGCGCTGGTCTCGCGGAAACAGCAGGAGAGCGTGCTTGCCTACATCAAGAAAGGTATCGACGAAGGCGCGGAGCTCGTCGCCGGCGGGAAGGCCGCAAAGGCCAACGGCAAGGGCTACTTCGTCGAAGCGACCGTGTTCGACGGCGTGCAGCCCGAGATGACGATCGCCCGTGAGGAAATCTTCGGACCCGTGCTCGCCGTGCTCACATTCGACGATTTCGCGCACGGCGTGAAGCTCGCCAATGAGACGATCTACGGCCTCGCCGCGGGGATCTGGACGAAAGACATCCAGAAGGCGCATCGCGCCGCGAAAGCGATTCGTGCCGGGACGGTGTGGGTCAATTCGTACAACTCCTACGATTCCGGCGCGCCGTTCGGCGGGTTCAAAGCATCGGGGTTTGGGCGGGATCTGGGACGGGAAGCGCTGGATGGGTATTTGGAGACGAAGACGGTGTGGGTAGGCTTGTGAGAATTTCGGATTGCGGATTGCGGATTGCGGATTCGATAGGCGAGCGTCGTGCCAGCTGACGCCTACATCAGCGTCGCCCTGCGGACGCCCGTCGGCAAACATGGCGGATCACTCGCGAACGTGCGACCGGATGATTTGGCTGCAATCCCGATCAAGGCGGTCGTCGAGCGCTCAGGTATCGATCCGGCCAAGATCGACGACGTGATCTTCGGCTGCGCCAATCAGGCGGGCGAAGACAATCGCAATGTCGCCCGGATGGCGCTGCTGCTCGCCGGTCTCCCGATCGAAGTCCCCGGGCAGACCGTGAACCGGCTGTGCGGCTCGGGGCTCCAAGCCGTCGCGAGTGCCGCGCAGGCGATCAAGGCAGGCGAAGGGGAGACGTTCATCGCCGGCGGGATCGAGAGCATGACACGCGCCCCGTACGTGACGCTCAAATCCGGCGAGCCGTGGAGCCGCAAGGCGCCGGAGACGGCCGACACGACGGTGGGGTGGCGGTTCATCAACCCGCGCATGAAAAAGGAATGGACGATCTCGCTCGGCGAAACGGCCGAGGTGGTCGCCGAGCGCTACAAGATCAGCCGAGCGGAACAGGATGCGTTTGCGGTCGAAAGCCAGGAGCGCGCGGAGAAGGCCCTGAAGGAATGCGTGTTCACGAACGAGCTGGTGCCGGTTCCCCTCCCCGATGGGTCGCTGTTCGCCAAAGACGAATATCCCCGCGCCGGCAGTACACTCGAAGCTGTGGCGAAACTCAAGCCTGCGTTCACGAGAGACGGGACGGTGACCGCGGCGAGCTCGAGCGGCATCAACGACGGGGCCGCGGCGCTGCTGGTGAGCGGGAAGCCCGACAAGGCCATCGCGCGAATCGTCACGACCGCGGTCGCCGGTGTCGATCCGAGCTGCATGGGGCTCGGCCCAATCCCCGCCACGAAAAAGGCTCTCCAGCGCGCCGGTCTCATGATCGATCAGATCGATCTCGTCGAGCTGAACGAGGCGTTCGCGGCGCAAGCGATCGCCTGTATTCGCGAGCTGAAGCTCGACCCTGACAAGGTCAACATCTACGGCGGCGGGATTGCCCTCGGCCATCCCCTCGGCTGCACCGGAGCTAAGCTTGTGACCACGCTGGTGCACGCGTTATCACGCCGGAACACCCAGTTTGGTCTCGTGACGATGTGCATCGGCGTCGGTCAGGGGATCGCCATGATCGTCGAGCGCGTCTGATGGCGGCGTTCGAGCGGGTACTGGTCGAGATCAGCGAGCATATCGGGACGGTCACGCTCAATCGTCCCGAGAAGCTCAACGCCTTCGATCCCGATGCCTGCGCGGACTTGCTCGGCGCACTGCGCATGCTCGCGGCGTCCGACGCCGTGCGCGTGATCGTGCTCACCGGAGCGGGCCGCGGATTCTGCGCCGGCGCCGACTTGAGTGCGCTCGGACCCCAGGGCAACGCGCTCGTGCGCGCGGGCAAGGACATCATCCTGACGATGCGCCACGCGCCGCAGCCCGTGCTCGCGGCTATCAATGGACCCGCTGCCGGCGGTGGAGCGAACCTCGCGCTGGCGTGCGACTATCGCCTCGCGTCGGATCAAGCGTCGATTGGGCAGGTATTCCACAAGTTGGGGCTCGTGCCGGACTGGGGCGGCAGCTTCTTCCTTCCCCGTCTCACGGGAATCTCCAAGGCGCTCGAATTGGTATGGAGCGCGCGCATGGTTCCAGCGATCGAGGCCGCCGAGCTGGGGC
>JBHEMG010000008.1:0-6244 GCA_046262715.1 Gemmatimonadales bacterium
TCCCGCCCACCTGCGGAAGGTGCTGCTATCGACCTACGAGGCGGCGCCGCAACACTTCGAGCAGCTGCTCGCCGTCCCGGGCGTCGGTCCGAAAGCGGTGCGCGCGCTCGCGCTCGTCGCGGATGTCGTCTATGGGACACCGGCGAGCACCCGCGATCCGGCGCGCTTCAGCTTCGCGCACGGCGGCAAGGACGGACATCCCTATCCTGTCAATCGCGAGGTCTACGACCACTCGGTGGAATGGCTACGGGACGCGGTGGGCAAAGCGAAAATCGGACAGACCGAACGGCTCCACGCGTTGCAGCGCCTCGCGGCATGGGACTAAGACGCGTAGCGCACGCGACACATGCGTGAGGCCGAGAGCTCCCCCTCGGAGCTGACCGTCAGCGAATAGATCCCCGAATCGGCGAACACGCTCCTTAACGTATCCGGCAGCATCGTAAAACGTTCGACGTCCTGAAACCGCTTCGCGCCGTACGGGATCAGCACATGCGCGCCGCCGGTGGGTGTGAACACCGTCAGTTGGCTGCCGTGCGGCACGCGCATCGTCAGCGTCAGCTCGCCGCCCGGCTTGAGCTGTCGCGGTGTGCAGACGAGCTCCGCGCGTGGGTTCGGAAACGGCCACTCGTTGGGCGCGAGCAAGTCGAAGATCAGGAATCCACCGGCCAACAGCGCCGGCATCACGAAGCCGATGGCCCAGAGCGATCCGTACACCCGCAGCGCCTCATCGAACCAGGAGTCTTCCTGTTCGCTCAGCGCGGCCGCCCGGCGATTCTCGAGGAAGCGCATCGCCTCCCAGTAAAGCACGAACAAAATCAGCGGCAGGACGAGGATGCCGATATCGGCACGGATGCTGGGGTTCACATAAGCGAGGAGGAAAGCGGCGCAGGAGAGGTCGGACACGACTTGCCCGCCTGCGTGCCAGGGGCCGACGCGGCGACGGAGCAGCAGGGCGATCATCGCCCCGGCGAGCAGCGTCCGCGCGCCGACATACACGAGCGTGCTGTTCCAGATTCCCATCAGAACGGACAGGGAGGGATTCGAACCCTCGATACCCTTACGGGCATACCGGTTTTCGAGACCGGCGCCTTCAACCGCTCGGCCACCTGTCCTACAACCCAAAAAACCGCTCGGCGTCTCAGCGCGCTCAGCGTCTTTGTTATTGTAACGGACAGGGTGGGATTCGAACCCACGTAACGGTTGCCCGTTAACACGCTTTCCAAGCGTGCGCCTTCAGCCACTCGGCCACCCGTCCTCTACTAGACGCCGAGACGCCGGGACGCCTAGACGCGGAGGGAAAAGCTAATCAGGCGCGGCGCAGCTTACCACGGTCCACCTTGCCGAGGTGGGTACGCGGCAGTGTCTCGAGAAACGTGACCGAACGCGGCGCCTTGTAGGCCTCGAGCCGCTCGCGCGCGAATGCCTGGAGCTCTTCCGCCAACCCTGCCTGTTGTTGGGTAGCGATCACGAAGGCATGCGGCTTCATGAGTCCATTCGCGTCCGCGATTCCCACGACGGCGACTTCCTGCACGAGCGGATGCTGCAGCAGACAACTCTCGACCTCCTGCGGCGCGAGCCACTTCCCCGCCACCTTCAGCAGCTCATCGGCCCGCCCGCAATAGGTGAAGTAGCCGTCGGGGTCGCGCCGCAACAGGTCGCCGGAGACGTACCACTCGCCCCGAAACGCCGCCTTGGTTTTTTCCATTTGCTGCCAGTAGCCGATCGCGCGCGAGTCGCCGCGCACCCAGAGCATCCCGACGTGGCCGTCGGGGAGCTCCCGTCCTTCGTCGTCGCACACTTTCACGTCGAATCCTGGCACGACGGTCCCCAACGTTCCCGGCTTCACCGCACCCGGCTTGTTGGAAATGAAGATGTGCCACATCTCCGCGGTGCCGAGGCCGTCGAGCAGCTCGACGCCGAACGTCTTCTTCCAGCGCTCGTACAGCTCGACGGGCAGCGCCTCGCCCGCCGATGTGGCGAGCCGCAAGGACGAAAGATCCTGCTGCGCCGCGTCTGGATGCGTGACCATCTGATTCACCATCGTGGGTACGTTGATCAGCACCGTCGGACGAAAAATGCGGATCTTGTCGAACAGCGTCTCGGCGGTGCTCTTCTCGGAGAACAGGGAGGCTGCCGCGCCCACGGAGAATGGGAAGAACAGGTTCGAGCCGGTCGCGTACCCAAAGAAGAGCTTGGGTACGGCCAGCGTGATGTCGCGCTCGGTGAGCCCGAGCACCCCGTGCCCGTACCGCACCGTGGTATTGGCAAACGACGCATGCGTCTGGACGACCGCTTTCGGGTCTCCCGTCGTTCCGCCCGAGAACAGCCAGATCGCGGCGTCGTCCTTGTGGCTCGGAAAGGTCTCGAGCTCGGGCGATGCGCCGTCGATCGCACGCGTGGTCGATGCTTCACCTACAACGATGATCTGTTTCAGGTGCGAGCCCGCGCCGCGGGCCGCCTGAAAGGAGGGAGCGCTGTGGCGATGTACCAGCGCCACCGTGGCGCGCGTATAGGCGTAAAAGTACTCGATGGCATCGACCGCAAGCTGCGGGTTGACCATCACCACGACCGCGCCAACTTTGAGTGTGCCAAACAGTGCCGCCACGAACTCCGGTCCGTCGGGGAGCGCGATGATGACGCGCTGTTCGGGCTCCACGCCGGCCGTCAGCAACAGGTTCCCGAACCGGTTTGCGAGCGCCTGTACGTCACGGTAGGTGAGCGTGCCGTGATCGCCCGTCAGCAGTGCCGGCCGCTTCCCCCTACCCTCGCGTACGCGCGCGTCGAGGAGCCAATCTGCGATGTTGAGTTGCTCAGGTAGCGTGCTTGTCATGGTCTCTTTGCATCTTGGTTTCTCGGTGTCTCGGCGCCTTGGCGTCTGGTAACTATGCCGGTACATGAGCTGGCGCAACTCACATGGGAAGAGGTCAAGGCGCTCGACCGCGCGCACACCGTTGTCGTGCTCCCCGTCGGCGCTATCGAGGCGCACGGGCCGCACCTGCCCCTCGATACCGACGTCATGATCGCGACTGCGATGGCGCGCGCGGGGGCGCGCAAACTTGCGGCGCAGGGCCGAACCGTTCTCATCCTTCCCTCGCTCGCCTACACGGCGGCGAGCTTTGGCGCCGCCTTCGACGGTACGCTCTCCATCTCCGGCATCACCGTCACGGCCGTCATCGTCGATGTGGCGCGCAGCCTGCACGATCAGGGCTTCGGGATGCTGGCCCTCGCCAACGCGCATCTCGATCCCGAGCATCTCACCGCGCTCAACGAGGCGGTGAAGCTGGCGCGCGCCGACCGACTGCTGTCGATTGTTTTTCCCGATCTCACGCGGAAGCCCTGGGGCGCGCGGCTCGGTGATGAATTCAAGAGCGGCGCCTGTCACGCCGGTCAGTTCGAAAGCTCGATCGTCATGAGCGAGCAGCCCAGCCTCGTGCGCGACAAGCTGCGCCGCTCGCTCGCGCCGAATCCGCGTTCCCTCTCGCAAGCGATCAAATCGGGCCAACGGACGTTCGCCGAGGCCGGCGGCCCGCGGGCATACTTTGGCGATCCCGCCGCGGCCAGCGCAGAGGAAGGCGCTCGGCTCGTAGACACGTTGGGCGCAATTCTCGAGGAGGCCGTGCTTGCCGCGACTTAACGGCGCGGTCGCGGTGATTACCGGCGGCGGCCGTGGCATCGGCGCGGCAATCGCGCGGCTGCTCGCGGCCGAAGGTGCGGCGGTAGTAGTCGCGGCACGCAACGTGGATCGCGTCGAGAAGGTCGCCGCCGACATCCGTACCGCGGGGCGGGGCGGCAAAGCATGGGCAGTGCAATGCGACGTGACCGATCCGGCCGGTGTGCACGGCCTGGTGCAGGCAGCAGCGCGGCGCGCCGGCGTGGTGGACATTCTGGTCAACAACGCCGGCGTCGCGCACAGCGCCCCGCTCGCCAAGACAACGCTCGAAGACTGGAACCGCGTGCTGGCAGTCAATGCGACGGGTACGTTTCTCTGTACGCAGGCGTTCCTCCCCGCGATGCTCATAGCCAAACGGGGCTCGCTGGTGAACATCGCGTCGGTCGCGGGGCTTGCGGGCGCGCGCTACATCGCCGCCTACGCCGCCGCCAAGCACGCCGTCGTCGGCCTGACGCGCAGCGTGGCGGCCGAAGTGGAAGGCACCGGCGTGACGTGCAATGCGGTGTGCCCCGGATTCGTGGACAGCGAGATGACCAAGGAGTCCGTATCGCGCGTCGTCGCCAAGACCGGGAAGGCCGCGGACGAGGTGCTGGTGGCGATGCTCGCCTCGGCGGGCCAGACACGACTGATTCCCGCCGACGACGTCGCGCAGGCGGTGCTCACGCTCTGCGATCCCGCCGGCGCGCGACCGAACGGTACGACCGTCATGATCGCAAAATGAGGACACCATGAAGTTCGAGATCATCAATCCGGATGCGTTCGGCGGACGGCCGAGTGGCTGGAATCACGGCATGCTCGCCGAAAAAGGCGGACGGATGCTTTTCGTCGCGGGTCAGATCGTGCCCGTGGGAGACTTCGCGGCGCAGTGGGACGGCGCGCTGGGGCGTGTGATGGAAGTGGTGCGCTCGGCCGGCGGCGCAGCGGAGAACGTGGGCCGCCTGGTCGTATATGTCACCGACCGCCCTGCCTACCTCGCGAGCCTTACTGCGCTCGGTGAGGTTCACCGCAAACACATGGGTCGGCATTATCCCGCGATGGCCGTAGTCGAGGTGAAATCGCTCATGGATTCGCACGCGCTCGTGGAGATCGAGGCCGTAGCCGTTCTATGACGTCATTGCTCTACGAGCTGGATTCCAAGACAGCGGTCGCGACCATCACCCTGAATCGCCCCGAGCGGCTCAACGCGTTGACGTTCGCGGCCTACAAAGAGCTGCGCGACAGGTTCCGGGCCTTGGACACCGAATCCGGCGTGCGTGCGATCGTGATCACCGGCGCCGGCCGAGCGTTCTGCTCGGGCGGCGACGTCGAGGACATCATTGGCGCGTTGCTGGGTCGCGACCTCAAAGCATTACATGAGTTCACCCAGCTCACCTGCGACCTGATTCTCGCCATGCGGCGTTGCCGCCGGCCGATCATCGGCGCACTGAACGGCACGGTGGCCGGTGCCGGTGCGGTGATCGCTGCCGCATGCGACATCCGCATCGCTGCAGAATCGGCCAAGATCGCCTTCCTCTTCACGAAGGTGGGCCTGTCGGGCGCGGACATGGGCGCGGCGTGGCTGTTGCCGCGAATCGTCGGCTCCGGCCGAGCCGCGGAGATGCTCCTCACCGGCGACTTCGTGGATGCGCAGCGCGCCTATGAGATCGGCCTATACCATCGCGTGGTCCCGCAGGCGCAGGTCCTTGCCGAAGCACGCACCATGGCGGAAAAGTTGGCACGCGGGCCTTCCGAAGCGTTGGGGGTGACCAAACAGGCGCTCGAGGTCGAAGCCACGCTCGACTTCGATGCCGCCCTCGCGTACGAGGCGGAGGTGCAGGCCCGGCTCATGGAGGGCGCGAACTTCCGCGAAGCGCACGAGGCATTTCGTGCCAAGCGCGAGCCGCGCTTCACGTAATGGTCGATACGTCCGCGGTTCGCGCGTTCCTCGACCCCAAGCATATCGACCTCGCGGAGCGCGTCAGCGAGTTTGCGACGCGCCTGCTGACACCGCTCGCCGAGCCGACGGACGACGATGCCGCGCGCCATCAGGCGCGCGATCTGCTCGGCAAACTGGGCGCGGCCGGCTGGTTCGAGCCGATCGGCGCACAGGATTGGCGAGGCTGCTGCATCATCCGTGAAGCGCTCGCCGCCAGCTCCCCGCTGGCCGACGCGGTCTTCGCGCTCCAAGCCCTCGGCGTCGTGCCGATGCTGCTCTCGGCAAACGACGCCATGCGCAAGCGCTGGCTCGATCCGGCGATCCGCGGCCGCAGCATGGCGTCGTTCGCGATGACCGAGCCCGAGGCGGGCTCCGACGTGGCCGCGCTCGGCGCGACCGCGCAGCGCGACGGCGGCGGCTGGATCCTATCCGGCACAAAGACGTTCATCTCCAACGCCGGCATCGCCGATTTCTATACCGTCTTTGCCACCACCGACCGCACCAAGCGCGACAAGGGAATCGGCTGTTTCGTCGTGCCGGCGGACACGCCGGGACTGCGGTTCGTGCGGCCGCTCGTCCTCTCCTCCCCCCATCCGCTCGGTGAGATCGCGTTCCAGAATGTCCGCATTCCCGGCGAGTGCCGGCTCGACCCTGACGGC
>JBHEMG010000009.1:0-19663 GCA_046262715.1 Gemmatimonadales bacterium
CTCCCACGCCTCGCCGCTCCTGCTCGCCTGGACCATCGCGGCGCTGATCCGGGTGGCGACCGGGTCGGCGACGGTCGCGATGACGACGAGCGCAGGCATCGTCGCTCCCATCGCCGCGGTGACGCCCGGCGCGTCGCCGGAATTGCTCGTCCTCGCGACGGGCGCGGGCTCACTGGTGCTGTCTCACGTGAACGACTCGGGGTTCTGGCTCATCAAGGAGTTCTTCAACATGACCGTACCACAGACGCTCAAGACATGGACCGTCGCCGAGTCGATCATTGGCGTGGCGGGCCTCGGATTCACGCTGCTACTCAGTCTCGTCATGGGTTGTGCCCCCACGAGCCCGCGGCAGGGACAGTTCACCGCGCGCGGTTGGATCGACGTGACGGCATCGCTCGATCCCTTGCACACGCCGGTGTACGTAGGCGATGCCCCGATGAAGTTCGACTTTCTGAAGGACATGCGGCGGGGCGATGCGTTGACGCTGTCGGTGTACTCGCTGGGCGCGCACAGCGGGACCCACATCGATGCTCCGATGCATTTCGTGGCCAATGGCGCCCCGATCGATCAGGTGCCGCTCGAGCCGTTGATCGGCGCCGCGCGCGTGGTCGATATCCCCGACAGCGTGCAGGCGATCGACGCCGCGGAGCTCAACCGGCACGACTGGAAAGGGGCGCCGCGGGTGCTGTTCCGGACCCGCAGCACGCTGCGCGGCTGGATGGACAGCGCGGAATTCCACAAGGACTTCGCCTATATCGCGCCTGATGCGGCGCAGCTGTTGGCGGACGCCGGCGTCGTACTGGTGGGCGTGGACTACATCTCGGCGGAGCAATTCGGTGCGGCGGCGCCCCGCACGCATCAGATACTGCTGGGGCGCGGCATTCCTATAGTAGAAGGGCTGGATCTCCGTTCGGTGCAGCCAGGCAATTTCGATTTGATCGTGTTGCCTCTGAAGGTGCGGGGCCATGAAGGGGCGCCGGCCCGCGCGATCCTACGACCGCTTTGATATGCGTCCCGCTGCGCTGCGGAGCGCGCGAAACGCGACGGTGAGCTCCGGCAGCTGGTGGTTGGCATTGAGTCCGCTGGGATTCGGCAACACCCAGAGCCGTGCGGGACCCAGGCGATCCGATTGCGGTCCGAATGTCGCGCGCGGCTGCCCAAACGCGGTCCGATAGGCGCCGATACCAACCACCGCGATCCAGCGGGGATGGTAGCGCTTCGCTTTGCGGGCGAGGCGCCGCGCCCCCGCAACCAGCTCCGCCGGTTGCAGCTCGGCGGCACTCACCGTCGCTCGCGCGACCAGATTGGTGATGCCATACCCTGCGTCGAGCAGCAACTCCTCTTCCCACGGTCCCAAAATCCGTGACGTGAATCCTGCCGCATGCAAGACGGGCCAGAAACGATTGCCGGGTCGCGCAAAATGGTGACCCACCGCCCCGGAATACAGCCCCGGGTTGATCCCACAGAAGAGCACGCGCAGGCCGGGGGCAATCAGATCTGTAACGCGGCGTCCCGCCGCCGCAAGTATCTCATCGCGAGTCGGTCGAGCGGGGGAAGATGCTATGGGCGATATCACCTGTGGCCACGGCCGCTGATCAGAATCGCCGCGAGCGCGAGAACGGCAAGACCGGCCCAGACAAGTGCGCGCGTTGCCGCCTTGGACCACGCCGCTCGAGGCTCGAGGACCGCGTTGGACGGGTCGCCCGGGTCGTAAAAGACGTCGACGGCGCTGTTCGGCTCGTATTTCTGGAGGCGATCGCGCGCGCGATCGCCCTTCTCGAACGCATCGCCAAAAGAAACGCGGCGTGAGGTCCACTCTTGGCCGGCGACGGCATACGTGTAGGTAATGGCCGCGCGATGCGACGCCGCGCGGGCGGCGCGGCCCCTGAAGGTTGCCTCCTCGAGCTCCGCGCTGACGATCCGCCCCGGTACTCGCGGCCAGGAAGCCGCCGTGCGCGCGAGACGCCACTGGCGAAACGCTTCTGCCCCGAGCAGAACGGGGAGCCCGCCGAGCACGAATACGGCGAGGAAATCACCGGGCATGGCGGGACGTACGCCGCTTTCGCTTACTCTTCGATCTCGTATTAGGCGCGGGTCGACGTTTGGGTTTCTTCTTCTTGGGTTTCACGTGGTCAGGGAGGTCGGCACGGCCGGTCTCTTTATTCCACCGCTCGTACTGCTCAGGCGTGATTTTTCCACTCACGAGCAGCGCCGCGAACTTGCGCCGTTGTGCTCGACTCTTGAACGGCATCAGCCGCTCCCACTGTTGGGTGTATTCTGGGTAACCCGCGCACGAGCTGTTGTTTCGCCGTTACGGGGAACCGCCCGAGCGACGCAGGGCAATGACAAACGCCAGCACGGCCATGAGAACCGCGAGGGCGGCCGTGAGGAAAACCCACGGGGCCGCGGCGCGCGCCAGAAATGCGATCAATGAAACGAGCAACAGAAAGCCGGCCCCATACACCAGCGGATGCCGGCCCCTGATTGGCGTGGGCTGTAACTCAGGCAGCCGGCGCATGACCGCTCTCGCGACGCCGGCGGAGCTGCTCGCGCAACAGTCGACAGGCCCATAGCGATAGCAGCGCAGCGATCACGCCTATCGCCGCCTCGATGAGCTCGCCGGAATCGTGCATGACGCGCGGCCATTCGCCGATGATGCGCCAGACGTGCGCCAGTGCGAGCAGTCCAAACAGGGTCGCGGTCGTACTGAGATACGCTTTCATGGGGTTGCTCCCGGTGCGTCGTCACCGATACCAGCCAGCGCTTCACGCGCCCGGTCGGCGTCTTCCGCCGTGACTTGAATACGGACAGGGCCGGTGATCGGGTTGTAGCCGGCGGGGAACCGGCCCACGCCGATCAAATCCTGCAGGCCCTCCCCGTCCACGACGTACCGAATCTGCGCAGCGTCGAGCGCGGCCTTCGCGACGGCGATCAGAACGGGATCACCGCTGCGCACCACGATGACCAATGGCTCGCTCCTAGTTTGGAATGATGCCAAGTGTCTTGAGCCACGTATCGACTAATTGCGGCCACGCCGTAATTGGAAACGTCGTACGCCGCAAGCCAAAGGCGTGCCTTCCCTCCGCGTACATATGTAATTCGACCGGCACGCCGGCGTCCTTGAGCGCCGTATAGTAAATCAGCGTGTTCGTCGGACCATCCACATTGTCATTCTCGGCGTGGAGCATGAAGGTGGGCGGCGTGGCGGCGGTGGCGTGAATATCCGGATTCATTTCCGATTTGTCGTAGTCATAGAGGTGTCCCGGATAGAGCGTCACGGCGAAATCGGGACGGCTGCTCTGCCGGTCCGCGGCATCCACCGCCGCATACACCCGGCGCTCATAATGCGTACTCACCAGGGCCACGAGATGCCCGCCCGCCGAAAAGCCAAGCACGCCGATCTTGTGCGGATCGATATGCCATTCCGCGGCGCGGGCGCGCACGAGGCTGATCGTCCGCTGCGCGTCTTCGAGCGGCATCGATGATCGCGTTGTCGTGTCACAACCGCAGAACTGGTTCCACCTCGGGCCATTATTCGGTACGCGGTATTTCAGCAGTATGCAGGTGATCCCGCTGGATACCAACCAATCGCACACCTCGGAGCCCTCGAGGTCGATGGCCAGAATCTCATAGCCCCCGCCGGGGAATACGACGACCGCGGCGCCGGTGTTGTTGCCCCGGGGCGAGTACACGGTGAGGGTGGGCCGCGAGACGTTTCTAATGAAGGTCCACGACCTGCCCGCGACGAAATGATCGCTCTGTGTTGTGGTTGCGGTTTCCTCGCCGACCGATCGCGGCGCGCCGGGCGGCGCGTCTGGCCAGATCGGCAGCTGTATATGGCCCGGCGACGGCTGCCATACGGATGTCTGCGCGCTGAGATTGGCAGCTGCGCAGACGGCGACGCACGCAATAATTGATCGCTTCATTCGCGACGCCCGTTAATTGCCAGGCCGCCGCTCTTCCCGGGCCGCACTCAGCAAGCGCTCGGCGAAGTCCAGTCGCTCCTGTGCTTCTCCGAGCTCCTGCTGCAGGCCCTGGACCGTGCTTTCAAGCTCATCGAGGCGCGTGATGACTTCGTTCGATGCCTCGCGTCGCGTCGCAAACAGCCGAGCGACCCTGACGAGGGTGAACGAAGCGATCCCCAGAGTCGACAGCAGCGCGACGAGAAATACACCAGGAGGCATGGCTACAGTATACGCGTCACGGTTCTGTTCGCCTCATGCCCTGGCGAGCTGCGCTACGGCGCGGTCCGCTTCACGGATCGAGTTGCGATGAGCTGACAGCGATCGCCACCTCGACCCTAGAACTTGGACCAGAGGTACTGGTTGGTGACCTCGTGATGGAACTGGATCTCGGCGGCCTTCACTTCGGCGCCGAGCGCCTTGGGACAGCGGTCCGCCTGCATCTGCTTCAGCTCGGCAAACTTGGCGTGCACCGTCTCGCCCAGCGCCTGTTTCAGGAAGGTCGAGCCCTGATGCAAACGAATCGCGTCGTAGATGTTGTCCGACAGATACTTGGCGCCCTCGCCTTTGCCTGCCGCGACTGGAGCCTCGAGACCGGTCTTGAAGATCGTGTAGATCGCGAGGTACGGGTTGGCGTCGGGCGCGATCGAGCGCACCTCGACGCGTTTGGAGCGTTGATTGCCTAACGGGATACGGATCATCGAGCCGCGATCGATCGGCGACGCCTTGATCTGATTCGGCGCCTCGAAATGCGGATCGAGCCGGCGATAGCTGTTGACGCTGGAGTTGAGCAGCAGGCAGATCTCCGCGCCGTTCGAGAGAATCCGCTTGATGAAGTCCCAGCCCTCCTGCGACAGCTGGTCCTGGCCCTTCTCATCCCAGAACAGGTTCTTGCCTTTGCGCGCGACGGATACGTTGGTATGCATACCGTTGCCGTTGACGCCCGTGACGGGCTTGGGCAGGAAGCACGCGGTCATGTCCATCCGCGCGGCCACCTGGCGCGACAGGAGCTTGTACAGCTGCACCTGATCCGCCGCGATGACCGCCTCGGCGTAGTTGTAGTTCATCTCGAACTGCGACGGCGCAACCTCGGGGTGATCCTTCTCGTTGTCGAACCCCATCGCGCGCTGCACTTCCGCGGCGGTATCGATGAACATCCGCAGCGCGTCGCCCGGCAGCGAGTGGTAGTAGCCGCCGGTCGAGATGAACTCGAACTTGCCTTTCTCGTGATAGCTGCGCTCGGCGTCGCGGCCCTTGAACAGAAACCCTTCGATTTCGTTCGCGGCGTAGCACGTCGTGCCGTCCTTGGCGAACAGCTTCTCCGTGTACTGCTTCAGGATGCCGCGCGAATCGGCGGCGTACGGCGCGCCTTCACGCTCCAGGACCTCGGCCATGGCGAGGACTTTTCCCGGACCGAACACGTCGGCGGGCAGCCAATAGAACGCGGGCCAGTCGACGCGCAGCCGCAGGTCGGATTCCCGCTGCTGTGAGAACCCGCGGATCGACGAGCCGTCGAACGTCAGGTTGTCTACGGAGCCGAGCAAAAATTTCTTGTCGTAGTCCAGCATGTGAAAGCGGCCCTCGAGGTCGGTGAAGCAGACCGTGACGGCCTTGATGCGCTTTTCGTCCGTGAGGTACTTGAGACGCTCCTCCTGGATCGTGTCGGCGGCCACGCGGTCGAGCCGCTGCTGCTTCGCCTCGAGATTGCGGTCTTCGAGCTCGTCGTAAGGGATTTCCAGAAAATCACGTAAGCCGGCGGTCATTCCTGCTCCTGGCGACGATGGTGAGGGACTGTGAACTCGGGCAGCGTAAAACTACGCATTCTTTCACAACTGCGCGCCGGTCCGCCGGCCCTGGCCGGTGGGCCGCGCGGACTTACTTCGTCGCACTCGCGATGTAGGAATCGACGTTGGTCGCCAGCACGTCCAACGGCACGTTCCCACCGAGCACCACGGCATCGTTGAACGCCCTGAGGTCGAAGCGCGATCCCAAGGTCGCCGTCGCCCAGTCCCGCTGACGGGTGATCTCGCTGTGGCCAACCTTGTAACCACAGGCCTGCCCGGGCCAGGAGCAATACCGATCGACTTCGCTGGCGACCTCGACGGGGTTGGAGCCGTTTACCTCGACGAAAAAGCGAACCCCTTGCTCCCGCGTCCATCGTTTCGCGTGTATGCCGGTGTCGACCACCAAGCGGCAGGCGCGGAACGCGATTGACTGGAGATAGCCGAGCCTGCCGACCGGATCGCTCTCATAGGCGCCGAGCTCATCGGCTAGCTGCTCGGCGTACAATGCCCAGCCCTCCGAATAGGCGTTGAAGCTGAGCATCTGCCGGATCAACGGCATGTGGTGCGTATACTCCCCCTGCCAGATGTGACCGGGAATCGCCTCGTGAAAGGCGAGATCGGCCAAACTGTAGCGGCTGTGCAGGTCCGTGGTCCTGAGATTGATCCAGAACCGGCCCGGGATCTTGCCATCGATCGACCCGGCGCCGCCGTACGCTCCCGGCGCCCCCGGCTCTTCCTCGGGAGGCAGCCGCCGCACTTCCATGTTGGGATTCACCACGTGATGGAACGCGCGCGGCATCTGCTGCCGAATCCAGCGCAGTCGCTCGCTGATAAACGCCATTATCTCCGCGCGGCCCGGGTCGCCTTCCGGAAACTTGTATCGAGGATCTTCGGCCAGTTTCCGCATCCGGTCTCCGACGGAGCCCTGCGCGTAACCGATTTGCTTGAGGATTTCGTCCATTCTGCCGTGCAGTCGCTCGAGCTCGCTTCGGCCCAGCTCGTGCACGTCATCGGGCGAGAGCGTGGTCGTGGTCGAAGCCTTGAGCGCCCAGCGGTAGAACTCCTCTCCGTGGGGACGTGCCCAAATACCGGCCTCGTCCGTCGCGTCGGACCGCTCGGCCTCGAGCTCGCGAATCTGGCGCTCCAGCGCGGGGGCGATCTGCCGCGCGGCAATGCCTTGGGCGCGACCGGCCCACTCCCCGGGGATGCTCTTGGTCCGTCGCGTGATCGATTCCACGAGCGATCCGCCGGCGCGAGCATTTTGGGCCGAGAGGTGGAGCTGCGAAAGCGCCTTGTCGATCAGGAAGCCTGGTGGCACGAACCCCGTCGCCCGCGCCACCTGCAGGCGACCCAACTCGCCGTCCAGCTGCTGCGCGTACGACTCCAGTCGGGCAAGATAGGCCTCGGCGTCGCTGGCATTCTCGATGGGGTGATCGCTGTCCAGGAAACGCGGGACGTCGAGATACGCTCCGACATTCTGAATCACGACGTAGGGCGTATTGCGCCAACCTCCCACCGTGATGTCACCGTACGGAAGCGCGAAACCCTCCAGCGCGGTCGTAAACGCGCTGTGGACCACGGCGATGCTGGTCCGCACCGGATGCGAGAGCGCATCAGGGGGGATCGCCTTGATGCGCTCGAGCGCGTTGCGGACTTG
This sequence comes from Gemmatimonadales bacterium, assembly GCA_046262715.1. Lineage (GTDB taxonomy): Bacteria > Gemmatimonadota > Gemmatimonadetes > Gemmatimonadales > GWC2-71-9 > 20CM-2-65-7. Next base: position 7,404 of record JBHEMG010000009.1, read on the forward strand.
TTGCGCCAGGCGCTGAACGCCATGCGACGAGCGATCGGCGAGCTGCGACCTCAGCGCAATCCGGGAGCCGGTATCGATGCCGAGGGAGGTCGCGGACTCAGGCGAGAGACGCAGCAAATCTTCGGCGATCTGATCGAGGATCGCGAGCGCTCCGGCGTCGCCTGGTTGTGCTGGCGTTGTTGATCTGGGCCGGCCCCCGCCGGTATGTCCGCAGGCAGACAACAGCGGCATTGCGGCCGCCGAGACCAGCGCAGTCAGCAGATCGCGTCGGCTCAAAGGTGGAATGGTCAAGGAGTGTGAGGGTCACTCGCCATGTGCTCATGGCCGGCGGCGTGGTGCGCAGTCCGCTGAAATGCGAGGAATTGGTGAATCGCCTGAATGGCTATCGAGTCCGAGCTTTGCAGTTTGACCTCTGCACCGTTCGGGCGGTCGATCGCCATATACTGAATTCGCCGGCGGTGCTGCGCCATGACAGCTGTGCCTGGTACCGTCTGGGCATGCACCTGAAACGGCTTAGTGAAATCGCCGGCGCGAAACGATGCCGCGATACTGCGCATGTGCGCGCGCACCGTCGCTATGCCGACACTGTCCGCCGAATCGTCGCGATCGAGCACGATGCGGCCACCGTCGCGCAGATCCTCGAAGACGTGCGCTGAGGTGTACTGATCGACGCCCATGACGGCTGCGCCACGCGCTTGTGTAGCGGCGAATGTCGTGTCGGAGTCAGCGCCGTGTTGCTGCGCGGCGGGCGTGCAATTCACCAGAAGGAGGAAAACCACGGGAAAAGCTGTATCGATTATGCGCATACGCAGCAGCCTAACGCCTCTATCGCGGTTTGGCCATCAGAGGCTGTGCGTTACAGCGGCGAACGCCAACCCAGCCATCACACTTCAGCCGACTTTGCGTATCAGGTGATTCTCTCACTCTTCCGTATCATGCCCAAAACAGAGGCGATACCCATTGCAATCCTCAATATCGAAGTCGCGGCAACCATAGGGTTGATCACAGATGTCTCGGGAAATTGTGACGCCCTTCATTTTGAATTCTGCATTCAGCGCGTCCGCATCGTCGACCCAGATGTATGCGTCCCACGCTTCGCCCTCCGGATCGACGAGGTGGTTGGGCCGCAGGAGACCGGGCTTCTCGAGTTGCGCCAGCATGATGACGATGCCGCTCCGCTTGACCATACAGAAGGAGGGAGGGTCATTCCAGAAGCGCTCATAGCGGAAGCCGAGCTGGTCGCGATAATAGTTGGCCGTCGCAACAACGTCATCGACTATGAAACAGGGTGCGACACTCCACCGGGGGCTCACCGCAGGTGCCTCCAGTTGGCACTAGCGAAGAGGAGCGCGACAAAGAGCAGCAACGCCCCCCGCACCGGTAAGTGTTGTACGAGCGCGACGACCGCGGGAATGGCCCAGGCAACCATCATCAATACCACGCCGATCTTTCGCTGACGGCGGATCTGCATTGCCGCCGCACACGCGAGCGTTCCTGCCATTCCATTGATCGCGATAAAAAGCAGGCCATCCCCCGACGAGATGGCAGGCACCCCGATGACGACGGCAGCGACAATCGTGAATATGCCCACGAGCCAGCACAGAGTGGACGCTATCCGGATGCCAGTTGGAGGGAGACCCGCGGGCACAGGCCGCGATGCATGCATGTCGTCAGCTCGGAATGCGCTCGAGCGCGATCTCTCGCACCCGCCGGCCGGTTGGCTCGTCCGTAAGTGCCCCCGTCAGGCGCGGGCCGCGCACGCGCAGGACGATGCGAATACGGACATGCGGGTTCTGGTAGTGCGCGACCCAGGAGCTGTCCGGCGTCCGGCGAAACTCAAACTCGCCCATAAACTCGCGTACTCCCTGAACGACTTTGTCCGCGCGCAGGGTTACCGTATCCCGCGCGCTGCTCTTCCGCTGCACGTCATAAATCACCTGCTCGTCTTTACACGCCGGGAAATGCTCCTTGTCCACACACAGGGAGGTGCCACGCCAGGAGCCGACGATGTCCACGTCCTGGGCACTCGGAGCAGCGTGACCGGCGACGAGGATCAGGACGGCAAACGTCGTAGCAATTCCAAATCGCAAGCGGGCCGCCTAAGGAGGAGTTGCGCGTGTGAGGCCGCGAGTTCCGGCACTCAGCAGCCATACAATAAGCAGCCCCACGAGAAGAGCAGCCAGTCCTGCAACAAGACCGGCCCACCACGGCGCTTCACCCCAAGGCGATCTGGCTCGCAGTTTGGCTACGCTCGACGAACCAGTTGATTCAAGGTCACGATTTGCCCCGCGTGGCGAGACGAATGCTCGGCCGCATGAAAGATGAGGCCAAGTGTGGTCGAGGGGAGGCGCTTCCTCCCCACCTCGCGCGGGATAAGGAGGCTGGTCTCGGGGACCGTGCGCAAATAGGAAACCGCTGCGTCGATCCCGGCCGCGAAACGAGCAAGCAGCCCCGGTAGCTCGGGGCGATCCTCGTGTGCAGCGCGCTCGGCAGCGAGGGCGTTCAACTGTGCCGGGGTCAGCGAGGAGCCACGCGAGTACGTCACGAGCCGGTCCAAGCTGCCGGGGAGATGGAGGAGGTGGAAGCCAATCGCCGCCGCGCCACCCTGTCGGGCCCAGAGCTGCTCGGGTTTCAGGTCCGCGACAATCGGAAGGACGTCCTCACCCACTTGCAAGATGGCATGGGCGGCGGGCTGGAGCACGGGGATGATGCCTGCGACAGGACCGCGTAACCAAACTTCGGCAGGTGTGGTCATGTACGAAACTAGTCGTACTCGGACGATCCCTGCACCCACATGAAGGACTGCAGGTCGATCAAGTCTCGCGGGCGTAGATCCCGGAGATCGCGACGTATCCGGTCGGCGAACTCCAGTACAGCGCGATAGACGGTCCATGACGGTCGCGCCTGATAGGGGAGATCGACGCCGTATCGGCGGGCCGCCAGGCGTGTAACGGTGGGCTTCACGAACATGTGCGTCGAGGGATCGGCAATGAAGCCGAACACCGTTACGATGGGCCAAGTCAGCACTCGAGTTTTTCGGCGCGGGAGCGCGGCGACGACTTCCACCCAGACAGCAAAGCGGTCAGCCTCCGACCCGGACCCGTAGAGCCAGGCAAACAGACCGCGCGCGAAAGCTTCCGCGCCGCGGGGCGCGCGCACCGCATCACGCAGTGCCATCTTCTCGAAGGAGAAAATCATGCTATGCCGGGCGCGCTGTTCGATGTGGAGCGCTCGGCGCGCCGCTTCTGCAAAGTCCCCCCGGGCGATTAGCTCTGCGAATACGACGGGGCTGAGAAGCTTCTTCCATTCCTCGTGAACAGCCCACTTATAGTCACGCTCCCAATCCAAATACGTCTCGTCGCGAAACCCATCAGGAAAGGTGCGCAGAAACTTGCGACGGCAGCGTTCAGCGGGCGTGGTGCGGGGATAGGCGACGGAACGGGATCGGGCCGTGTCTGTTCTTCTCGTTCCGATATTGTTCACTACTTCTCTACACCATCGATTTCGGCAAGAGCCGCACGGACAGCGTCAGGCGTTAGTTAGGAGGTACTCTCCGGCGCCCATTCGACAGGAGCCCCTACTTCGATCTCGCCATCGTCCAACACCTCTGCAAACACACCCCCACGCCATCCCGGGCGAAGCGCAGTCCGAAGTCCGGCCTGCGCCTCATCCATGCGCTCGCAGGGACGCGTCTCGCCGCGAATGAGAAGCCGGCATCCACCGATCAGGAGCGTTTGACCCCGCGTCTGCTCCAACGAGATTCCGCTGAGGAGCAAGTTTGCGCGCCGAGCGACCGGTTCGACTTTGACGCCGAGGTCGGTGACTGCGCTTTCCCAGGCTCGCTGCGCGATGATTGTCACCTGGCGCCGTCCTCCCGTATCGGCGTTGCCGACAATCCCACGCCCAGCGCGCACCGTGGCGCGTGTCACCGAGTCCATGGGCCCTCGATGAGCTCGTTTAATCCAGATCGCTTCGAGGCGAGCGCTCAGTCGTTGCGGTGTGCGCATCCTTCCTTAATGTACGCGCCCCCTAGCGCGGAGCAGCCCCCCGAACGACAAATCGACCGGTTTCCACCCACTCATCCGTGCTATCGGCATTCTCCAAGCGAAGGCGAATTTGATCAGAGGACGAGGGACCGAAGCCGGTGACGAATCCAATTGGAACCGTCCAGACGAGGGAATCGACACCCGCGGGTGCGCCGATGAGCAAGAGGCCCTTGTCATGACCACCCATCGCCGCGCCAAGGTTGATCCGGCGGGCCGGGGTGGACACCCAGCGAATCGTGTAGGTCCTGCCTTCGACGAGTGTATCGCCGGCGTTCGGCGTGTGGAATGCAAAGGTTGCCCCCGCGTGGTCGGCTCGCTGACACGCGACAACGAGGAGCAGCAGGGGCCAAGGGCTGCGCGTCTCCTGGCGATCAATGGCCTTCATTCGGCTCCGCTCGCCTCGTGAGCTTTTGGGCCTCGAGCCAATAATAGAACTCGTCGATCCAATGATCGCTCGTGGTCCCCTGGTGCTTTAGACCAAAGCCGTGCCCGCCGGCGCGGTATTCGTGCACCTCCGGCGCCTGACCAGCCCCCACCAGCGCCGCGTGAAAGCGCCGCACCGCGTCCCCTGCCACGTCATCGTCCGCGGCCCAGGCCAGAAACATCGGTGGCAGCCTGGCGGGAATCGGCGGCATAACTCCGAATGGCCCGCCATAGATCATCGCGGCGAAATTCGGGCGACCCGCTGAATCGGGCTGCAGCAACGCTGCGCTCGTCACCATCGCCCCCGCCGAGAAGCCAAGCATGCCGATGCGATCGGGCGAGACGTGCCACTCGGCCGCGTGTCGGCGCACCACGGTGAGCGCTTGTATCCCGTCGGCGATCCCGTATCGGCCGGCGGTATCCATGTCCATCTCCGGAATACCCTCGAAGTTCTTCTCGACGATCCGGTACTTCAACACGAACGCCGCGATGCCGCGCTGCTGCAGCCAGCGCGCGACCGACGTCGCCTCGAGATCGATCGCCAGCGCCACGAATGCGCCGCCGGGCGCAATGATCACGCCGGTCCCTGTCGCCTTCGCGCGCGGGGGCAAGTACGCGGTCAATGTGGGCGTGACGACGTTGAAGATGACGGTGCCGAGCGGCGTGTTGGGGATGACGCGCTCCCGCTGCTTCCACCCCTCCGACCCCGGCGCGACGCCAGGCCACACGTTCACGACCTGCGCCGCGGCGGTGGCAGAGACGAAGAGGGCGACCGTAGCAAACAGCGACGCGCGCATCAGTCGAACGGGTATGGCGTGCCTGTGGGTAGAGGAGTGAACTCCGTCGTGCGCCGCAGCAGCAACCACGACTCGACGCGCTTCAGATACGGCACGAACCCCGCCTTCTTGCAGCCCTTGAGCGACGCGAGGTTGTAGTCGCCCACAAATGTGCTCACCCACCGTGCCCCGAACGCGCGCGCCGCCTCGGCGATGCGCGCCATCGCGTGCGGCATGATCCCCTGCCCGCGGTACGCCGCCCCGGTGTACGCCCCCTCGAGCAACGCTTCGTCCGCGGCAAGCGGCGGGAACAGATCTCCCCACTGCGCGCGAATGCGATGGTTGTTCTTCGACGCGATCAGCCACTGCATGTAGCAAACCCTGCCGTCCGGTGCGATCGCGACCCAACAGGTGGGGATATTGGCATGCAGCAGCCGCTGCTGCGCGAGCAGCCCCGGCACCAGCTCGGGCGATTGGCCGTTGCCCACAATGTCGAGCATCGCGAGATCGTCGCCCGGCTGCAGTGGGCGTACGTCGAGTGCAATCTTGGCCTGAGGCGTCGCGAACGGCACGGTGAGATCACGGCGCAAGCCGAGCGCCAGCGTTTGGGAGCGCATGCGGGTGCGCAGCGCGTGGAACACGATCGCCGAGCGGCCCTCCGCAAAAAGTCGCAGCGCCTCTCGGACCTGCTGCGGAAGGCGCTGCGACGTGACGGGCATCACGAATGTATACCCGAGGAGAAGGGTTCTAGTTCACGCGACTGCCGGTAGTCGCCCCAGCCGGTCCGGCCGCGGAAATCGGCCTGGAGACCGGGCTAGCTGCGGCCCCGCGCGTGCGCAAATCCCACCACATCGCGATTGGCCCCACCAGGGCGAGCGCGAGAATCGGTGGCGAGACGTACAACGGCCGCAGCAAGCCGATCTGGACGTCGCCCGCCAGCCGGATGAGCGTCTCGACCAACGCGACAATCGCCACCACGACCATCCGGCCCCGCCGGGTGCCAACGGTGGTGCGCGGATCGGTGACCATGAAAAACACGAACAGCTGATACATCGGCCCGGTGATCGGCGCGAGCTCGGCGAGCAGCGGGCCGCCGACGAGCAGATTACGCAGCGTCGCCAGCAGGCCGAAACAGGCGACGTAGGTTAGCGTGACGTGCAGCACGCGCGCGCGCGCGGCGACGGCGAGCCCGAACGCCCAGATCACGAGGTTGATCCGCAGATCGTTGCCCCATTGATGGCTCAGAATCGCCACGCTGTCTGAGGCGACGAGCACCAGCAGCGCGATCGCGAAGTTGCTCGGGTTCCACAGATGGCGTCCGCGATAGGCGAGGACGTACTTGGACGCGATCGCGAGAAAGGCGCCGAACGCGAACGGCCAAAGGATGTTGGCCTGCGGCTTGATCAACAGCGCCAGGCTGATCCCGGTGATGTACGCGCTCGCCACATTCGCGACCCGGCCCCGCAGCCACCAGGAGAGCAGCACCTCCGTGGCGAGGCAGATGCCCAGCGTGGTCGCAAGGCGATCGTATCCGCCGAGGATGCTGTAGCGCGCCTCGCCGAGCACGAGCACGAGGGTGATGAGAAAGACGATGAGGTACTTGGGATCGAGTGCCTTCACCGCGGCTCCGTCACGACGTGCAGCGTGTCGGCCTGGACCCCCGTGAGCACCTGCGTGGCGCCCGACGGCCAGCGGATCGTCACCTTGCCGAGCGCGTTCGTGCCGAGGCCGAAATGCAGGCGGCGATCGTTCTGGCTGCAGAACCCCATTCCGCCGTCCACCACCTGGCGCTGCCGCGCCGCTCCGATTTCGATCGTGACCTCCGCCCCGATCGCGCTGCGGTTACTGCGCGTGCCGATGAGCTTGAATTCGACCCAGTGACCGGGGGATCCCGCATTGCGATACAGCAGGGGTCGAGCTTTTTCGTTTGCGATCACGACGTCGAGCACGCCGCGATTAAACAGATCCGCCATCACGACCGCGCGCCCATCCAGCCGGTCGGTGACACCCGCCGTGACCGCCACGTCCACAAAGCCTGTCTGGCCCTGATTCAGCAGCACGCGCGAGCGCTCGTACCCGGAGAGGCTCGCCCGGCCGATCGGCGGCCAGTTTTTCGCGTCCTCGAAGATGTCGCCCTGCGCGCCGGCGATCTTGGACATCGCGTACCAATACTCGCGCCCGGAGTCTGCGGAGATGAACCCGTTGGCGACGACGAGGTCGAGCAAGCCGTCGTTGTTGAGATCGCCGAACTGCGCTCCCCACGCCCAGCCGGCATCTGCCACCGGCCCACTCGCCACTTCGTCGAAGCGATGCAGCTCCTTCAAAAAGTTCAGGCGCAGGTTGTTGCCCTGAAACAGGAAGCCCTTCTCGGAGATGTTGGTGATGAAGGCATCGAGCCGGCCGCGGTTGTAGACGTCGCCCAGCGCGACCGCCATGCCGCTCTTGGAATCGTCCTCGAGCCCGGCGCGCGCCAGCTCAAAGCGCTTCCCTTCCTTATTAAGGAACAGCTCCTCGGGTCCGTAGTCGTTGGCGAGATAGATATCCGGCCACCCATCGTCATCGAAGTCGGCAGCCGCAGCCGCGAGCGTCCAGCGCGTGCTTCCCACGCCCAGCGAATCGGTCACGTCGGCGAAGCGGCCGTTGCCAAGATTCTTGAATAGCAGATTCTTGCCGCCGTTGCTCGCGAATTCCCAGCTCTGCTGCATGATACGCGTCGTCTTGAGGTGCCAGAAATCGATGTCGGATCGGAAGTAGCCGGTGACGTAGAGATCGAGCAGCCCGTCGCGGTCGAAGTCGAGCCAGATCGCGCCGTTGGAATTCATCCAGCGGCGCAATCCCGCCTGCTCGGTCACGTCGGCGAAATGCAGATCGCCGAGGTTGCGCAGCAACTGAAGGTAGCCCCACTTGTAGACGAGCAGGTCCTCCAGACCGTCGTTGTCGTAGTCGCCCCATACCCCGCCCATCGACACGCCCTCGCCGGGGCGGTTCAGCGCCGCCACACCGGCCTGCGCCGCGACGTCGCGGAACGTCCCATCATGCTGATTGAGATAGAGCGCATTGGGCGCGCCGAAGCGCGATGACGTGAAATAGAGATCGGGCCAGGTGTCGTTATTCACGTCGGCGACCGAGACGCACGCGCCGAGCGCCGCAATGTGGGCGCTGATGTGCGCGACCTTGGGGTCGAGCGTGGGCGCCTGATGCACGAAACTGATCCCGCTCGCCTGCGCGACGTCGCTGAGCTGTATGCCCTCGGCGGCACCGGTGGGACCGCCCGCGGCGCGAGCGTTCAACACGACGACCGCGACGACGGCGGCAAGAAACGCGAGGGTCACCACGAGCCGTTTCACGCCGTGAACGATATCCGAGACCAAGGCGTCGCGTTAGTTTCCCTGCCCATGTCCCGGCGCTGGATTGTCCTGGCATTGCTGTCCGGCTGCGGTATCCGCGAGAAGACCGCCACCGCCCCGCGCTTTGTCCAGCGCCCGCCGAGCGAGACGGGGATCACCTTCACCAACACCGTCACCACCAGCGACTCGCTCAACCCGCAAATCGAGATTTACGTGTACAACGGCGCGGGGGTGGGCGTGGGGGACATCGACAATGACGGCCTGCCCGATGTCTTCTTTGCGGGCAATCAGGTGTCGAGCCGCCTGTACCGCAATACGGGCAACATGCGGTTCGAGGATATCACGCAAGCGGCCGGCGTGACGACCACGGGGTGGGCGACCGGCGTCAGCCTCGTGGACGTCAACGCCGATGGCTTCCTCGACATTTACGTGTGCGTCTCCGGCCCGGAGACGTCCACGCCGGCGCAACGCGCCAACCGGCTCTTCGTCAATAACGGCAATCGGACCTTCACCGAGGCGGCGGCGCGGTACGGCATCGCCGACAGCGGCTTCAGCACACATGCCGCGTTTCTCGACTACGACCGCGACGGCGACCTCGACCTGTTTCTGCTCAACAACTCGCCGCGTGAGTTCGCCCGCGGCGCGCTCGCGACGCAGCCGTCCGGCATCCGGACGCCGCTGCCCGAGAATTTCAATCAACTCTATCGCAACAACGGTAACGGCACCTTTACCAACGTGTCGGCGCAGGCGGGAATTCTGCGTACCGTGGGATACGGCCTTGGCGTCGCCATCGCCGACGTGAATCTCGACGGCTGGCCCGACATCTACGTCTCCAACGACATCAATCCCAACGACGTGCTGTACGTGAACCAGCGTGATGGCACCTTCCGCGACCACGCCAGCGCTGCGCTGAAGCACACGAGCTACGCCGGCATGGGCGTGGATATCGCCGATTTCAATAACGACGGCCGTCCCGACATCCTCCAGGCCGACATGATGCCGCACGCGTTGGCGGCACGGCAGCGGATGAGCGGTTTTTTGAACTACGGCAATCTCGTCGAATGGCGGCAGAACGGGCTGCGCGTGGATTACGACCTCAATGCGCTGCAGCTCAACAATGGCGTGGCCGATAGCGTGGTGTTCAGCGAGATCGGCCGGATGGCGGGCATCGCGTACACCGACTGGAGCTGGAGCGCGCTCTTTGCGGACCTCGACAACGACGGCTTCAAAGACATCGTCATCACGAACGGTTATCCCAAGGCCGTGAACGACCTCGATTATCAGATCGGTGTGTATGCGGCGCGGCGCGCCGGGCACCATCGACGCGCGCTCGACTTGCTGCGCGATCTGCACAGCTACGACGTCCCCAATTACCTGTTCCGCAACAACGGCGATTTCACGTTTGACGATTCGAGCGCGGCGTGGGGAATGGAGCGGTCCGGCTTCTCGTACGGCGCGGCGTACGCCGACTTGAACAATGACGGCCGGCTCGATCTCGTCGTGAATAATCTCGACGCACCCGCGGCCGTCTACGAGAACGTCGGCACGACCGCCGGCCATTATCTGCGGATCGCACTGCAGGGCACGGCGCCGAACGTACGCGGCATCGGCGCGTTGGTGACGGTCGTCGCGGGCGGGCAGCGTCAATTCCTCTACCAGTCACCCTATCGCGGCTACATGTCCACAGTGGACGACCGGCTGCACGTTGGACTCGGCGCGGCCACGCGCGTGGATACCGTGACGGTGTCGTGGCCGGACGGTCGCGTACAGGTGGTGACGAACCTTCCCGCCGACCGGCAGGTAGTGCTCGACCAGAAGCGCGCGACCCGCCCGGCGAAGCCCGCCGTGACCCGCACTCTCCGGTTCGCGCGCATGCGTCCACCTCGCTACGCGCAACCGCAATCGAACGCGGTGGATTTCGCGATCCAGCCATTGTTGCCCGATCAGCCGTCGGCGCAGGGTCCGGCGCTGGCGGTGGGCGATGTCAACGGTGACGGGCTCGATGACGTGTTCGTGGGCGGCACGGTGTTTCTGCAGACGGCGCGCGGCGGCTTTGTGGAATCGTGGCACGACGAAGGACGGTACGAGGACTGGGGCGCGGCGTTCCTGGACGCGAATGGCGACGGCCGGCTCGATCTCTACGTGGCAAGCGGCGGCTATCAGCTCGCCCCCGCGTCACGCCTGCTGCAGGACCGGCTCTACCTCAATCGCGGCAAGGGCCGCTTTGCGCGCGACAGCGCCGCGCTTCCGATCATGCTCACGAGCACCGCGACGGTCGCGGTCGGCGATTTCAATGGCGACGGCCGGCCCGATCTTTTCGTGGGCGGACGCCTCGTACCGCGCAATTATCCCTATCCGGCACGCAGCTACCTGCTGCGCAACGACGGCACCCGCTTCACTGACGTCACCGACTCCGTGGCACCCGAGCTCGCGCGCCCCGTCGGGATGGTCACCGACGCCGTGTGGACCGACTTCGACGGCGACGGCCGCCCGGATCTCGTCACGGCGGGACAATGGATGCCGCTGCGCTTCTTCAAGAACGATGGCGCGCGGCTGCGCGACGTCACCGCGGCACGCGGCCTTCCCCCACTGCGGGGTTGGTGGTACCGGCTCGCCGCCGGCGACTTCAACGGTGACGGGCACATCGATCTGATCGCGGGGAATCTCGGTCTGAACCATAGCTACAGCGCTTCACGCGCCGCGCCGCTCGGCGTGTATGCGTCCAACTTCACCGGCAACCAAGTGACCGACATCGTGCTCACCACGCGGTTGGGCGGGCGCGACTACCCGCTCGCGGGACGGGCCACGCTGGGTCAGTCGATCTATACCGTCGGACTCAGGTTTCCCACCTACGCCGCCTATTCCGAAGCGGATGTGAGCCGCGTGCTGGGCGCCGAACAGCTGCCGCGCGCGCTGCACTACGAGGTGGACACGCTCGCGAGCCTCTATCTGCAGAACCGGGGAGATGGGACCTTCGCCACGGCCGCGCTGCCCAATCTCGCGCAGATATCGGCCGTGCGGGGCATCGTGGTGCACGACGTGGACGGCGACGGCAACCTCGATCTGATCGTGGCGGGGAATCTGTTCGACACCGAGCCCAACACCCCGCGCGCCGATGCCGGCAACGGGCTATGGCTGAAGGGCGACGGGCACGGGCATTTCGCGGCGGTCCCACCCGCGCAAAGCGGCTTTCTCGCGCCGCGCGATGTCACGGGACTCGTGCTCGTAAAAACGCCGACAGGGAGCGCCGTGCTCGTGGCGAACCACGGCGACTCCCTGTCGGCCTTCTCGGTCCTGCCCCGCTAAACGGCTTTTACCAGCCGGGGTTCTGCGTCAGCATCGACTGCGTTCCCACCTTGCTCAAGTCGATCTCGTTCGGTGGGATCGGATAGAGCATATTCCGCGGAGCGAACGGCAGCTGCGCCGTCTTGTATCCTCTCCGCGTCTTCTCTTCCGTCAGATACGTGTTGATCGTCGCGGTCGCCGTATCGATCCCATAGCGCCGCAGATCGAAGAACCGTTGACCTTCCATCGCCAGCTCCAGCCGGCGCTCGTAGCGAACGGACGTCCGTGCCGCCGCCTGATCGGTCCAGGGCACGAGGTACTGCCCCACCTTGTAGGTGGCCCAGGTGATCTGCGGATCGTTTATCGCGACGGTCATCGTGGCC
>JBHEMG010000010.1:0-21859 GCA_046262715.1 Gemmatimonadales bacterium
GGCGCAGCTCTTCGGCAGCGGCGCGGATGGTCGACGCCGCACCGTGCTCGGCGAAGTAGTTCTCTACCAGGCGCAGGCCCAGATAGTATCCCGACCGCTCGGGCAGGACCTTGCCCGCCAGGAGGCGGGCTGACGGGCTCATGCCGCCCGACAGGTAGCGGAGCCGCAGGCCCAGTCCCGTCGTGTCGAGGTCGCTCGCGGAGGCGCGACGCAGGAACGCATCGAGCTCGCGCAGCCGGCGGTATTGGCGCCGATTGTAGCCGAAGTATTCCCATGGCTCGAAGCCGGGTGCGACCGCCTGCGACGCCGCGATCGCGACACCCTCGTTCACGACCAGCTCGCGCAGCGTTGCCCGCGAGCCCATTTCCCAGCCGTCGTAATAACCGCCGAGCTCGCCGACGAAGCGCCGCATGGCGGCGCGGCTCGAGGGGGAGGTATAGCGGAGCGCGTGTGCGACTTCATGCGCGATCCACAGCGGCAGGAGATTCGGCGCGAGCCCCATGCCGTAGGTCTGCGCGTTGGCGCGGCCCGTAAAGTGCTCGAGGCATACGAACGCGACGCCGCGCCCGGCGACGACGAGCTCGCCCGCGTTCGCGGCGCCGACGCCGACCATCAAATACAGATCGACGGGACAGTCCGCTTCGAGCAGCTCCGTGGCGCGCCGCAACGCCTCCTCCGCGACGCCCACAACGTCCACGTGCTCGAGGAGGCGCCTCAAGTCGGATCGATCGGCATGCAACGCCGACGCGACGATCGGCGCGGCATGCGGCGATTCCGGATCGATGACGTAGTTGTGCCAGTACGCGGTCAACACGGGACGATGATGATCGAAGTACTCGTGGTATGCCGCCGAGGGATTCGGCGCGGAAAGCGTGGCGAGAAATTCTGGAATGAGATTGACGAGCATGGCGCTGGTTGCGGCCCAAATCTGGGAAGGCAATCAGCGGATATCAATCTCGAGCGCGGCCGACTCCGACTTGACATTTCTGGTACGGTCGGTCACCACCAGCGTGACACGATACCGTCCCGCCGGCACGCGTCCCGGCTCGATGATGAGCTGCTCGATCGCCGTGCTGCTCGTCCCTTCGCGATCGAACTCGAACACGACAGGACGTGAACCGCTGAAGAGGCGCGCGGGAAACGCGCGCACCGGCGCGAAGGAGTATGCCAGTCGATAGCGCGTGCGGGCGTCGCCGCCTAACGCCAGTCCATAGATTTCGACGAACGAGGCGAGCGGCCCACCCGCGGAATACCCGAGGTCGAGCGGCATGCGACGCAGTGTCGTCTCGCGATCGAGCAGCTCAGATGAAGGAGCAATCAACAGACTCGAGAGACTCAGCTCCTCGGGAGAGAAACCTGGTATTGCGACACCACGCCGCAGCCGGCCCAGGACACCTGCAGAGTCGACGTCGAGTCCTAGATCGTAATCGCCCGGGGGCACGGTGAGCCGCAGCAAATTCGACCCGCGTGCGGGGAGCGATTGGGTGTGACCGAATGCATCCCACAGTGCTGCTGCAGCGGTATCGCCGTTGACGCGGTAGTACATGTCGGTGCGACCCACCTCCGCACTGCGGAATGCCGCCGACCACACGCGCGGCGCAAGCGGGGCCGGCAGCGCCGAGCGGTCCGTGCGTAACGCAAGACGCGTGCTCGCGGTCTGACGCCGATTGGACGGCATGAACACGAAGTCGCCGGCGCCGGGGGATGTGCCGCGTTTGAAGCCAAGCGTGAGCGTGCCCCCGTCGGCCGTGTGGTACAGCCAACCTTCAACGTCCAGTGGATCGCCGCGCTCGTCGAACGGATGCAACGGATCGAATGTGCCTCGCAGCAGTCGGTCCGGCGTGCCGTGCCGCAGATAGATGAGCCCGCGCGCGTCGACTCCCGCGAGCGCGGACGCGGTCCCCTCGCCCGGCGCAAACGTTTTGTCATTATCGGCGCCTGCGTACGGTTCCCCGGGATGCAGGGCATTCTCCTCTGCGAAACTGCGGTCAAACGAAAGCACCAGCGTCCGGTACACCGCGGAGCGGTGATAGAGATTCAGCGGGTGCAGCAGGCGAAAATAGCGTCGCGCGTACGCGAAGCGGCGAAAATGCTCGCCGAGGCGCTCGTTGCCCGCGGTCAGCAAATTGGGATCGCGGCGCGCCCAGAATCGTTCAAAGAATGCTCTCCGGCCTTCCATAGGCGTTGCTTCGTACTCCGCCGCTTCCTGCGGACTCCCGATCATCCACACCCGATCCCACAACGCGCCGCTCGTGTCCGCATCGGCGTGGGCCAGCGCCGCGGCATACCACCGCTCCCCGGCACTGTCGTTTCCAGCGAGAAAAGCGGCCTCGGCGCGCAGCATGGTGCTCCCCACAGCAGGCTCGCGAAGCTGGACCAGCCGCTCGAGGAGTGAATCCGCTCGCTGCGGCTGCTCCAGTGCGATCGCAAGTCCCGCGCGAAACTCCAAGGCCCGCGGGTCGGTGGGGTGTGCGGCGAGGGCACGCTCCGCCCGGCGCCAAACGTCGGGACTCTGGTAGAGTTCATGAAACCGGTCCCAGACGTCGGCATACTCCGGGTCAAGTGTCAGAATGCGAAGAATCGCCTGCCGCGCGATACCATCTCCTTCATCACTGCCGAGGTAAAAACCGACCTTCATCTGCCAGTACAGCGGCTCCGGATCGTTGGGCGCGAGACGACTCGCGGCGCGGAAGGCCGCGAGCGCGGCGTACCGGCCCACCAGGCGCCCGGCGAAATGGGCGCGGCCCGCTGCGAGCAGGGAATCGGTGCGCGCGGGGATCTGTAGTACGAGCGCCACGACCGCCAGGGCGATCATGGGATCACGATTTGGGGGGAGTCCGCAGCCTGCGGCTGATTTCGGCGAGGAACTGGCGCTCGGCGGGCGTCAGGCTCTCCACGCCGCTCGCAATGATCTTGTCCAGCACGCGATCGATCTCGGCATTGGCATGGGGATCGGTGGTACTCCGTTTCGTGCGTTGCGATGAAGGCGGGATGCCGCCGCTGCGGCTCACGCGCGGAGCTTGGCTGACCAGCACGCTCGACTCGAGACGCGACCGTGGCCGGCCCTCGCCGCGCGTGGCGCGCCAATCCTCCGCCTTCAAGTAGAGGAGGCCGGCCGCCACGCCGCCCAAATGGGCCAGATGGGCTACCGAATCACTGACGCCTGCATGCGTAAGCGCGCCGGCCCATGCCAGCACGAGGTCGAACGCGACAAGCGCGGTCACCAGCCACCGAGCCGGAATCGGATCAGGGAGCGGGAACACGACGACCGGATGCTGCGGCCAGTACCACGCGAACGCGACGGTGACGCCCAGGATCGCTCCTGATGCGCCTAGGATCAGTCCGACCGGCGCCCATTGCATCAGTAGGAAGGAGAGCGCCGCGCCGCCCAGCCCGCAGAGCAGATAATAGAGGAGGAACATCCTGCCACCCATCCGCTCCTCGACCGACCCCCCGAACATGAACAGCATGACCATGTTGAAGGCGAGATGCGGCAGGTTGACATGGAGGAACATGTACGTGACGAAGGTCCACGGCCGTTCCCAGGCGTGCATCGGATCGAACCCCAGCGCGGTCAAAAAGCTCGGGTCGATCAAGAGCGTCTTCTGAATAAGGAAGACGAGCAGGTTGGCGACGAGCAGGCGTCGCACCCATAAGGTCAGACTGTACATCCGTTGCGGGCCCATCATTTCCTCGGTCTATCCTTCTTGTAATCCCCCTTGTCCCGTCCGGTTGTTCCGGGCCAAGCGCGCGATACGCTCACACAACTCGGGAAAGGGGATGCCCGCCGCTTGCGCGGCCTGCGGATACAGACTGGTGCGGGTCATACCCGGCAGGGAATTGGCCTCCAGACAGAAGATGTCTCCCTCTGGCGTCACCCGGAAGTCGATCCGCGAGTAGCCGCTCAGCTTGAGCGCGCGGTGCGCCATCATCGCGTATTCCTGCAATTGTCGGGCGAGCACGATATCGATGCGCGCGGGAAACGTCTCGTCCGACATGCCGGGCGTATACTTGGTTTCGTAATCGAACAACTCGTGCTTCGGAACGATTTCGCCCACCGGCAGCGGCACATCGCCCAGTATGCCTACCGTCAGCTCACGGCCCGGTATGAATTGCTCGGCCATCACTTCGTCGTCATAACGCAACGCCAGCTTCACCGCAGTGCCCAAATCCTGGGCCTTCTTCACGAGCGTCATCCCGACCGATGATCCTTGCTTGGAGGGCTTCACGATCACGGGCCAGCCAAGCGCCGTGCTGATGTCGTCCGCCTCGACCGGCGTCATGAACCACGCCGGCACGGGAACCCCAGTCGCGCGGAAGAGGCGCTTGGACAGGTCCTTGTCCATGGCGAGCGCGCTGGCAAGCGGCCCGCTGCCGGTGTACGGGACGGCGATGACGTCGAGCACCGCCTGCAGCGTCCCACCTTCCAACGCGCCGCCGTGGACCGCCAGAAAGACGACCTCGGCACTGCGCACCGCATCCAGCTCGCCCAGGCCCTCCGACAGCATCTGACGCTGCCGCTCGGCGAGCGCTTCGACCGCTGGGGGGGCGGTGCCGACGGCCGTTCCCAGGAATTCGGCTTCGCCGCGCTCGTCCAGTACGCCGCCGGCGAGATCGACCACGCGCACATCGTGCTTGCGGGCGCGCAGCGCAGCAACGATCTGGGCCGCGCTTGCAAAGGCGACGGCGCGCTCCGAGGTTGCGCCGCCGGTCAGGAGGGCGATACGCATCAGCGAATACCCGCGAGCTGGTGCAGCAAATCGTAGCGTGTGACGATGCCGACCACCTTGCCGTCGCGTCGCACCAGCGCCGCGGGAGTGGTGCGCGACAGCAGCGTGGTGAGGAGCGCCACGGGCGACTCCTCGTCCACCACCGGGAACGGCGGGTCCATCACTTCGCGCACCGCGCTGTCGAGGATCTTCGGCTGGCCAATGGCGCGCGCCATGAGCGCCTGCTCGGAAATGGCGCCGACGCCGTCGCCGCCGTCGAGCACCGGGAGCTGCGACACGTTGTACGTGCTCATCAGATTCAGTGCTTGGCGGACGGACGCCTCGGGCGCCACATGCAGCAGCTGCGGGGAATCGTTGTTCTTCGAAGCCACGAGCCGGCCCACCGTGGGTCGCTCATCATCGATGAGCTGATTCTCGCGCAGCCACTCTTCATTATAGACCTTGGTGAGGTAGCGCTCGCCGGTGTCCGCCAACACCGTCACGACCAGGGCCTTGGGATCGTCGAGGCGCCGCGCCACTTCCAACGCGGCCACAACGTTCACGCCGGTCGAGCCGCCCACAAACAGTCCTTCTTCCTTGGCGAGGCGGCGCGCCATCTGCATCGCGTCCTTATCGCTCACCACCACCCACTCGTCGATCACGTCCCAATGCAGCGACGTGGGAATCTTGTCGCCGCCGATGCCCTCGACCTTGTACGGCGCGCCGTCGCTCTTTGTGCGGGTCTTCGCGTAGTCGGTGTAGATCGACCCCACCGGGTCGCCCGCGACGACGCGAATTTTCGGGTTCTGCTCTTTCAGGAATTTGCCCGCCCCGCTGACCGTCCCTCCAGTTCCCGGCGCGCAGACGAAGTGGGTGATCGCGCCACTGGTCTGCTCCCAGATCTCTGGGCCCGTCGTGTGGTAGTGCACTTCGGGATTCACGGGGTTGTAATGCTGGTCGGCAAAGATTGCGTTGTCGTGCGATGCTGCGATGGCGCGGCCCTTCATTATGTAGTTGTCGGGATGATCGGGCGGGACGGCGGTGGGCGTGATGATGACTTCGGCTCCCAGGGCGCGCAACAGCCGCGCTTTTTCCTGCGACATCTTGTCCGGCATCGTGAAGATGCAACGGTACCCCTTCACCGCCGCCGCGATGGCCAGACCGACACCGGTGTTTCCTGACGTCGCTTCCACGATCAAGCCCCCGGGCTTCAGCGTCCCGGCGCGCTCGGCCGCTTCGATCATCGCCAACCCGATGCGGTCCTTCACCGATCCGCCGGGGTTGAAGAACTCCGCTTTCGCATAGACCGGCGTCCGGATTCCGCGCGTCACCTTGTTGAGGCGGATCAGGGGAGTCCAACCGATCGTCTCGAGGACGTCGCCGTACGGCTTAGTGTGTTGGGGGCGGTCCACTATCCGTACGAGCTTTCGTGGTGTCGGCCGGCCGCGTTGTATCCGCGCGCACGCTATCCGGAGCGGGCCGGACGACCGGCGGCCGCGGCCGAGGCCGAGTCGAGGGAGGAGGGGCGGCGGCTGGTGGGGGAACGGGAGTTGGCGCCGGCGGTGGCGGCAACACGACCGTTCCGGTGCGCGTCGTTCCCACCTGCCGGAATTCCACCGGTTGCAGGAACGCAGTCGCCACTGGAACGCCGTGCCGCTTGGCCGGCGCAAAGTGCAATGCCGCCGATCCGGCGAGGGCGGCCGAATCGAGTGCCGGATAACCGCTCGGCTCCGCCACCCGCGTCGAGTCCGCGATCAGCTTGCCCGTAGAATCGACGAACAACCGCAGCGTTACGTCGCCTTCGATTTTTGCGTCGAATAACGCCGGCGGATACGCGATCGGCACATCAGGATTGAGCGCGACCGGCGCCTCAGACTCCGGTGGCGCGTCCGCCTGGGTCGCCTGCGTATCCGGCTGCGGTGCCGATCCCCGGCACGCGACCGCGCCCAGGAGCACCGCTGTGATGAGCGCTTTCACGATCCTCCATCCTTGCGCCGTTGCTGCCACGCCGCGAGCCGATTGAGCGCCTCGAGCGGCGACAAGCTGTTGACATCGAGCCCGTCCAACTCGAGCAGAAGCGGATCGGGAGCCGACGCGCCGAACAGACCGAGCTGCGTCGCATCGAGTGGTAACGGTGCACGCTGCTTCGCCACGTGATGGCCCGCCTCGAGCAGTTTGAGCACCTGCCAGGCACGCGTCACCACATCCGCGGGCAGACCGGCCAGCCGGCCGACGTGAATTCCGTAGGAACGGTCCGCGCCACCCGGCTCCAGCCGGTGCAGAAAGACGATGGTCTCGCCGACCTCGCGGACCGCGACGTTGAAGTTGCGCACGTGCTCCAGCTCTTCGGTGAGCTGTGTCAGCTCGTGATAGTGCGTGGCGAAAATCGTCTTGCAGCCGATCGTGTTATGGAGGCACTCGGTGACCGCCCACGCGATCGCCACGCCGTCGTAGGTCGACGTGCCGCGTCCGATCTCGTCCAGCAGCACGAGGCTTCGCTCCGTCGCGGCGTGCAGGATGGCGCTGGTCTCGCTCATCTCGACCATGAACGTCGATTGGCCGCGCACCAGATTGTCGGATGCGCCGACGCGGGTGAACAGTCGATCCACGACGCCGATTGTGGCGCGGCGGCACGGCACGAACGAGCCGATCTGCGCGAGCACGACGGAGAGCCCGACTTGGCGGAGCAGCGTGGACTTTCCCGCCATGTTGGGGCCCGTCAGGAGCACCACGCGGCCGGCGTCATCGAGCTTTACGTCGTTGGGAATGAATGCTTCGCGGGCCATCATCCGCTCAACCACGGGATGGCGGCAATCCTCGAGATCGAGCGTGAACTCCGTCGTCACGGTGGGTCGTACGTATCGCTCGTGCTCAGCGACCTCGGCGAGCGCGGACCAGACATCGAGCTGGGCCAGCAGCGCGGCGCTCGCCTGGATCCTAGCGATCGCCGTACCCACGAGGCGCCGCAGCTGATCGATGAGGTCCGCTTCGCGCGCCGCGATCCGCTCTTCCGCGCCGAGCACCTTGACTTCGTACTCTTTGAGCTCCGGCGTGACGTAGCGCTCGGCGCCTGTGAGCGTCTGACGGCGTTCGTAGTCAGTGGGAATGCGCTCGCGATGCGCGTGCGTGACCTCGAGGTAGTAGCCGAACACCCTGTTGAAACCGACTTTGAGTGACGTGATGCCGGTGCGCTCGCGTTCGCGGTTCTGCAGCGCGGCGATGTACTGCTTACCGCCGTCGCGCGCGGCCTTCAGATCATCGAGCTCCGGGTCGTAGCTGGAACGGATGGCATCGCCATCGTCGAGCTGCGCCGGAGGACGTTCCACCAGCGCCCGGGCCAGCTCATCGCCGAGTTCGGTCAGCAGGTCGAGGCTGGGTGCCGGGATATCGCCTTCCAGTCCGCCGAGCGCACCCGCGACATCGGGAAGGCGCAGAATCGAGTCGCGCAACGCGCCCAGTTCGCGCGGCGTAGCGCGGCCCAGCGCGGCCCGTCCGGCGAGACGCTCCAAGTCGCGTACGCCATCGAGTGCCTCGCGCAGCCGGGCGCGGCCGCGACCGTCCTGGAGCATCAGCTGCACGGCGTCGAGCCGCGTATTGATGGCGGCGGTATTCACGAGGGGTGCCAGGAGCCACCGGCGCAGCAGTCGTCCGCCCATTGGCGTCAGCGTGCGGTCGATGACTGCGAGCAGCGTGGCGCCTTCAGCGCCGGCGCGCAGTGGCTCGACCAGCTCGAGATTGCGGCGCGTCATCTCATCGAGTGGCAACACGTCGCTGCAACGCACGATCACGGGATGCGCGAGATGCGGCAGACCGCCGGGCTTCAGCTCGCGCACGTACCGCAGCAGCGCCCCGGCCGCACCCAGGGCCGGCTGGTCATCCGCGCCAAATCCGAGCCCATCCAGGGAAGCGACGGCATACGTCCGCATCAGGTCTTCACGCGCGAGCTCGGCATCGAATTCCCAGGTCTCGCGCTCGGTGATCGTTATTTGCGGCTCGCGCCCGGCAAGGGCCGCGCCTGCGGGAACGACCAGCTCTCGCGCTTCGTAGCGCGCGAGCGCGGGCTCAATGTCCCCGGCGGGTACGATCTCGAGCGTCAACTCCCCCGTCGTAAGGTCGAGCGCGGCAATGCCCGTCACGCTCCCGAACGGTCCGAGCGCGATGATGTAGTTGTTGCGATTGCGGATCAGCCAGTCATCGGTCAGCACCGTGCCGGGTGTGACCGTTTCGACGACCGCACGGCGCACCACGCCCTTGGCGAGCTTCGGATCCTCGATCTGCTCGCAGATCGCGACGCAGTGCCCTTTCGCGATCAAGCGACGCAAATAATCAGTCGCGGCCTTGACCGGCACGCCGGCGAGCGGGACTTCCTCCGCGCCGCCGTTGTTCCGCGAGGTGAGGGTGAGCCCCAGCTCGCGCGCGGCGAGCTTCGCGTCGTCCTCGAACATTTCGTAGAAGTCGCCCATCCGGAAAAACAGGATGGCATGCGGATGGCGTGATTTGATGTCGCGGTACTGCTGCATGACGGGCGTTTCGGTTGCGGCGGTCACGGCTCTTCCACCACGAACGGCTGCCCACCCACCCGCGTGCGCAACCGCTGTTGGGTCCGGACCGCTTCGTCGCGCGTCGCGTAGTGGCCGACACGCACTTTGAAGAACCCCACCGAATCGCGCACGACGCGCGCGTCAAAGCCCATCACCTTGAGCCGCGTCAACATGTCGTCGACCTGCGCGGCACTTTTGACCGCCAGGACCTGGACGGCGTATGTGCGGCTCGCCGGCGACGGGGGCGTGGACGTTCGGGCCGTCGTGTCCGCCGACTGGGCCGGGGCCGGGGAGGTCGTGGGTGTCGTTGCTGTCCCGGGACTGCACCGTGACGCGTAGAAGCTCACCTGATTCTTGAATTCAACGTCGTCGCCCGACCCGTCCAGTGATTGCTGAATCAGCTCGCAGCCCCGCGTCTCGTTTTTCAGCTCGAAGTAGGCGCGCCCCGCCGAGAAATTCGCGCGGGCGCGCAGCGGCGAGTCGGGATAATCGCGATTCAGGCGTTCCGCCACCTGCACTGTCTGCGCCGGGTCGCGTTGCGCGAAGTACAGCTGGGTGAGCAGCAACAGGGCATCATCGGCCCAGGGACCGGACCCGTATTCGACAGTGATGCGGTTGAGATTCGAGGCCACCGTCTGCGCGTCCGGCGCAATCTTGGCGGCTGCGAGCAGCGCCTGAGGGTACACGGAATCGGTGGGCGACAGCATCGCCAGTACGCGCCGCACCACCGCTCGACCGGAATCGACCTGCCCGGACTGCGCGAGTCGCAACGCTTCGACGAGGCGGGCGTCGGTCTGGGCGGTCAGGCGGTCGGGCGGATTGGCGGTTAAAAGGAAGAGGGCCCCAACCGCCCAACCGCACATCCGCCTCACCGCCGGTTTCACGCCGCCCCCCGCTGCATCACGGCAAAACCCAGTACCAGCTGCGTCACGATTCCCCGGTCGTCGGACACGGTGGCGGTTTTCAGCGCATTGTCCGCTGCCAGCGCGGCGCGCAAGGCAGCGCGAAGGTCGGTCACGCTCCATCGCTCGCTCCACGTGCTCCAGCGCGCTGCTTCCTCCTTATAGTTGCGCAAGCCATAGGGCCGCGCCGCCAGCATCTGCCGGAAGACCGCGTCGACGAGACGGGCACCCTTGGCGCCGCGATCGCGTTCGATGCGCGCTACTAGGGTCCCCACGAGATGCGTGCCGAGCAGCGACAGAACTTTCACCCCGCTCATCCCCGCCTGCTCGAGGACCGGCGCGACCAGCTGGGCCGCGCGCGCGCCTTCCCGTTGCAAGCCCGCCTCGATCAGATCGTTAATGGTCTCGCCACGCCGCACCCCCACCAGGCTCGTCACGTCGTCCGCCGTCACAGCGCGACCCGTTCCCCTCGTGAACGACGCGAGCTTCTCGAGCTCGCGGGCCAGCGTACTCAGGTCACCGCCCACGGCGGCAACGAGCAGCGTGGTGGCCTCCTCGGCGATCGTCAGCTCCAATGTCTTGGCATAATGCTCGACCCAGCGGGGGATCCGCTCGGCCGACAGGGGCTTCAGGTCGACGGCGGTCGCGGCACGCACAAGTTCCGCTTCGGGGTCTTCGCCTGCCGCGACAACCATCACAAGCATCGTGGTCGGGTTGGATGCGGAGAGGTAGCGGACCAGTTCTTCGCGCAGCTTCGTCTTTCGTTTGCTGAGCTGCTCGACTCCGCGCAGCACCACCGCGCGCCGCTCCGCCAGCATCGGAGGCGTGTTCACGAGGGCGTTAAACGATTCGGGGGTCAGATCAGAGGCGAAACGGACGTCCAGATTGAAATCTCGGTTCGTACCCACGGCGGCGTCCGACAGCGCCCGTAACGCCTCCTCCTTGAGGACATCTTCGTCGCCGTACAACAGATAGACAGGGTCAGGAACGCGAGCGCCCTTCTTCAAACCGCGAAGAAGCGCGTCGAGGGTGAGCGCCGCCATACGGCGAAGTTACCGCGCCCTCGTGCCCCGAGAAAGGCCGCGAATCTGCTAACGGCTCGCTGCTACGGGCTGGAAATGATGGTAGGGGGCTGCACGAGCGCGGTCCCGTATGGATACGGATTACCGTTGACGACGCTCGCGCGCGGATCTTGAAACGACACGAAGGGCAACGCGGCATTTGCTACCGGTTTGGGGAACGCGACCGGCGGCAACGGCGTCGCTTTTCGCCCTTGTGGCCGCTGTACCACCTCGAAGACGAACAAGGTCACCGCCGCGAGCACCAGCATGGTGGCGGAGAGGCCCGATCGGGCCGGTGGCCGCGGCACGCGACGGCGCTCGACAGCGATGCGCGCGTCAAGTCGCTGACGAAAATCGGGTGAAGGGGTGATGGGCGCAGCGGAATGGAGGACCTGAACAGCGTGGCGGACCGTCGTGTCGTAGCGGCGGCACGTCAGACAGAGTGCCAGATGTCGCGCAAAGCGCCGGAGCTCACGGGGAGCAGTTATCAGCCCATCCCGGTAATCGCTGTGCCGGTCCAGGAATTCTGCGCAATGCATGAGGGAAATGTACCACTCCCGGCCACGGGGAGTTCCGCGGCCGGGTTAAGTCGAGAGACGCAACTAAACGAGGATTGGGCCGATGAGCTGGGCGAAGCTGTTTCGTGCCCTATTCAGCCGGCTCTTCACGGTCCCCAAATTGCACCCGGTGATTTCCGCGATCTCCTGGTAACTCTTGCCTTCCAGCTCCCGGAGAACGAACACCTCCCGGTGGTGTTCGGGCAGCCGGTGAACGCATTGGTCCACCGCATCCTTCAAGAACCGTTTGCGGTACAGATCGTCGGGACGCGCGGTCGTGTCCTCGAACTGCAGCGGCCGATGATCGGCTTCCCAGTTTTTCTTGATCGTTTGAAAGAGCACTAAGGGATTGCGACTGCGATTGCGCAACTCGTTTTTCGCGAGATTCGACGCGATCGTGTAGATCCACGTCGAGAATTTCTTGGTCTGATCGAACCGGTGCAGGTGACGGAACACGCGGATGAAGACCTCTTGCACGAGGTCCTCGGCCCGTTCCCGGTCGCCAATGGTCCGGTTCACGAAATTGAGCAGCCGAGTCTGGTAGCGATCTACCAAGGCGCCAAACGCCTGCCCCTCGCCTGCCAGGTGGCGCATGACCACTTGGCCGTCGTCCAGCTCGTGCAGCGCTTCGCGTTGCAAAGCGCGCTGGGAATCCAAGGCCGGTGTCGGATGCTTCAACGTGGTGCGCATTGGTGCCCTTGTTGCGTTTCTCGCCGAAACAACGGGGAAAACTCTGCGCTGACTTACGGTGTGAGCATTCGGCACGAATCGTGCCCTCCCGGCTGGTGGAGTAACCCCTTACACTGCAATCACTTTCGATTCGCAGCGGACTGCGAAATGGGAATATTGTCTCAGCCTGAGGACGGCACAATTCCACATTCGATCTAGATCCGAGGAGGGAAGGAACTAATGCTCTAGGATGAAGCCAGCGACGTAAAGCAGGGAGAGGACCGTCTTTGCATCACTAATACCCCCCTCGCGCACTAAGGTCAGTGCCTCAGAAAGCGGCTTCGGAATCACCTCAATGAACTCATCCGGCTCTCTGGCGTGCGTGCCCGCCGTGAGCTCGCTGGCCCAAAACAGGTGAATTCGCTCGTCGGTGAAGCCGGGCGTCGTCCATATGGTCGTCAGACGCTCCAACCTGCCCGCTTTCACACCCACTTCCTCGAGCAGTTCACGGTACGCGCAGGCCTGCGGTTCCTCACCCGGATCGAGGCGTCCGGCTGGAATCTCGATCAGA
This sequence comes from Gemmatimonadales bacterium, assembly GCA_046262715.1. Classification (GTDB taxonomy): domain Bacteria; phylum Gemmatimonadota; class Gemmatimonadetes; order Gemmatimonadales; family GWC2-71-9; genus 20CM-2-65-7. Next base: position 13,011 of record JBHEMG010000010.1, read on the forward strand.
GGGCCATTTGCAGCGTAGCGGTACTGCTGAATCAAGAGCACTGTGGGATCTGGGCCGGCGGGGTCTGATGCGAACGGCAACACTGCCGCCGCTCCCGGATGACGGATCATGTCGAGCTCCCCGGTGGAGCCGTCGGGAAAGCGCACCGTGTCCACATCCACGTTTATGACCCGCCCGGTGTGAATACGGTTACTGGCGAGCTGCATCCACTACTCCTTTGCTAGCGCTGGAACAGCCACGTAAAGGGGACTTTGAATCCCTCCGCGAACAGGTAGCCGGTATTGCGGCGGGGACTGGCGTGAATCGGGGATGCGGTGGCGGGCGACGTATACGCAACGAGGCCGAGCCGTGTAGCGATGATGTGCAGCCGAAGCATGTGGAACCCATCGCTGACCAACAACACGCGGCGGCTGTCCCGACCCGCGAACCAGCGGCGCACCTGGTCGATCGAGCTGAAAGTGTCCTCGCCGCCGGGCAAGGGCACCACCGCCTCCGCCGGGAGGCCCTGCCTCACCAGGTAGTCGCGCCCGACGATTGCCTCGTTGAGCGTGTCGCGCGCGCCCACGCCACCGGTTACGAGGACAACGGGGGCCAAGCCGCGTTGATACAGCGCGGCAGCGTGATCGAGGCGGGCACGAAACACCGGAGATGGCCGACCATTGTACTGAGCAGCGCCGAGGACTGCGATCGCATCGGCCGCGCTGGCTTCGTCACGAGCGGCGCGTACGGCAACTGTAACCACGACCGCCGCCCAGGTCACGCCGATGAGTAGTACGGCCAGCAGGATCCCGCTGAGGGCGCGCCGTCCGGTCCAGAAGGGCATACCACAAGATACTCAGGGGCGGGTCAGCAACTCCTCGAACAGCGAGAGCGCGCGCGGATCGTCCGACTGGCCGAGCCAGAAGATGGCCTTGCGGCGCAGCTCGGGGTCGGGGTTTTCCTTGGCGATGCGGATGAGTGCCGGCACACCTTCGTCCCGGGGGCGTTGCGACAACGCGAATACGGCCGACTCGCGCACCTCGCGGTCGGTGCCGCGATCATCCACGAGCTCGGTCAAGCCACGCGTCGCCGCGTCGCCCGCGGCCTGTCCCAGCCAGAAGACGGCCGAGCGCCGGACTTTGCGCGAGATGTCGGCCTCGCGCGCGATTTTCAGCAGATCAGGCCAGAGAGTCACGCTGTCGGCCAACATTGCCGCAAAGATGGCTTTCTCCGCTGCCCGGCTCGCGTCCTGCTTGGCGAGCCCGAGGAGGAAATTCGCGGCATCCCGCGCACCGACGCTCCCGAGGTCGGTGGCGTCGCCGACGCGCCACTGTCCGCCGACGTAGACGCGCAAATCCGCGATCGCGCCATTGCGCTTGGTGAGCGCGACGCGCACGGGGCCCGAGTCGCACGGCGTATTCCAGTCGTCGTGGTCGTCGTAATTGTCGACCTGACGGTTGTGGCAGTCCCCATCGTCGCAGCCCCAGCTGATCACGTTGCGGCCGTTGCCGTACACCCCGGGCTTCGCGGCGAAGCTGAACCGCACCGAGCCATCTGGCGCGGCGGCCACACGTTTTTCGAGTGTCTGCGCCGATGCGTTGCTGCTCAGCAGCAACAGCGCACCGCCCACGGCGCACAGCGCGCGCAGCGTCATTGGTTGATGAGCTCCTGGAGATACTGCGCCGCCCGCGGGTCGCGCGATTGCCCGATCCAGAAGATCGCCTTCTTGCGAAGCTCGCGGTCGGGATCGTTCTTGCCGATCGCGAAGAGCTTGTCGAGCGCCGCCGTCTCGCGCCGCTGGGAGTAGACAAAGATCAGCTGCTCCTTCATCTCACGGTCGGTCATGCTGTCGTACAAGCGGACCAGATCGGCGACGTCGACACTGTTTCCCTGTCCGGCCCAGAACAGCGCCTTTTTGCGAATCTCGATCTGTTCGTGTTGATCGAGGGCGATGTCCATCAGCCAGCGGTAATTGTCGGTGCCCCCCATCTGCGAGAGCGAGAAGATCACTTTTTCCTTCAGGTCGTCGTCATCCAGCTTCTTGTACAGATCCTTGAGGAACTGTGCATTGTCGGCGGAACGGTTCTGTCCCAGCCAGAAAATGGTCTTCTCGCGGAGCTCGCCCGGCGCATCCCGGCGCTCCGCATAGGCCCGCAGAATGGCACCCGCGCGGGTGCTGCGATGCTGGGACAGGGCGAAAATCGCCTTGTCCTGAATGTCGGTATCGGTCGAGCCGCGTAAGATGGAATCGAGCGCCGCAACCGTTTCGTCTCCGGGCACTTGCGACAGCCAGAACACCGCCTGCTCACGGACCTCTTGGTCCGGGTCCGACCGGACTGCGTTGAGCAGAATGCGGGATGTTTCGTCGCTGCGCTTCTGCGAGACAAGGAATACGGCCTTGCGGCGCAGACAGGCGGAGCCTTCGTCGCGCCGCGCCAACACGGTCTTCAGCAGCGGCACCGCCCGGTCGGCGTCCATCTGCAGGACCGCGTTGAGGGCTGCGATCCGGACGTCGTCCTCGTCGTCGCACGAGGCGTCGTTCAGCCGGTAGTGGCCCCCCGGCGCCGGCGCGATGGCCGGCACAGGCCCCACCGGTGGTGTCGCGGCGATCACGCCGCCCGGTGGAGCGATCGCGTCGACGTCCGCGCCGATCGCCCGCATAGCCTCCTCATCCCCCTGCCGCGCCAACTCGCCCTGCACCCGGCGCAGCAACACTTCCGCGTCGCGGCGGGTGGACGCCTTGGGATAGCGATCGGCCTGGGCGCGCAACGCGGTACGAGCACTGCGCAGCTCGTCGTCGGAACCCGAGCGATAGAGCGCGAATGCCTGCCAGTAGTAGGTGTTCGGGACGTAGGTCGAGCGCGGATACTTGTCGCGGATCGAGCGGAACAGGTCCGCGGCGCGCTGATACTGATTGTTGTTCAATGCCTGACGCGCGGAACGGTACAGCGAGTCGGCGACGTCGCCTTGCACGGCCTCCGCCTGCGCGAAGTCGGGCTCGCTGGGCTCCTCTTCGTCATCGAAGTCGTCGATGCCGAACGTACTCAGCGGCGCTACCGACAGCGCGAACGCGGGGGCGCTCAGCGCCTGGTCGAGCACGGCCAGCACCGGCGCCTGCATCGCAACCATCGAGAGGCTCGGCTCCGCCATCGCTAGTGCCGACGTCGCCACGTCGAGCGCCGCGAGCGGCGCCACGAACGACGGCATACTGGCGCTCCACGCCGGATGGCGGTGTCTGCGCGCCCGTGCGGGCGCGGCTGGGGCAGCAGATTCCTGCGCGACGGTCGTAACGGCGAGCAAGATGGACAGAATCGACAACATCAGAGTGCTCCTTCTGTGCGCACCGGTACAGGCCCGGCGGGAATTGCCGAGCGCAACTTGGGCAACACGTTCGATTGGTTCATGCCTTGCGTGATGAGCTCGGTGTCATGCGGATTGTTGGCCGCATCGAGCTGTGAGATCTGCATCAGGACGAGCTCCAGGTCCTCGAGCAACGAGCGGAGCCGTGGGTCGTTCGCCGCCGGCGAATCGAGCATCAGCTGTGTCGTGGTGAGCAGGTCGCGCGCCTGACGGGCGAGACGGACGCCGTTTGCGCCATGGCGCGTCCCGAGGTCGGCGCGGAACGACGTGAGGAACGCCTCGGTGCGCGAGAGGTACTGCGTCGCGGCGACCTGGTACGCGATATCCGGCTCGGCGGTGATCGACCGCGCCGAATCGTTGATTGCGACGGCGCCGGGAACTGTGCCGGTCCCGCGCGATTGATGGGTCGACCAGCGGCCGATGCCGATGCCAAGGATCAACACGGCGGCCGCAGCCGTTACCCACCGCATCCAGGGGCGCAGCGTGATGACGTGCCGGTTGCGTCTGGCGAGCTCGATGCGCTCCCAGATCGCGTCGCGCGGCGTGTCGTGTGGAGCGTGGTAGGACTGCGCCGCCTCCTTCAGCCACTGCGCGAATTTTGGATCGTCGTGCTGGTCCGTCATGTCACCCATTCTCCCGCGAAGTCCGACAGTGCCACGCGCAGCTTGGCCCGCGCGCGCGACAGCTGCGCCTTCGACGTGCCGGTTTCGACGCCCAAGGCGGCGCCGATTTCCTCGTGTGTGTAGCCCTCAACGTCGTGCATCAAGAACACCGTCCGGTATCCCTGCGGGAGATCGTCGATCGCCTGCCGGAGCCGCACCTTCAAATCGGGCTCGGCGTGCCGGCGCGTCACTCCGATGTCGTGCGCGTCGTCGATGTCCGCCTCCCGCTGCCGAAACCTTTTCACTTTCCGCAGACCATTCAGGACGACCGTCGTCGTGATGGTGTGCAGCCACGTCGAGAATGCGGCCTCGCCGCGAAACGCGTCGAGCCGGTCGAACGCGCGGATGAATGTTTCCTGGGTGAAATCCTGCGCGAGGGCATCGTCGCCCGCGAGCCGGAAGGCCAGGCGGTACACGCGATCGACATGCGCGTCATACAAGGCACGCTGCGCGACGCTATCCCCGGCGCGGACGCGGGCAAGAAGCTGTGTTTCGTCCACGACGCTCCGAGGTGACGGGCTGGTCTTGTAACTACTGATGGGACACGGGGGACGGCAAAAGGGTTACGTGGTGGGGTCCTACCTGGTGCCAAACAGGCGGTCCCCGGCGTCCCCCAGGCCGGGCAGGATGTAGCCTTTGGCATTGAGCTCCCGGTCCAGCGACGCCGTGTACACGGGGACGCCCGGATGGGCGTCGTACATGGCCTTCACGCCCTCCGGCGCGCAGACCAGGCACATGAAGCGGATGCGGTGCAGCGGGGCGCCGGCGCGGGCAAGCGCGCTGACCGCGGCCACCGCGGAGCCGCCGGTGGCCAGCATCGGATCGAGCAGGAAGAAGGCGCGGTCGGCCTCGCCGGAAGGGATTTTGAAGTAGTAGTCGACCGGCTGCAGCGTATCGTGATTGCGGTACAATCCGATGTGCCCCACGCGCGCCGAGGGGATCAGCTGCGAGATCCCTTCGACCATGCCGAGACCGGCGCGCAAGATCGGCACCAGCGTAAGCTTTTTCCCCGCCACCTGGCTGCCGTGCATTTTCTCGAGCGGTGTTTCGATTTCGACTGGCTCGAGCGGCAGATCCTTGGTGACCTCGTAGGCCATCAGCATGGCGATCTCGTTCACCAGCTGCTTGAAGTCCCGGGTGCTGGTGCGCCTGTCGCGCAGGATGGTGAGCTTATGCTGGATGAGCGGGTGCGCCAGCACGGTGAGGTTGGGAAACTGGGGTGGCGAGACGCGGGCCATGGGCGGAAAGTACCTGTCCGGTTGCGGGCGCGCGACCGACGGGTATTTTCTCCCCTCCCCCGCTCGATGGAGCCGTGTCGCATGAAGCGCTCGATGCTCGCCCTGTGCTTTGCCGTGCTCGCTACATCCGCCGCTGCCCAGACACCGGCCCGCAAGCGGATCGCGGTGCTCGACTTCGATTACGCCACGGTCCGCTCGTCCGTGGGCGATATCTGGGGATCCGACGTGGATATCGGCAAAGGCATCGCCGACTTGCTGGTCAGCGATCTCGTGCGCAACGGCACCTACTCCGTGATCGAGCGCAAGCAGCTGGACCGCGTGCTCGGTGAGCAGAACTTCCAGCAGAGCGGCCGTGCCGACGCGTCCACCGCCGCGCAGTTGGGCCGCATCCTCGGCGTGGACGCTATCGTCATCGGCTCGATTACGCAGTTCGGCCGGGACGACAAGAAGGTGGGGATCGGCGGCGGCGTGCGCGTGGGCGGGATCGGACTGGGCGGTATCGGCCGGCGGTCCTCCAAAGCGGTCGTCGTCATCGATGCGCGCATCGTCGACATCCGGACCGCCGAGATTCTCGGCGTCGCGACGGGCTACGGCGAGTCGAAGCGGTCCGGCGCGACGTTGGCAGGTGGGGTCGCCGTGAGCGGCGTCGCGGCGGGTGGCGCGTTCGACATGCAGAGCTCGAACTTCGCGAGCACCATTCTGGGTGAAGCGACGCGTCTTTCCGTAGACAGTCTGTTGACCGAGCTCGTCGGGGCGTCGACCCGGATCGAGGGCACGGTCGCGGCGATCTCCGGACTCGTCGCCGACGTGTCGGGCAGCGAGCTCACGATCAATGTCGGCACTGCGAAAGGCGTGCGGGTCGGCACCGAATACGCGGTGATGCGTCCGGGGCGTGAGATCAAGGATCCATCGACCGGTCGCGTCATTCGCCGGACGACGACACCGGTGGGCAAACTGAAGATCACGTCCGCCGATGAGGAATCCGCGGTTGGCACGCTGTCGGGAGGCACGAGCCAGGTCGGCGATTGCGTCGGGAGCTGCCCCAGCAAACCGTAATGATACGGGGCGGCCTTCGTCAGGCCGCCCCGGTTTTTTTAGTAGATGGCGCTCTTGGCTACGGCGTAACGCTGGCGAAATACACCTCGAGGTTGGTCGGATATTGGCCGTATGTCTTGCCTGGTCCGGTCCAGACCATCGCGGCGCCGCCGGCCAATGATACGATGCCGTCGTAATCGCCGATGAACGGCCGGATCCCGTTGGCGCAGCTCGAGCATGGTACGCCGTACGCCGAAGGATCCCAGCTCGATTTCGTAACGCGCGTCGTGGACCACGTCTTGCCGCCGTCCGCGCTCGTGATGTAGGAGACATCGAACAGCGTGTTGCCGCTGAAGCTGCGGTCGTTGGTCATGAGGTCCAGGCGACCGCTCGCCGGCTCGACACTCAGCTCGACATTGATCCGATCGCCCGATCCAGGCGCGACGATCGCCGGCGTGGACCACTGCGTCAGGTCCGCCACGTTTGCGTACGTGAGCAGGATCTGCGCTTTTCCTGCCACGACATCGGTGTACGCCACGTACAGCCGGTTCGTCGTCGGGTCGAATGCGGTCGCGGGATACGATCCCGGCGCGCGGAACGGCGTGCCGGAAATGTTGAAGCAATAGGGCGGATAGAGGCAGACGGGATTCTGGAACGTGCCGAACTGGAGGGAATTGCTCCATGTCGCTCCGCGGTCCTTGGACACGCTCACGAACATCGCGGTGCCTTTGCCGCCCTGGACCGAATTGTCGAAGGTGATGTAGGCGTAGCCGGTCCGACCATCGACAGCGATGCGGGCGTCCTGGTCGTTGCGTACGGAGCCGCTCGAAACTTTCACCGGCAGGCCAAAGCTGTTGCCGCCATCGCGCGAAACGGCGATGAAGATCGGCGAGTGCGCGCTGAAGCCAGTGAAGTGCGCCCACGCCACGTAGATCGTGCCGTCATTGGCGACGGTCATCGCCTCGTGATCGGGGGACTGGCCGTTCGATCCGCGCGCCTTGCCTTCACCCTGGAATGCGCTGACCAGGGTGAGCGGATGTTCGGCGCCCCCCGCTGTCCAGGTGCGGCCGCCGTCGCTCGAGCGGCTGAGCCAGAGCGCGACCTGCTTTCCTCTATAACCGAAGCACGTAAAGTACGCGGTCCCGTCGGGGCCGAACGCGACGTACGGATCGCCGCCGAAATCGTACGTACCAGTCCCGGGAACGGCCGGATCGTCAGTGAAGGCGCTGATGCCGGGGATGAACCCACTCGGCAGCGTCGGCGTCCACGTTTTGCCGCCGTCGAACGTGGCGTTCACGCCGCAGCCGTCGTTCCAGTTCCAGTCGTTGTTGCCGGTGATCATGTTCAGCGGGTTCGCCGGATTGACAGCGATCGGGGTTTCGTTTTGCGAGGTGGTATCGCGACTGACGTTGACAACCGAAGGCGAGCCGTGGCCGACGGCGCTATAGCTTGGCGTGCCCAAAGTCGTGATCGGCGCCTCGCGGCAAGTGCCGAGTGCGCCAGCCGTGATGGCCACATAAACGAGATAACGCATTGTATGCTCCGGAGAGGAAACGAGACGTCCTAATAGAAAGCCGATCCTACTTGGCGTCTAGGCGTCTCGTTTCTATCTTCCCTCTCCGTTTCGCGGCCAGGTAGCTCAGTTGGTAGAGCAGCGGACTGAAAATCCGCGTGTCGCCGGTTCGATTCCGGCCTTGGCCACTCAAACGCTACAGCGCTGCATCCGCCCGATTGCGGCCGCGAGCCGCGTTTTGCCATTACGCACTAGGAGACTGTTGAACGTCGTCAGATCCTTCTCAAGGAATCGCCTCCACCGCGCGACCATCGTATCAACATCAGCGCAGTTCGAGCGAGCGAGCCCCACAGCAGCCCGGGTCGGTGCGTGATCAGCATTATCCTGGATCGTCAACTGGATCGCGAATTCCCGGTTCAAGCCCACGAAGGTCCAGGCCGCCGGCCGAGCGTCCCATGGCTGACGCACGTCCTCGAGCGAATCGCCAGCGATGGAATCGAGCGTCGTCGCAAGCGCCCGTGCTGCTTTCCCTACCTCCGACACCGTGTCGTCCGGCGCGATGGTCGCGACGTGCGCGCGAAGCTCCACAACCGGCTTGAAGTTTGCCCATGTCGCCTGGAGACCGGAGTACAGGCGCATGAGCAAACGGTGTTGCGCGATCAGCGTCGCGCGGGTGACGCGCGAGCGCGGATCAGTGCGGACAGTCACCGTCTGCGCGTAGCGCCGGCCGTCGACCGTGAGACGCACGCGATAGCTGCCTGGTAACGCCAACGGTCCTTCCGGGGAGGGGCGCGTTAGACCAGGATTGCCATTGAACCCGAACGTGTGAGCGAACGCGGGCGGCGGATCGTACCGCAAATCCCAGATCGCGCGATTGAGGCCGACGTTCGTGGACAGCGCGCTCGGCGCAGCGATCCAAAAGTTTTCCATCGGTGGGCGCGCCGCTTCGCGCACCGGTGCGGCGGGAGCGCTCGTCAGATGTCGTACGACGTTGCCGCTCCCGTCCAGCACATCGATCACCACGTCCGCCGACGGTTTGCCGGGGAGCGCATAGTACAGCGT
>JBHEMG010000011.1:0-28501 GCA_046262715.1 Gemmatimonadales bacterium
ACACGCGCTGTGGCAGGGCGCCGATCGGCGAGGGCGGCACGTCGACTTCGAGCACCGCGAGGTGGTGCGGCTCGGTCATGCGGCGCCTGGTGTTTTCGCACGCCACCACGGTGGCGCCGAGGGCACGCAATTGCGGGTTGTTGTCGGTGTGGTCCAGGTGCCAGTGGGTGTTGATGACGATTTTCACGCGCCCGCCGAACGTCTTGAGCGTCTCTTCGAGCTTGGGCCACGCCGGTGCCGCGAACGTGTCGACCAGGATGAGCGCGTCCTTGTCGCGTAGCACGACCACGTTGCCGCCCGGCCCGGAGAGCAGCGTGAGATTTTCGCTGAGCGGCTCCGCCTTGATCGGGATGGAGCCGAACCCGGCGCGAAACGCCGCCAGTCGATCCGCAGGGGACTGAGGTGCCTGCTGCCACAGCTCGCGGGGGATCAGCGGCCCCGCGCCCAGCGCCCCCATCGTCCGCAGCCACTCGCGTCGTGTCGAGCTCACAATTCCCCCCCCTTGATGGTTGGCACTGACCTTACTCAAATCTGTTTCTTTTTCTAATGACGCGCACAAGCTGTCATCCCGAGCGAAGCGAGGGACCTGCTTTTGGGGGTACTTTCCGTATCTCATGCCCCGCCGCACAAAACACCCGCAATTCGACGCGAGCGACGATCTGCTCGACGCCCGCGTCGACGACACGCGCGATCTGCACGGGCTGACAGCAGCCGAAGTCCCTGCGGCCGTGCGCTCATTCCTCGAGCTGTGGCGGCGCAAGAAGCCGGGCGCGATCCTGCACATCATCACCGGCAAGGGCAAAGGCTCGGCAAACGGCCCGGTGCTGCGCGGCGTGGTGCGCACGCTGCTGCAAGGAGAGCTCCGCACCATGGTCGCGCGGTGGAATCTGGACGAAAGCGAGGGCGGATACAAAGTCCAGGTCCGATGAGCGACGAACGACGAGTGGACTCCGGCTATACGCCGATCGCGGATTATGGCGCGATCGGCAACCTCCGCACCGTTGCCCTCATCTCGAAGCTCGGATCCGTCGACTGGTGCTGCTTCCCCGATCTCGACAGCCCCAGCGCCTTCGGCGCGCTGCTCGACGCGCGGCGCGGCGGACGCTTTCTCGTCACCGCCGATCATGCCCGGCACAACACGCAGCGCTACCTCGACGGGACCAACATGCTCGAGACTCGGTTCGACGCCGATCAGGGACGATTGGTCGTCACCGACTTCATGCCGGTGGAAGGGCCGCTCGTGGGCATCCCCGCCGAGCCGCGCGCCGCGGAGATCCAGCGGCTGCTCGTGTGCGAGCAGGGAGACGTCGAGGTCACGGTCGAATGGTCACCGCAATTCGATTACGCGAGGGGCATGACGCGCTTGGAATTGACGGCCGGCGGTGCCGTCGCCCGCGGCGCCGCGCGAATGGCGCTCGGCGGACTCCCGGTGGCCGGGCAGATTCACGACGGGGCGGTGCGGGCCCGCTTCCGCATGCGAGCCGGCGACGCCGTCGCATTGGTGAGTCGCTTCCACAGCGAGGATGCGCGGTTCGACGTCGCGACGTGCCGCTCTGCGCTGGAGGCGACGCGCAACTCGTGGCTTGGCTGGGTGCATCTGTGTGAGCGCGGCGCCGAGTGTGGGGTGCCGGGGCCGTGGCACGATCAGTCGGTGCGCTCGGGCTTGGCACTCAAGCTGCTGACACACGCGCATACCGGCGGGCTCGCCGCCGCCGCGACCACGTCTCTGCCGGAGGAGATCGGCGGCGCGCGGAACTGGGACTATCGCTTCACCTGGGTGCGCGACGCGGCGTTCACGGTGCAGGCGCTGTACGCACTCGGCCACCGCACCGAAGCGGAAAACTTCCTCAAGTGGCTGCGGAAAGCCACACGCGGCAAGGGTACGCAGCCGTTCGGATTGCAGGTCATGTACGGCCTGCACGGTGAGACGGAGATGCCCGAGATCGAGCTCGGGCACCTGGAGGGCTATCGCGGCTCACGCCCGGTGCGCATCGGCAATGCCGCGTCGCTGCAACGCCAGCTCGATATCTATGGCGAGCTGATCGGCGCTGCGTACGAGGTGCTGCGCTGGGGCGCGAGCCTCGACGAGGGGATGTGGAGCTTTCTTTCCGCTGTCGTCGATCTCGCGGCCGCATCGTGGCGCGAGCCTGACCACGGCATTTGGGAAGTGCGCGGGCCGCCGCGGCACTTTGTGTATTCCAAGCTGATGGTGTGGGTCGCGCTGGACCGCGCAATTCATCTCGCGAACCATTTCCGGATGCCGGGCGACACCGCACGATGGACGCGGGCGCGTGCGGAAGTGCGCGCGGCGATTCTGGACCAAGGCTACGACCAGAAGCTGGGCGCGTTCGTGCAGTCGTTCGGGTCGCACGCGCTCGATGCGGCCAATCTCCTGATCCCGATGTATGGACTGCTCCCGTTCGACGATCCGCGCGTGCAGGGGACGATCGACCGCACGGTGGAGCGGCTCACGGGTAAGGGGCTGGTCTACCGCTATCTCACCGACGACGGCGTGCCCGGCGGCGAGGGCGGTTTTGGCCTGACGACGTTCTGGCTCTCGGACGTGCTGGCGCTGTCGGGCCGCCATGCGGACGCCGAGGAGTATTTCGAGAGCATGGCGCGGCGCGCCAATCACTTGGGCCTCTATTCCGAGGAGTTCGATCCCACGACGGGCGCGTTCCTGGGGAATTTCCCACAGGCGTTTACGCACACGGGGTTCGTGAATTCGGCGCTGTATTTGGCGCGCGCCCGTGGGGAGAAGCCGGCCGCGCCTGCGCCGATGGGGACACGCGAGCATCAAGCCGAGGCGGGGCACCGGATCGGGTGACATTGCAATGTCCCAGTCCTGTCACAGATTGGGATTGTGCCGCAGCGCCTCTCCAAGTCGCGCTTCACCGCCGGCAGCCAGTGCCACAAGCTGCTATGGTGGAAAGTCCACGAGCCGGACGCCGTGGAGCTACAGCCCAACAAAGTGCTCGAGGACCGCTTCGACCAGGGACGTCAGGTCGGCGCCTTGGCGCGCGAGCGCTTCCCGGGCGGCGTACTCATCGACCTGCCGCACAACGCGTACGCCGAGCGCGTGAGCCTGACGCGCAAGCTTCTCGATGATGGGGCACCGGCCGTGTTCGAAGCGAGCTTCGTCGCCGATAATACCTTCGTCGCGGTGGACGTGCTGGCGCGCAACAACGGCGGCTACCACCTCACCGAGGTGAAGTCGTCGTCCTCACAGAAAGAAGAGCATCTCGCCGACGTCGCGGTGCAAGTGCACGTGCTGCAGCAGAGCGGCGTCAAGATCAGCGGCGCGGACGTGATGCACCTGTGCAAGGAATGTCATTTCCCCGACCTGTCGAACCTGTTCGAGCGCACCGATGTGACCGCGGCGGTGCAGCCGCTGCTCGGCAAAATCGGCTGGGAGATCGATGCGCAGCTTCAGATGCTCGACGGCCCTCTGCCCTCAATCACGATCGGCGCGCAGTGCCACGCGCCGTACTCCTGTCCCTTCATGGAGCGCTGCTGGCCGCAGGATCGCGACCACATCATGCGGCTCTACAACATCGGCCCGAAGAAGGGATGCGACTTCCTGCTGACCGGCGTGAACCGGATCTCCGACCTTCCTGTCACGCAGAGGCTCAACGTCACGCAGAAGCGGCAGATCCTGGCGATGAAGGAGCAGCGCACCATCGTCGAGCCGGGGCTCACCGAGGCCTTGAAAGCATTCGACGGGAAGCTCGGCTTTCTCGACTTCGAGACGATTCAGCGCGCGGTGCCGGTATGGCCGGGCATGGCGCCGTGGGAGCAGGCGCCGGCGCAGTTCAGCTATCACGAATCCAACGGCGACGGCACGTACACGCACGCCGAGTATCTGGCCGAGGGGCCGAAGGACTGCCGGCCGGCGCTGGCGCACGCGATGATCGATGCCACGAAGGGTGCCGAGAAGGTCGCGACGTATTCGCACTTCGAGAAGACGCGCATTCGGGGATTGCAGCAGCAGGTGCCGGAGCTGCGCGCCGAGCTCGAGCTGCTCGAGGGAAAGCTGGTGGATTTATTGCCGGTGGTGCGGGAGAATGTGTACCACCCCGACTTCCTCGGCAGCTTCAGTCTCAAGTACGTGCTGCATCCGCTGGTGCCGGAGCTGACCTACGACGATCTCATGATTGTCGACGGGCTCGTGGCGAGCGTGGAAATCGCTCGGCTCCTGTTTGTGGCGGGGAAGATTCCCAAAGAAGAGCACGCCCGGGTGCGCCAGGACCTGCTCAACTACTGTGAGCGGGATACGTGGGCGATGGTGAAGGTGTTGGAGAAGCTGCGCGAGCTGGCAGGGTAGGGGCCCGGGGCCGCAGCCCCGGGGCGATAACCTCTAGCGTTTCGGTCCCTGTCCCTTGGGAAATCCCTTCCCGTGTTCGTAGTCCTGTTCAGCGGGCGTTGGCATCGGATTGCCGTCCTTGCCGTAGCCGCCTTGACCACCCGCTCCGGTGCCGGCCTTCTTCCCCGATCCGCGCGGCGTCGATTCGCTACTCTGTTTCTTCTTCATACTGCCTCCTTTCCTCTAACTACCCGCAACCCCTAAAAAAGTCATGCGTGGCGTGGCACTTGGTTTAAGCCTACGTTGACGTCTCATGAAAGACGCCACAGCCGCACCACACGCAACAGTAAATGTCGGCAGCGGGCGGTTGTTCTACTACTCCCTCACCGCCGCGCTCGCCGGCTTCCTCTTCGGCTTCGACACGGTCGTGATCTCGGGCGCCGAGCAGACGATTCAGCGGCTGTGGAGCCTGAGCGCCGCTGTGCACGGCATTGCGATGGGTGCCGCCTTGTACGGCACCGTGCTCGGTTCGCTGATCGGTGCGTGGCCCGCCGATCGCTTCGGCCGCCGGCCCACGTTGCTCGCTGTTGGTGTGCTGTTCCTCGTATCGGCGATCGCCAGCGCGCTGGCACCGACCGCGGGCTTCTTCATCGTCGCGCGATTTGTCGGCGGACTGGGCATCGGCATCAGCACCGTGGCGGCGCCGATGTACATCTCCGAAATCGCTCCCCCCGAAAAGCGCGGCCGGCTCGCGGCGATGTTCCAGTTCAACATCGTGCTCGGCATCGTCCTCGCGTTCGCCTCCAATGCGGTGCTGGCCCGGATCGTCTCGGGAGCAGACGCGTGGCGCTGGATGCTTGGCGTCGCGGCGGTGCCGTCGCTGATCTACTCGGTCATGTGTCTCGGATTGCCGGAGAGTCCTCGTTGGTTGGCGATGCGCGCTGAAGGCGTCATTGGCGATCGACCCGCCACAGGCTTTTGGACCTGGCGGATGCGCGTACCGATCGCGCTCGCGTTCCTGGTCGCGTTCTTCAACCAGCTCTCCGGTATCAACGCCATCCTCTACTTCGCGCCGCGCATCTTCGCGCTCTCAGGGCTCGGCGAACAAGCGGCGCTGCTGCAGTCGGTCGGTATCGGCGTCACGAATCTCGTGTTCACATTCGTGGGACTGGGACTGATCGACCGGCTCGGCCGCCGCACCCTCCTGCTTATTGGCTCGATCGGTTACATCCTCTCGCTGGGCGCGTGCGCGTGGGCGTTTTACACGCACCACGAAACCATCGTCCCGATCTGCATCTTTGCCTTCATCGCCGCGCATGCGATCGGGCAGGGCACGGTCATCTGGGTGCTCATCTCCGAGATCTTCCCGAACCGCTACCGCGCGGCCGGACAATCGCTCGGCAGCGCAACGCACTGGGTGTTCGCCGCGCTGCTCACCACCGTGTTCCCGCTCATGGTCGCCGCATTCCATCCGGGTGCCATCTTTCTCTTCTTTACGGTGATGATGGCGCTGCAGCTCGTGTGGGTGCTGACCACAGTGCCCGAGACCAAGGGCGTGCCGCTCGAGGAGATTCAACGGCGCCTCGGCCTGTAATCGTCGGGGCGGGGGAAGTGCTGTGGGACGTCTTTCCGGACGGCGCGCACTTCGGCGGCGCACCGGCGAACGTGGTTGTGCACGCCGCCCGCTTCGGTGCCGAGGCGATGATGATCAGCGCCGTCGGCGAGGACGCGCGCGGCGACGAAGCGGTCAAGAGGCTGGCCGCGTTCGGCGTGGACACGAGTGCTGTCGCGCGGTTGGCGGACCACCCGACCGGCGTGGTGCGCGTCAGCGTCGATGCAGCCGGAGTGCCGAGTTACGACATCGCGGCGGGTAGCGCGTGGGACTGTGTGCCGTGGTCTGCCGCGGTGGAACGGGCCGCGCAGCGGGCGGACGCGATCTGTTTTGGCACGCTCGCCCAGCGATCACCCGTCTCGCGTATGACGATTCGCCGAGCGATCGCAGCCACGCGTGAGACAGCCTGGCGTCTGTTCGACGTCAATCTGCGCCAGAGCTATTACGACGTGGGGCTCGTGGTCGCGTCGCTCGAGTTGGCCAACGCGGTGAAGCTGAACGATGAGGAGCTGCCCGTGGTTGCGCGGCTGTGCGGATTGGCGGGTGGGTCGCCGGTGGAGCAACTGCGCGCGCTGTGTCAGCGTTTCGGGCTCAGGCTCACGGCATTGACTCGAGGGGCTCGGGGGTCGGTGCTCGTCAGCGCGGGCGATGTTTGGGAATCCCCCGCGCCGAGGACCAAGGTCGCCGATACGGTCGGCGCGGGCGATGCGTTCACGGCGGCGTTGCTCGTCGGAACCTTGGGCGGTGCGTCACTGGAAACCGTGAACCGGCACGCAAATCTGGTCGCCGCGTACGTCTGCTCCCAGCCGGGCGCGACCCCGGTGATACCGGCCTCGCTCGGCCACACGACCCTTACCGGTTGACCCTGGCGCTCTGTCCGCTCACCGTCGCTTGGAGTCGCACCACCGCGTCCACCACCACATCAGGCCGCTCTTCGTGCAGATAATGCCCGGCCCCGGAGATCGAGTCGAGCGTGAAGGCGCGCAGACTCCGCTGCAGCAGCGCGATGTCGGCGTCCTTCACGTTGCCGCCATGCGGCGCGCCGCCCACCACGAGCCGCACCGGGCAGCGCACCTGGGCCAGATGTGGGGCCAAGCGGATCGGCTCCTGGGCTCCCGCCATCGCGACGTACGCCTTGAGGGTCCCGTCGAGATCGCGCGCAGCGCCCGCGGTGTACTCGGCGATCACGGCATCGGTCACCCACGTCGTATCTGCTGACGACGCGACCAGGTTCTCCCGGGTCTTTTTGCGCACGAGCTTCACGCCGCCGAAGAGTTTGATCCAAGGGATGAGCCGGAGCGACCGCCGGAATGACGGGGTTACCGCTGCCTCGCTCGCACCGCCGTCGAGCGCAACGAGTCCACGCACCAGATCAGGGCGCCGGTAGGCGACCCGCAGCGCCATCGCTACGCCCAGCGCGTGCCCCACGAAGAGCGCGCTATCCACATGCAGTGTATCGAGTACCCGTACAATGCGCTCGGCCTGCGCCATCAGGGAGTAGTCGGCGCGCTGGGGTCGCGATGAAGCGCCAATACCGAGTGGCTCGATCACGATCGTGCGATAGCCGGCCGCGTTGAGCAGCGGCCCGACCTTGCGGAAACCGTACTGGGAGCCGAACAGGCCAGGGATGAGGATGAGCGGCTTCCCTGCGTGCGCGCCGGTGATCGTCACCGTCAGCGTTTCCGCCGGGGCGACGAAAATCTTGAGGGTCTTGGGATCGTCCAAACGGGACGAATCGCTCGCCACCAGCGCGATCGCCATGAAGAGCAGACTGACTTGCACCGTTTTCCCCCCCCGCCCGGATGCGGGTGCCGGGGCTACCTCATCGCAAGGGGCGTGCCTGGCTAATACTTGACGTCGTACTGCAGCATCAACGTTCCCGTCTTTTTCAGCACCTTCCCGTCCTTCAACGTCAGCTTTGCTCTCGCCTTGGATTTGGGCAGCAACGGCAGCCCGTTGCCCAGCAGCACCGGAATCACCGCAACCTCGATCGCATTCACCAGCTCGAGCTCGAGCAGGCTGCGGAACAGCTCTCCGCCGCCCCAGAGCCAGATGTCTTTTCCTTTCTGTTTCTTGAGCGCCGTCACCGTTTTCCGAGGATCCGTCGAGACGGTGACGTCGGGAGCGTCCACCTGTTTGAGCCGCTTCGAGAAGACGTAGGTCTTGGGTTTCGGCATCCCATACCCGCTTTCCCGCGCCGCGTCGTAGGACTTGCGGCCCATCAGCACCTCGTCGAAGCGGGCGAACATCGCTTTGAAATCGATCTCGGGGTCCATCACGATCCAGTCGTAGCCGCCCTGGGGATCGGCGATGTAGCCGTCCAGACTCATTGCCACCGATAAGACGACGCGCCGCATGTTGGGTCCCTTGCGAGGATGGAGTTGCTCGCCACTTAGCACGATAAAACCAAGACTCTGATCGGGTGTATCTCCTTTGTGCGTGCCGCAATCGTAACACCGAAACAGCCTCACTCGACACAGGTCGCCGACCAGCCCGCGCCCAAGCGCCGCCCGGACGAATGTCTGGTGCGCGTGCTGGAGGTCGGCATCGACGGCACCGATCGCGACATCGACGCCGGCAAATACGGCGAAGCACCCGAGGGCGCGGACGTGCTGATCCTGGGGCACGAGTCGCTGGGCGAGATCGTCGAAGCCGCGGGCTCCGAGAAAGGCCTGGTCGTTGCCACGGTGCGCCGCCCCTGTCCGGAGCGCTGCATCGCCTGTCGCGCGGGGCAGTACGATTTCTGCCGCAGCGGCAACTTCCTGGAGCGGGGCATCAAGGGGCGGAACGGCTATCTCGCCGAGTTTTACGTCGAGCGACCCGAGTTCCTGATTCCGATCCCCGCGGAGCTGCGCCCAGTGGCTGTGCTGCTCGAGCCGATGTCGATCGTTCAAAAAGCGTTTCGCGAAGTCTACCGCATCCAGCAGCGGATGCCGTGGGAGCCCAAGCGCATCGTGATCACCGGCGCGGGCGGGATCGGCACGCTCGCCGCCGCCATCGCCCGGCTTAAAGGGCTCGAGACGGTCGTCTATTCACGCGGGCCCTCGCGCGGCGCCGCGCATGAGATCCGCCAGGCACTCGGCGCCACCTACGTCAACGCCGACGATCACACGCTGGCCGACGTTGCCGCAGATTCAGGCCCGGCCGACATCGTCATCGAGGCGACCGGCTTCAGCCCGGTCGCCTGGCAGGCGGCCGACGCCCTCGATGTGAACGGGATTCTGTGCCTGCTGAGCGTCGCGGGGAGCGGTGAGCGGAAGGTCGAGATTTCCTCCGATACCTTGAACGACAAGCTGGTGTTGGGTAATCGGCTATTGTTTGGCGCGGTGAACTCGTCGCGCGCCGACTTCGAGCAGGGGGTCAAGGATTTTGGCGAGCTGCGGGGTCGCTGGCCGGGCGTGATCGAGAAGATGATCACGCGGCGCCTGCCGCTCGAGCAGATTCGCAAGGGGCTCGACGAGCGGCCCAAGGGCGATCTCAAGACGGTGATCGAGATCGCAAGCGCTCGATAACGTCCTGGACTTTCCCCGCTTCTGTCACGCTGAAATGCACCTCGCGCACCCGCGAATCCCGCACGAGCTGCGCGACGTTGCTCGCATTGATCCCGCTACCCGCCATGATCACGATTCGCGCCTTGGCTTGGGCAGCGAGGCTGCGGATCTGCGCCGCGCCCGCGGGGGCCGTCGGCGCGCCACCAGAGGTGAGCACGCGATCGACGCGGAGCTGGATGAGCGTTTCGAGCGCCACCGCCTGGTGGGCGCAGGCATCGAAGGCGCGATGGAACGTGAAGGGCAGGGGCCGACCGGCGGTCACTAAGGCCGCAGTTTGAGCCGCGGCGATTGGCTTTGCGGCGGTGAGCGCGCCGCTGACGATTCCCGCCGCCCCCGCTTCCTTTGCCTGGCGTATCTGCTCGAGCATCTCCAGATGCTCGGCTTCGCTGTAGACGAAGTCGCCCGCGCGCGGCCGGATCAGGACAACGACCGGAATCGCGAGTTGGGACCGGCACGCGCGGATGAGGTCGAGCGACGGCGTGGTGCCGTCGTGGGCGAGGTCGGCGGCGAGCTCGATCCGATGCGCGCCGCCCTCGGCGGCGGCAATCGCAGCCTCCAGCGACTCGACCGCGGCCTCGATGATCACAGAAAAGGCTGGAACCGGCTATTATTTATCATGGCTCTTACGTTCATTCGTGTTGCAACGCCGGTCGGCACGCTCGTGGTCACCGCGTCCGACAGCGCGATCACCGGCGTCTACTTCCCGACGTCGCGCCGCGGCCCGCCGCCGACCCACCAGGCCGGCTGGATAGAAGCGACCACTGGTCCCGCCGCGCAGCTGCTCGAGCAGGCGCGCACACAGCTTCAGGAATATTTCGCGCGCTCACGCACGACGTTCGAGCTGCCGCTCGAAGCCCTCGGCTCGCCGTTCGAGCACCGTGTGTGGAACGCGCTGCGCGCGATTCCCTACGGGACGACCATGAGCTACGGGGCGCTCGCCAAGCAGCTCGGCGACCGATTTGCCACGCGCGCCGTTGGGCTCGCGAACGGCAAAAATCCGATCCCGATCATCGTGCCGTGTCACAGAGTCGTTGGAGTGAAAGGCGAGCTGACGGGATTCGGCGGAGGCTTGGAATGCAAACGGTGGCTGCTGGAGCATGAGGGCGCGATGCTGGCGCTCGGCGCCATCTAGCGAGCTACTTGTGGCGGTAGACGATCCGGCCACGGGTGAGATCGTAAGGCGATAGCGCGAGCGTCACGCGGTCTCCCGCCAGCACTCGAATCCGAAACTTCCGCATCTTGCCGGCGATCGTGGCGAGCACGCTGTGCCCGTTGTCGAGCGTCACGCGGAACGTGGAGTTGCGCAGCAGCTCCGCGACCTTCCCCTCGATTTCAATCGCGACTTCTTTGCTCACGCGGTCGGCTCCTCACGCTTGCCGGTGCGACGCTCGACGAATGCGCGGTGACCACACCCGCACTGCTCGACCATGCGCCCATACCGATCGGTTCGGAATTCAAGATACTGATGGCACGTGTGGCAGCGAGCCGGTCCACGGTCCTGGACGAGCGGGCTGCGCGCGGCTGCGCGGTTGCTGCTAATGGCGGGTCACCGGGCAATGAATATCGGCCATGGCTCAACCTACGCGACTGTACTAGTTTTGTCAAATTGGAGTGTCCGAGCGGCAATAGTTAACAAGGGGCGGTTACGTGGATCTGGCATTGGTCATCCGGCAACGCCTGGACGAGCTCGATCTGGATCAGCGCGACCTGGCCCGCGCGGCGGGGGTGACGGAGTCGTACGTGTCGCAGCTGCTCAGCCGGCGCAAGGCGCCGCCGGCACCGCGGCGCACCGAGATCTATGACCGCATGGACCGCTTCCTCAAGCTGCCGCACGGCGAGCTGGCCCGCGTGGCCGAGGCGGAGCTTACAGAGGAAAGGCAGCGGCGGCTGGGGGATGTGGCACCGCTCTTTTCCGAGCTGCGTGAGCTGTTGCTGCGCAAATGCGCCCCGGCGCAGCTCGAGGCGGTGCGCGCCATCTTCGAGCGGCAATCGTTCGGGGAGCTGGAGCGGCTGGTGGCCCAACAGCTGCTGCACGTCGCCGAGCTGGAGGCCGACGTATTGCACGTCACGCCGAAGCAGCGCGCCCGGCTCGACGCCGCGATCGCCAGCTGGGAATGGGACCCCGCGACCTTCGCCCTGACCGTGACGCTCGCCTCGAAGCAGCGCAAGCGCTTTGCGTATGTCGAGCGCGGCGGCGGGGGGGGCCAGCAGGGGTTCGCCGAGTTCCTGCGGGATCCGTCGCTCAGCGGCGGGGTGACCGTCGCGGAGCTCGATTACCTCCAATCGCTGGAATTCAAAGACCGCAGCCCCACGGCTATGTTCTATTATCGTGAGCTCCAGAATCTGCGGGACCCTTTGCATTTTCGTCTGTAGTTTCGCCGCTGTTTCCTGCGGCGACAGCTCTGGGCCGCCGGGGCTCACGCTCAAGGACGCCGCGGCCCTCGCCGCCGATCTCGAAGCCGTCGATCACGCCGTCGCCTCGACGCCGCTGCGCAGCTTGAGCAGCCTCGCGATCCCGATCAATCGCGGCGGGATCGACGTGCACAACATGTCGACCTCACTGCTTGGCAAATCGCTCGAGTGGAACGGCGTGCAGCGCGAGGTGTTGTTTACCGATCGCGCCGGCGCCCCCGCAGAGGCGATCCGGGTCTATCTCTACGTCACCGATTCGACCAACCGGCCTGCGTATCCGCCTGCCGAGATCGGTTACGCTGATCTGTATCCGTACAACACCTACAATGGCGGCGGTCCCGACAGCATATCGCTGCGCTTCGTCGTGTACGATGCGCGGCCGCTCTCCGGTCCGGTCGTCGTGGGCGACTTTTTGGCGCACAGCCACGCGGACACGAGCTGCCAATGCGCGACGGTCGAGGGGTGGGTGAGTGACGGGACGACGCGGGTGGACTTCACCGTGCCGTATAACATTCCGTTGGGACTCGATGGACAGTTCCCCGGCAGCTTCATGGCGCCGGGCGTCGCGTTCGATCACTTCGCGACGCTTCCGGGTCCGGGCGTGTCGACATCGACCGCGAAGCTGACGATGGCGTTCGCGGGCGACTCGATCACGACGACCTCGGGTTTACTGCGCCCGCACGCGAACCGGCTCGAGGGACAGGCGACGCTCGCCATCAATGGCGTCTATTACGCGACCGTGTCGCGCACCGCGACCGGCAGCGTCACGGCCACCGGACCGAACGGCCGGAGCATGACCAGCGACGAGACGCGCGCGGTGAGCGCATTGTTCGCGGTCCCTGCCGATATCGCCTACTACATCGAGTGGCCGACGTTCGTCGTGTTCTTCTGCGGCTGCTGACAACAACTTCCGAAGACCGATGCTCCTCGCGCTTTTGGTCGCCACGTCCCGTGAAGTTGCGGCGACCTCGGGGCGACTGAAAAAGATCACACTCCTCGCCAATCTCCTGCGGCAAGCCACGCATGAGGAGATCGAGCTGGTGATTGCCTATCTCTCCGGCACGATCCGGCAATCGAAAGTCGGCGTTGGTTGGGCGACGCTCACAAAGGCCAGGTCGCACGCTGCCAAGACGGCCAGTCTCACGATACGCGAGATCGATGCCACCCTGGAGACGATCTCGACCACGGCCGGCAAGGGGTCGGCGACCGAGAAGCAGCGGCTGCTGAGCGATCTCTTTGCACGCGCGACGAGCGAAGAACAGGAATTCCTCTTCCGGCTGCTGACGGGTGAGCTGCGCCAGGGCGCGCTCGAGGGCGTGATGGTGGAAGCGCTCGCCCAGGCGCGCGAGCTGCCGGCGGGCGAGGTGCGGCGCGCCGTCATGCTTGCCGGCAACCTTGGCGCTGTTGCCAAGGGCGATCTCAAGGCATTCCAGGTCGAGCTGTTCCGGCCGCTCAAGCCGATGCTCGCCAAGACCGCCGAGGACGTTAGCGAGGCGCTGGCGGAGCTAGGTGCTGCGGCTTTTGAATACAAGCTCGACGGGATTCGCATCCAGGTGCACAAACGGGGGCGTGAGGTGCGCGTTTTTTCGCGCATTCTGAACGACATCACCGCCGACCTCCCCGCCGTGGTCGACATATCCATAAACATGGATATGTCAGAATGCATCCTGGATGGCGAGGCCATCGTGCTTGGCGCGGACAAACGCCCCGTCCGGTTCCAGGACACGATGAAGGGGTTGGTCAGCGGTATCCCCTTCTTCTTTGATATCCTCTACGTCGATGGCAGGTCGCTACTGGATCAGCCGTACGAGACGCGCATCAAGCTGCTCCCGGAAGCGTACCGCCCGCCGCGCATCGTTACCGCCGATCGCGATGAGGCACAGCGTTTCTTCGATGCAGCGATCGAGGCCGGCCAGGAAGGACTCGTGGCGAAGGGCCTCGATTCGACGTACCAGGCGGGCCGACGGGGCGGGGCGTGGTTCAAGATCAAGCAAGCGAACACGCTCGACCTTGTCGTGCTGGCCGCCGAGTGGGGGCATGGACGGCGGCAGGGGAAGCTGTCCAACCTGCATCTGGGCGCGCGCGATTCCGTACATGGCGGGTTCGTGATGCTCGGCAAGACCTTCAAGGGCATGACGGACGCGCTACTCGAGTGGCAGACCAGGCGGCTGCAGGAGATCGAGACGCATCGTGACGGGATCGTGGTGCATGTGCGGCCCGAGCTCGTGGTCGAGATCGCGTTCAACGGACTGCAGAACAGCCCGCACTATCCGGGTGGTCTGGCGTTACGCTTCGCGCGCGTGATTCGTTATCGGGACGACAAGAAGCCGGAAGATGCCGATACAATCGAGACTGTGAGAAAATTGCATGCTGGTTGATCTGTTACTGGCCCTGGTGCTCCTGCAGACGCCGCGCAGCCAGCACGGCACCGTCACGCAAAATGTCGCCGGGACGCAGATCACGATCTCCTACAACCGCCCCGTAGCGCGCGGCCGCGAGCTATTCGGGACGCTGGTGCATTGGGGGCGGATCTGGCATCCCGGCGCCGACTCGGTGACGACGATTGCGTTCAGCGCCGCCGTGAAGATCGACGGTCGCGCGCTTGCGGCGGGGCGTTACTCGCTGTGGACAATCCCGGAGGAGGCGCCGAGGCCGTGGACGGTGATCTTCAACCGCGGCGTGGGCGGATGGCACACGAGCTACCCCGGCGAATCGCAGGACGCGCTGCGGATCACGGTCACGCCCGAAACCGGCGCGCACATGGAAACGCTCAGCTACTACTTCCCAATGGTTGATGCGGACTCGGCGGTGTTGCGGCTGCACTGGGGGACGACCGTCGTGCCGCTGATGATTCGCGCGCAGGGAGACAGGGAGTAGCCTCGAGGCGCATCTCCGCCAACAAGCTGCTGCCGCCCGTATCCCGCCCAAAGCGCCGCTCGGCGCGTGTCAGAATCAGCCGCTCGCGCGCCCGCGTCATTCCGACGTAGAGCAGTCGCCGCGCTTCTTCGATTTCATCGGTGATGTTGTTGGTCGACGCCTGGAAGCCAGGGATCTCGTAATCCTCGACACCCACGACGTAGACGCGCGAGAACTCGAGGCCCTTGGTCGAGTGCAGCGTGAGCAGATTGATGCGGTCGGGCGCGAGATCGACACCGTCGGACGTCGAGAGCGCGATGCGCTCGAGCAGCGCGTCAATGCCGGCCTCGAGGCTCGTGCCTTCGACCATCAGTGCACTGAGCCGGGATAGTGCCGTGGGGTATTTCTGCGCCGGATCGGTCTCCGACCGCAGCTTCATCATGAGCGAGCGCCCGCCTAGCCGCCGGATGAGCTCCTCGACGGGCGGGGCGCTCGCGGCGCCGCGCGCGCGCTCCATCGCGTAGTACTCGAGCGCGTCGCTGTAGCGGCCGAGCGCGCGGAAGCGCCCGACGTTGAACAGCAATTCCTGCTCCGCGTTACGCGCGCCGTGCTCGATCGCCAGGGCGAGCCCCAGATAATCGAGCACGTTGTTCAGCAGTGCCTTGCGGGCCCGCACCACGCGCTGCGCCTCGAGCGCGTGATACACCAGCGCCAGCGTGCACGCGTCGTCCAGCGCATGATGTGCGCGACCCGTGTCGATACCGCAGCGCAGCGCCACATCCTCGAGCCGTCCCGAGTCCTGCGACAGCGAGCGCACCAGCGGCAGCGTGTCGTAGAAGAGGAAATCGTCGACGCCGTCGCGCCCCGCCGCGAGGCGGCGCAGCACGGGGATGTCGAACTTCTGGCCGTTATGGGCGACCAGAATATCCGCGCCGACAAAGGCGACGAACTGCGGGAAGACGGCGGCAAACGGCGGCGCGGCTGCGACATCGGCATCGCTGTAGCCGTGCAGCTTCGACGCGCCGGGGGAGATCGGCCGCAGCGGGTTGACCATCGCGTGAAAGCGCTCGACGATCTCGCCCTTCACGACGCGGGCCGCCCCGATCTCGATGACGCCGCACGTCGCGACGTCGGTGTCGGTGGTCTCGAAGTCGAATGTGACGTAGCGCTCGAGCCGAGCGGTGAGGTCACTGGCGTGCACGAGCTGCAGGGCTTTGAAAAGGGTCACAGGATTGGCAACGACGCGTGTGGCGCGTGGTGCGTCGGGCGTGCTCGCCACATTATGGATGCCGGCCGCGATGCACATGCCGCGCAACGCAATTTCAACGCCGCCCTTCGGCTCGAAGGCGATCGTCCCCGCTTCGCGCAGCTGGGCAGCCAGCGCCACCGCCTCAGGTAGCTCGGCAGGATCGGTCAACTCGTCGTGCCGTTCCTCGAGCGTGTTGCGATAGGGGCCGATGCTCTGCGACAGCAGCTCGTCGACCACCCCGTGCAGGGTGCCGTGCGCGCGCGGCAGCGCCCGCAGATTCTCGACCTGATACACGAGCCGCCACAGCTTCTTGGTATCGGGATCGGCACTCGGCCGGCGGCGTGCCAGCGTTCGGACGGACGAGAGAAAGTCCGCCTTGTCGTCGAGCGCTGCCTCCACCTCCTGCAGGAAGTGCTCCGACAGCACGCAGCGCGCGAACGCCTCGAGCGCGACGGGGTCCTCCGGATGCCGAACGACGCGGAGCGCCGTGATCACGTACTTGATCACATCGTCTTCCATCAGCGAGCGACCGCGCGCCAGGCGGCAGGGAATGCCGGCGCGCAACAGCCGTCCCTCGATGTACTCGCCGACGCGATGCTTGCGATACAGCACGGCGAAGCTTCCCCAGCCCAGGCCGGCGGCGGCGGCATCAGCGCGGAGATCGTCGAGGATCCACGCGGCTTCCTCTTCCTCGTCGCGGAAGGCGTGGGCGCGGACCTCGTGCGGCGATTCCTGATCGGCGGTCAGCTCCTTTGCGAATAAGGGCGGGTTCTGCGCCAGCACGCGCCGGGCCGTCTCGAAAATCTGCCGGGAGCAGCGGCAGTTCTTCTCGAGGATGATCGGCGTCACTTCGTAGTCGCGCTGAAACCGGACCAATACGTAGGGATCGGCGCCGGTCCAGGTAAAGATCGACTGCTCGTCGTCGCCGACGGCGAAGAAGTTGCCGTGCGGCTCCGCCAATCGTTTCAGGAATCGGTATTGCACGTCGTTGACGTCCTGGAACTCATCGACCAGCAAATAATCCCAGCGCGCGGCGATGCGGTCCGCGAGCGGCTCGGCTTTCGTGATGAGCTCGTCGTAATCGACCATGTTGCGATGCGTGAGCCAGCTGCAGTACTCGGTGAAGAGGCGCTGGTCGTTGGGCGTGAGGCGATAGTCGCGAAAGCGATGGCGGCCGAACAGCGTAAGCAGCTGGCCGCGGCGGTCGGCGGGCACGCGCAAGCGGCTGAGAATGACGCGCTGATAGTCCTCGTCGGCGACGCCGAACCCTTTGCGCAGCGCGGCGTCCTCGGGAAACTCGCGCAGCAGCGCCAGGCAAAAAGCGTGAATCGTGCCGCGCCGGACGTCGTGCTTCAGGCGCGAGCCGATCTCTTCGGCGGCTCGGTTCGTGAACGTCACAGCGCAGATGCGGCTCGGATCGACGCCGAGCTCGTTTACGAGATGCTCGATCCGCGCCACTAGGCAGAACGTCTTGCCGGCGCCCGGTCCCGCGACGACGAGGACGGGGCCGAGCGGCGCCCGGATCGCGTCCAGCTGGCGGGGCAACGGGGTGAGCGTCATGACCGGAAGAAGAGCAGCGATACGATGACGAAGATCGGCAATAAGATCCCCGCGCTGTACGCCATGTATCCCACGAAGCTCGGCATGGTGACGCCATTTTCCTGCGCGATCGCGCGCACCATGAAGTTCGGTGCATTGCCGATGTAGGTGTTCGCGCCCATGAATACCGCGCCGGTCGAGATCGCCGCGAGCAGCTTCGCCGTGTCGGGGTGGGCCGCGAGCGCGCCGATGTAAGCACCATGCGGCGGCACGCCCTGCAGGCCCGCCGCACTCGCGGCGAACGCGAGGTAGGTCGGAGCGTTATCAAGCACGCTGGAGAGCGAGCCCGCCGCCCAGAAGAAATGCCACGGTCTGGTAAGCTCAAAATCGGGCCGCTGCGCCCAGGCATTCAGCATTTCGAGCACTGGCGCCATGGTCGCAAAGATGGCGGCGAACAGCACGGCCACTTCGATGATTGGTCCGAACGTGAACACGTTCTTGCTGCGCCGCTCGTGCGAACCGGCGAAGAATCCGAGCGCCGCGAGCGCGGCGGTCAGCAGCAGCGGTCCCGCGAGCACGATATTCGCGACCACCGCGAGCAGCACCACCATTTCTACCAAGCCTTGAATGCGGAGCGGCTCGTGGATCAGCACCTGCTGGTGCTGCGATCCAGGGAGCTCCACTTCGTCCTTATTGAGCGCCCAGAGGTCCCAGTGATAGAAGATCAGCAGTAACACCGCGTTGACCGCGAGCCATTGCGGCCAGAGTCGCAGCGTCCAGCCGAACGGCACGCCTTTGAGGAAGCCGAGTAGCAGCGGCGGGTCTCCCATGGGGGTCAGCAGACCCCCACAGTTGGCCACTATAAAGATGAAGAAGATGACGGTGTGGGCGACGCGCTTGCGCCGCTTATTGGCGCGGAGCAGCGGCCGGATGAGCAAGACTGAGGCGCCGGTCGTGCCGACCAGATTTGCCAGCACCGCGCCGATGGCGAGCATGGCGGTGTTGACGAGCGGCGTGCCGGACAGTGAGCCCCTGATGTGTATCCCGCCGCTGATCACGAACAGCGCAGCAATGACGACGATGAAGCCCAGGTACTCGTAGCCCTTTTCCACGAGCAGCTGCGGCGCGTTGACTCCCAGATAGATCAGGACCGGCGCCGACACGACCGCGGCGAGCAGCGCTTTGTTGCGGTTGTGATGCCACCATCGGGGCAGGAGGAGGGGGGCGAGCGCGATGATGAGCAGCAGCACCACGAACGGCAGGGCCGTGACGAGCGGAAACTGGGCGTGGGGCATCGAGGCGAAGATGCTACAGTCTCACGCCAAGTGCCACGCTTGCGTCCTGCACGGCGCGATGGGTGATCGTGAGCGGCTCCGGTGTGCCGTACGCAATCGCTCCCTGAAATACGACGATCGTATGCCAGTCGCCCGACAGCGCCGACCACCAGCGCAGTCCCACAAACCCCGCCTTGAGCAACCCCGCCGCCACGCGCTGCGTCTTGGCGATCTCGCGGCTCGCGAGCACGTCGGGCGAGAGGTGCTGCTGGACCAGCACGGCGGGGTCGCACAGGTCAGCGATCTTGGCGAGCAAGCGTTTATCGAGCGTGCACTCGACGAGCGCGAGCGCCTTACCCGATTCCGTCAGGTCTGTGCGGCCGATCTGTTGGCCGCGATAGCGCTGCAGCTTTTCCGCGACGGCGTGCACCGCCGATTCCGCGAGGTACACGACGAGCTTGCCGCTGACGTCGAAGCGGCCCGAGCCCTGATGCGGATGGATGTAGGATGGAGAGAACTGTTCGCCCGGCTTCGCGGCGGGGTCCCACGGAAACACCCGCCACGCCATCAGGCGAAGGCGCCGGCTTTCTCAGCTTCGATGGCGGCGACGACTTCGGACAAACGGCCCTGGCGAATCACGTCGATCGGGCGGCGGTCGGCGAGGTGCGCGTTCAGCCCGCGCAGCCATTTGGGGATGCTGGCGACGTCGAGGAACGTCTCGAGCAGCGACACGACGGTATCGAGTCCCACGAGCTGCTCATAGTTCTTGGGCGCCGGGGCCTCGCCGCGCTTCCACCGGACGACCGCGCTGCGGTGCACGCCGAGGCTGCGCGCCAGATCGGCGTCGTCAGGAAACGCGACCTTGGCGGTATGGTAGCGCTGCTTGATCACCGATTTGGTGGCACGACCGCGTCTGGCCATGCGCAACAATATTGTTGCGCACTCAGGGCGTCAAGGCCGGCCGCCCACCGCGCCCCGGATCAGCTGCGCCACGCGCTCGGCCGCCGGCGGGTCGAGGTTCGCGAGTACGATGATGTCGTAGCCGCCGGAGAGGTCGGCTTCGACGGCGGCATTGAGGCCCGGGGCGCCGCCGGCGATGCCGAGCATTCGGACCGGGGGTGCCGACGCGATTTTCTTGTCGCGAATCGCATTGAGGAGACGGAGCAGGTCGTGCGCGGTCGAGTAGCCGCCGCCCGCCGAGCTGCCGCGCCCCGGCAAGAGCTCGGTGTTGCGGGTCAGCCCGGCCGCGGCCGCCGCCCCTTCGCCGCCCGCCGTGTAGCCAATCGCGGTATTGGGTGGCAGCGAGTCCACGGACCAACTTCCGGTGCGCGTCATTCCGGCCGGCTCGTAGATGTGGTGGCGCACGTAGTCGTAATAGCTCTCACCCGACAGCCGCTCGATCAAGAGACCGAGCACGATGTAGCCGGCGTTGGAGTACTGCTGGCGCGAACCCGGCTCGAACTGCAGCGGCTCATCCTTTAGCAGGACGAAGTAATCGGCCAGGCTGCGCACGTCGTGCCGGGTCTCGCCGGCGGGCGCGCCGAAGATGTTGCCTTGGATACCGGAGCGGTGCTCGAGGATTTGGCGGATCGTGACGCGCCGGGCGAGGTCGGGGTTGGGATACTCGGGCCAGGCACGATATAAGGAAGAGTCGAGGTCGAGCTTACCCGCCGCGGCCAGCTGCCGGATCGAGATCGCGGTAAAGAGCTTGTTGATCGACCCGATATTGAAGGCCGTTTCAACGTTGGTGGCGCCATAGGCGCGCTCGAACTGCGGAACACCGCCGCGCGCCACGAGTACGACCCCCGAGAACGCCCCGCTTCGAGCGAGGCTGTCGATGCTAGCCTGCCAGGCCGGTGCCTGGACCGTCATGAGCACGGCGAGTATAAGGTTCATGCACACACTGACGCGCGGCCCCCCTAAAGCGTCGCGCCCCTGGGAGCTATGATGAATGCCATCCCCGAACAAACGACGGACTTTCTCGGCCAGCGCCTGGACGCGGCGCGCGATCTCTACCTGCTGGCGCTGGGTATCGGCGAGCGGGGACTGCATCAGTTCGGGACCCTGATTCAGGAAGCCCGGCTGCACTTCATTAGCGTGATCGAAGAGGCCCGCGTCGCGGGGCTCGATACCATCGACATTCAGAACATGCTGTCGAGCCACAATGTGAATCTCGTGGAGACGATTCGCCCCGAGCTGCGCGAGCGGCTGGAAGAGATGTTGCGCGAGCACGCCAATCCCCGCTGACCAGCACGAAGCTGCCATCATCGTAGGGGCGGGGCCGATCGGCCTGGCCTGCGCCATCTCCGCTAAACTCCGCGGCATCGATCCCCTCGTGATCGACGCAGGCGCTCTCACCAATTCGATCGTCCGCTATCCCGTCAACATGTCGTTCTTCACGACGCCGGAGCGGCTCGAGATCGGCGATCATCCGATCGTCTGTGCCGGCGCCAAGGCAACGCGGGAAGAGGCCATCAAGTACTACCGCGGCGTGGCACGGACGGAGCAGATCCGCGTGCAGACGTACACGAAGCTCGTGAGCGCAAACGAAGTAGAGACGCGCCTCGGACGCCATGCGATTTCCTGGGACCGGCTCGTGCTGGCGACGGGCTACTTCGACTCTCCCAACCGG
Source organism: Gemmatimonadales bacterium (assembly GCA_046262715.1). Classification (GTDB taxonomy): domain Bacteria; phylum Gemmatimonadota; class Gemmatimonadetes; order Gemmatimonadales; family GWC2-71-9; genus 20CM-2-65-7. Next base: position 21,429 of record JBHEMG010000011.1, read on the forward strand.
CTCGACGTCCCGGGGGAAGATCTGCCGCACGTCCATCACTATTTCGACGAAGCCCATCTGTCTTACGGCCGCGCTGCGATGGTGATCGGCGGCAAGAATTCCGCGGTCGAGGCTGCGCTGCAGCTATTCCGCGCCGGGGCCCGCACTACGATCGTGTATCGCGGCAAAGAGTGGCCGAAGAGCGTGAAGTACTGGCTGCGCCCCGACCTCGAGAACCGCATCAAAGCGGGCGAGATCGCGGCGCGCATCGCCAGCCAGGTGGTCGAGATCACGCCGCGCGACGTGCTGGTGCGCGGCGCGCTCGGCAACGAGGAGCGCATTCCCGCCGACCGCGTGTATCCGCTCATCGGATTTCACCCCGATCTCGGCCTGTTCAAACGCATCGGCATCGCGTTCGATCCCGAAACCGGTCGACCAAAAATCAACGCCGAGACACTGGAAACGTCGGTGCGAGGCGTGTTTGTGGCGGGCAGTGTGACCGCGGGGAATAAGATCTCGGAGGTTTTCATCGAGAACGGCCGCTTTGACGGTGAAAAGATTTTTGGCACCGCGGCCGAGCGGGCGGAGGCGCTGAGCCGCTACCGTGGCATAAAACGTGAGACGGGAGAGTAGGGTTTAGTCCCTTCCCATCCACGATGTGCGCGGGCTAACTTGCGCCATGTCCGAACTCCGCGCCGCTTTAGCGGACGCCCTCGGCCCCTTGTACCGGATCGAGCGAGAAGTACGTCCGGTGGGTGAATACCGGCTCTTCGTAGCAACGCAGTCCGAGAATGGCTCTGAGTTACTCGTCAAAATCCTGCCCGCCGGGTTATCGCTCGGCATCAACGATCTCCAATTCGAGCGCGCCGTCCTGCTTGTGGGCGAGCGTCTCAAGCACCCGAATCTCGTGCGGCCGCGCGCCGCGGGGCGGGCCGCCTCCTTCGCCTATCATACGCGCGAGTTCGTGCGCGGCACGACGCTGCATGCCTGGATCGGCAACAACGGCGCGATCCCGCTGGCGCGCACAGTCGAGATTTTGCGTGGCGTGCTGAGCGGCCTGGCGCATGCGCACGCCGCCGGCATCGCTCATGGGGAGCTGCGCGCCGAGAACGTCTTGCTCGCGAGTGAAGGCGTGCTCGTGGCGGATACCGGGATCGCCGCGGCGCTCGGCAAGCCCGCATCGGCGCGCAACGACATGGCGGCGGTCCAGCAGCTCGCGCGCGAAATGCTCACCGGCGCGAAGCCATCGCTGCGTGAGGAGCCGCTCGAGACGACACGCGCGCTGCCGGGCTGGCTCACCGAATGGATGCGCTCGCGTTGGACCGACGCAGGCCGCGCGCTCGCCGGCATGCGGCCGCCACCGCCCTCCAGCTCGCACTCGTCGGAGCTCTTCGCCTGATCGTTTTCTTGCACGCCTAGGCTTGCCGCGCTGTTCGTTTCGATTCATTCTCCACGCCTCACTTCTCCGGAGCCTCGTTCCGTGTCGCAACGCCATCTGTTGGTGATCGCCGCCCTGCTCGCCGTCATTCCCGCCGCGCTGCCCGCGCAGGGAGCCTTTGGCTCCGCGCTGGCGATCAGCGGACGCGACGTGTACGTCGGCCAGCCCGGCAACGCGTACGCGCCGGGGATGGTGTACGTCTTCCGTCAGGACGCAAAAGGCGTGTGGCGCGCCGTCAAGAAAATGACGGGCCCCGGTGCCACGAACGGCGACGGCTTCGGCAGTGCGATCGCGGTCGACGGCAATTCGCTGCTCATCGGATCGGCCAAAGCGGATTCGGGGAGTGGCGCCCTCTATCTCTACTCGCGCGAAGGTGCCGGTGCCTGGCGCGAAGCGGGCCGACTGGTGGCGGCACATCGCAAGTCGGAGGACGCCTTCGGATCGAACATCGCAATCGCCGGTGACCGGCTGTTCGTCTCGACCGCGCCCTCGCGCGGCCGCGCTGCCGTTTCTGTGTTCAAGCGCTCGGGCAATGGCTGGACTCCCGACACGACGCTGATGCCGAACGACACGATGCCCAACACGTTCTATGGATCGGCGATCGCGTCATCGGGCAATCGGGTGATGGTGGGGGCGTTCCGTTCCGATTCGGGCACGGGCGCAGTGTACGTGTACAGCCGCGATCCCTCGGGCGCGTGGAAGATGGAAAACCGGCTCGCGTCCCCGGGGCCGGTCACCGGCAAGAACAGCGCGTTCGGCGTGTCGATCGTGCTGCGCGGTGACACGGCATTCATCGGTGCGACGCAGGATCGCGGGGCGGGGGCCGTCTGGGTGTTCGGCCGCGACAGCGTCACCGGGCAATGGCAACCCGTCACCCGCGCATTGCCGTTTGACGCGTCGTTCGGCACGCGCTTCGGCTTCACGCTCGCCGAAGTGGGCAAAGAGCTGTGGGTCGGCGCCGTGGGCGCGAACCAGTTCCAGGGCCGCATCTATCGCCTGACGCGTGACTCCACAGGTTTCTCGAGCGCGGTCAAAATGGGTCTGCCGACACTCACCGATGGCGACCGGTTCGGTGGCAAGATCGTGGTGGCGGGCCCGCTCGCCGCGATCTCGGTGGACAACGAGGACTACGGCGAGGGTGGCGTTGTGCTCTATTCGCGCCGGCCGAGTGGCGCGTGGACGCAGGCGGCGCACCTGGTGGGAGACGTCGCGTCGCTGACCGCCATCACGGGCGCAAACCGCGAATGCACCGGCGGCAAGGTGCAGCTGTTCGATTGCAATCAGGTGGACCTGATGTCGTTCCTCCCGGTATCGGCCATCGGCGGCAAGCGGGGCGTGCAGCTGAGCGACGTGTGGGGCTACGACGATCCGCAGACGGGCCACGCGATCGCGATCGTGGGGCGCGTGGACGGCACGGCGTTCGTCGATATCACCGATCCGAGCCATCCCGCATACCTTGGCGATTTACCGCGCACCGCCGGATCGCCCGGGACGTACTGGCGCGAGATCAAAACGTATAAGCACTACGCCTTTATCGTGTCGGACGCGGCGCGCAATCACGGTATGCAGGTGTTCGACCTCGACCGGCTGCGCGGGGTGCGCACCCCGCAGCACTTCACCGAGGACGCGCATTACGGCCTCGCGCACAGCGTGCACGATATCGTCGCCGACACCGTCAGCGGCTACATCTATTTGGTGGGCTCGAACGCGGGCGGCGAGATGTGCGGCGGTGGGCTGCATATGGTCGATGTGCGCGACCCGCTCCATCCCAAATTCGCCGGCTGCTTCGCCGATCCACAGACCGGCCGTCAGGGCACGGGGTACACGCACGACGCGCAATGCGTCGTGTATCACGGCCCGACGACCAAGTACCAGGGGAAGCAGATCTGCTTCGGCTGGAACGAGACCGCGCTGTCGATCGCGGATGTGACGGACAAGACGCATCCCGTCGCCATCTCGCGCGCCACGTACCCGAACGTCGGCTACGCGCACCAGGGATGGATCACCGACGATCATCGCTACATGTACGAGGACGACGAGCTGGATGAGATCGAGGGCCTCGTGGATGGAACGCGCACCTTGATTTGGGACGTGAGCGATCTCGAGAATCCGGTGCTGGCGGGGACATACATCTCGAAAAACAAGGCGACCGATCATAATCTGTTTTTAGTCGGCAATACGATGTACCAGTCGAACTACGTGAGTGGGCTGCGCGTGCTCGACATCAGCGACCGGCTGCATCCCAAGGAGATCGGCTTCTTCGATACGCATCCCGTGGGCCCCGATGAGCCGGGCTTCGAAGGGACGTGGGGCAACTATCCGTTCTTCAAGAGCGGTGTGGTGGCGGTGTCGAGCATGACCGAGGGCTTGTTCATCTTGAAGAAGCATCCGACTCCGCCCGTCCCATGATCCGCCGGGCAGCACTCGTTCTGGCCGTATGGGGTTGCATGGGGACCGGCCGTGCGGCCGTCACGCCGTCCGGTGCTCCCATGCTGGTCTATGTGGCGAATCAAGCGTCGGGGAAGGTCACCGTCATCAATGCGGTGACCGATTCCATCGCGGCGACGGTCGACTTCACGACGATGGGGTTTTCCGCGCACCCCAAACCCCATCACATCGTGGTCGAGCCGGACGGATCGTACTGGTACGTCTCGCTCGTCGGCGAGAACGCGGTGGTGAAGCTCGATCGCAATAACCACGTCGTCGCCAAGGCGGAAACGGTGACGCCGGGGTTGCTCGCGATCGATCCCCACAGCGACCTGCTCTACGCCACGCGCTCGATGTCGGCGGTCAACGCGCCGGCGCGCATCGCCGTGATCAACCGCAAGACGATGACACCCGCCGAAGTCGAAGTGTTAGTTCCAAGACCGCACGGCCTGGCGGTCGCCCCCGACGGCAAGCACGCCTACATCGCGAGCCTCGGCGCCAATCAGCTGGCCGTGTACGACGCCGGGCGGGAACAGGTCAGCATCGTGGACGTGCCGGGCGGCGACACGAGCCAGGTCATCGTGCAGCTCGCCGTGTCACCTGATGGCCGCACCCTCGTCGCCACTGCGCAGCTCACGGGGAGGCTGCTGGTGTTCGATCTCGCCGATCCCGCCAGACCCAAGCTGTTGCAGCGTGTGCCAACGGGCGACTGGCCGTGGCTGGTCGCGTTCACGCCCGACGGCGGCGAGGTGTGGGTGCCCAATCAGCGCTCGAACGATGTAACCGTGATCGATGCGAAGCGCTGGAGCGTCACGACAACCGTGAAAGGCGATTTCGCCCAGCCTGACGGCATCGCGATCTCGGGCGATGGCCGCCTCGTGTTCGTGGCGAATCACAACACCGATAACGTCATGACGATGGGCGGCATCAGCATGGCGATGCCGATGCCGGGCACGACCGCCGCGCCGGGCCGCCTGATTGTGATCGACGCCCGGCGTCGAGAGGTCACGCACCGCATCGACACGGCGCCCGATGGCGCGGGGCTGGGCGTGGCGGGAGGAAAGCCCTGAAGCTGGCGGTGGTATTGCTCGCGATCACCGCGTGCGCCCATCCTGCTCCCGCAACAGCCCCCGCCGCCTCGACCGCTGCCGTTGTTTTTGACCGCCAGATAACGCCTTTTGCCGTCCTCGACTCGACCGGCCGCCCCTACGCGCTCCCCTTTCTTGGCGGCCTCGAGCATCCCCGGCCGCAGCTGCTCGACATCGATGGCGACGGCGTAACCGATCTCTTTGTACAGGAGACGTCGGGCGCGCTCGAGCTTTTCCAGCGCGGGGCCGGCGGCGGCTGGCAGCTGCGCGACCCGCAATTCCAGGCACTCGACATCGGCGAGTGGTACCGCTTCGCCGATGCCGACGGCGACAGCCTGTACGATTTGTTCGCGGAGTCGCCGCTGTCGGACATTCGCTACTATCGCAACGCCGGCAGCCGGACCGCGCCTCAGTTCGTCGTCGCGGCCGACACGCTGAAAGACGTGGAGGGCGCGGTAATTTATGCCGACCGCCAGAACATCGCTCAAGTCGCCGATATCGACTGCAACGGAAAGCTCGACATCCTGCTGGGGCGCGTGGACGGCACGATCACGCGCTATGAGTCGGAGGGGCTCGACGCGAATCGCGCGCCGCGGTTCCGGCTCATCACGGAAAAATTCGAAGACATCCAGATCATCGGCCAACGGCAGCCGTCGCTGCACGGCGCCAACACGATGGCGGTGTTCGACGTCGATGCGGATGGCGATCCCGATATCCTGTGGGGGGATTTCTTCGAACCCGGGCTCTTGTGGATCAAAAATCAGGGCACGTGCGCGCATTTCGATTTCCACGGCGAGCGCATCCCATTTCCGCGCGGAGCTCCGCTCGAGACGAGTGGTTACAACGCGCCCGCTGCTGGTGATCTGAACGGTGACGGGCGGCTCGACTTGGTTGTGGGGGTCCTTGGTGGCGCGTTCAATCCGGTGAAAACGAGCACCGCCAATCTGTACGAGCTCGATCAGAGCGCGCCCGGCGTGTGGACGGTGGCGACGACGCACGTGCTCGACGGCATCGACCTCGGCGCCGAGACGATCCCGGCATTGGCGGACATCGATGGTGACGGCGATATCGATCTGATCGTGGGAACGAAGATCGAGCCCGGCAACCCCCGCAGCGGTGGGATGTACTGGTTCGAGAACACCGGCACGCGCACCGCACCGGCGCTGCAGCTGCGCGGCCATGTCAGCGTACGGCCCGCCTTTCACAACGCCCCCGCCCTCGGCGATCTCGACGGCGATGGATTGGCGGACCTGGTCGTCGGCCAATTCCAGGATGCCGTGGCGTGGTACCGCAACAGTGGCAGCGGTGGGCCCGCGCGTTTCGTGCTGAAGGATTCCGCGCTCGTGCGACTGCCGCGCGGCAGCAACGGCGTGCCCGAGCTGTATGACGTCGATCGTGACGGCGACCTGGATCTCTTTCTGGGTGATGCCGGCGGGCGCGTGGCGCTCTTCAGGAATGACGGCTCGAAGCAGCTGCCGCGCTTTGTGCTGGCAAACGAGGACTATCTCGCGGCGCGTGTCGGCCGGCGTGCGGTGCCACGGTTCTTAGACGGGCGATTGGTGGTGGGGACGGAGCAGGGTGGCCTCGATTCGACGCTCGGCGTCTTGCTGCCGTCATACGCCGCGCCGGCCTTTGCCGATATCCGCGGCACGGGGACGCCGGATCTGTTCGTGGGCACAGCCGGCGGAGGACTCCTGTACTTCCGTCAGAATCACACCAAGTAGCTAACCCGCCCTCATCCCAAAACCGTTTCATCGGACGATTTCAACGCGGGGGGAAGTTTTCTATCCTCCATGCGGGAGTTAGTCCTTCTACCTGGAGGCTGTTCATGTTCGCCGCCCTTGCGGTAATTCTGCTAGTAGCCTGGCTGCTTGGCTTTGTCGTGTTCCACGTGACAGGTGGTTTGATTCACCTGCTCCTCGTGGTCGCGCTCATCGCCTTTGTATGGCAGCTCGTAGCTGGACGACGCAGTACCAGCGTATAAAACCGTTCTCTCTTTTAACCGGAGCGAATCATGGCCCGAAATAGCCGCTCATCGAGTTCAAGTAAGCGCAGCACCTCCGCCAAGTCAGGGTCCAAGAGCAAAAAGACTGGCTCGCGGGGCTCGCGCGGACGCGGTTCACGCAACCGGTCCTCGATGT
>JBHEMG010000012.1:0-3536 GCA_046262715.1 Gemmatimonadales bacterium
CACCACGACGGGCATGAGGTCGTGCACCGTGACGACGACCGGCCGGCGACCGGCGGCCTCGATCATGTGCGCGTAGCTGTGATCGAGCACGTGCACCAGGTCGGCGCGCTTGGCCTCGCGCTTCACGCGCCACGGATAGAAGTGGTACCGCGCGGCCCATTGCTGCGGCCCGTGGAATGGGCTGGGCAGGATCACGCGCGAGGGATCGACCGGCTGCGTCCACCAGCGCACGAAGGCTTTGCGTCGGTCGCTGCGCTGCTCGCCGGTCGAGGCGCGCCGGCCCACCGAATCGCGCGTCAGCGCGCCGATGTGGGCGGCGAGCCGCACGTGGAAGCCGAGGTCGCTCGACTCGAGCCAGTCGTGCAAACGATGGGCGTACTTGTCCATCGCGGCCCACCGCTCGAGGGGAAGATCCGGGACCAGCAAAACTGTCGACATCAGTTACCTGTCATTTCGCTACTTGCCTCCAAAACTCCAGGGTTCGCTCCGCAATGGCGTCGTCCGAGTACAGGCGCAGCGCGCGGGCACGTGCCGCGTGCGCAAGCGTGTGGCGTGTGGCGTGGTTGCTCAAGCGTTCGAGCGCGGCGGCGAGGGACTGGATATCGCCCGCAGGCACGACGACCCCCGCCTCGCCGATGAGCTCAGCAATCACGCCGGAGTCGCTGCCGAGCACGGCGACTTCGTTGGCCATCGCTTCCATCAGCGCCAGACCGTTCGACTCCCGCCAGTCGGCGCTCGCCTGCGACGGCTGCACCAGCACGTCCATCTCGGGCCACAGGCTCGCGACGTGCTCGGTGGGGAGCCCGCCGGTCCAGCGCACGCGGGCCGCCAGGCGCAGGACGCTCGCGAGCTGTTCCAGCCGCTCGCGCTCCGGGCCGTCGCCGACGATGGTGAGGCGCCACTTAGATCCCCGCAGCAGCGCCAGTGCTTGCAACAAAGTATCGAGTCCCTTCTGCGGGACCAACCGGCCCACGAAGCCGATTGCGAGACCTTCGTGCGGCACGTGCTGCGGCTCGTGGGGCGCGAGCGCGCCGAGCTGCGGGATCACCGCGATCGGCAAGGTGGGGGCCGCTCGCCGCACGAGCGTCCCCGCGAGATCGCTGCCGGCGACGAGGCCGGTGAGCTTGCGCAGCATGCGGCGCTGCTTCCACTGTTTCCACCAGCCCTGCTCGAGCGCGACGTTCTGATGCGTGTAAAGCACGACGGGAATGCCGAGGCGGCGGGCGGCGCTGAAGGCCTGGCGCGCGGCGGTGGTGTTCGGCTCTTCCTCTATTTGCAGCAGATCGGGCCGGCGGTCGCGCAGCAGCGCCCTGAGCGCTCGGCGGCCGTATTTGGCCTTGCTCAGCTCACCCTTGCCGCCCATGCCGCGGGCGGGGAGGGGGAAGACCTCGAGGCCGCCCTGGCGTTCCCAGGCGACGTCGATGGGCCGGCCGAACCACGGCTCGCGCCAGCGCTGCGGAATCGCCACGGTGACTTCGAGCCCGCGCGCCGCCAACGCCCGGAGCTTGCCCCGGTGCGCGGGCTGGAGATAGGTGTGGCTGAGAACTAAGACTCTACGCATTGAAAAAAGGATTGCGGATTGCGGATTCTTGAAATTGCGGATTGCCGATTGCGGATTGCGGATTGTAAGCGTAGGGCGTCGATGCGCACGAACTCTCCGGTCATAATCCGCAATCCAAAATCCACAATCCGCAATTGAAAGATGGGCGGCACAGGACTCGAACCTGTGACCTCCGGTATGTGAGACCGGCGCTCTAACCAGCTGAGCTAGCCACCCGAGCTAAAGAATGGCCAATGATCAATGATCAATGACGAATGATCAATGTCCAAGGGTCAAGACCAATGATGAATGACCATCACTGGTCATTGAACACTGGACATTGATCATTGGACATTGGTCACAAACCTAAACGGTACCGCAGGTTAGTTCCAGCGTTCGGTACCACTCCAACGAGTTAACGAACACAGCGAATGGCACCGTCGGGGCCGAGCGTCTACGCTTCGGCACAACCTTGAAATGCGGTACCGGTGCCGACGCACGACATCGTAGTCATCGGCGCCTCGGCGCGGGGAATCGACGCCGTCAGGCGTTTACTCGCCACGCTGTCCGCCGACTTCCCCGGCGCCCTCTTTATCGCGCAACACTTGCATCCGCAGTCGCCGTGGACCCTCCCGAGGAGCCTGCAAAGCGTCACCAAGTTGCACGTTCACACCGCTGAGGAGGGCATGGAAATCGAACCGGGGCACGTGTACGTCGCCCCTCCCGATCGCCATGTCGTGCTGACGCCTGATCATTTGCACGTCACGCGAGGCCCCGAGGAGCGCCGCCACCGGCCGCTCGTCGATCCGCTGTTCCGCTCGGCGGCCTACAATTTCGGCCGGCGCGTGGTCGCCGTCGTGCTCACCGGGACGATCGATAACGGCGTGTCCGGCCTCTGGGCGGTCCAAACGTGCGGCGGCATCACGATCGTGCAGGATTCGGCAGAAGCGCCGTACAGCGAAGTGCCCACCGGAAGTCGCAAGATGCTCGATGTGGACTATCGTCTCCGGCTCGATGATATCTGGTCCACGCTCGATCGCCTGGCGCGCGAATCTGTCAACGGAGCCGTCCCCGTCCCAGCCCCCGCGCCGACTCGCGACGGGCGGGATGAAGACATGAGCGCGGCGCTCGCGTCGGCGCTGCGCGTACTCGAAGAGAATGGCACCGCAGCTCGGCGGCTGCGCGATCGGTTGTCGGAACGGGTTCCGGCGCTGGCCAGGCTTTATGAAGCGCAAGCGATGGACACCGAGGAGCAAGCGACACTGATTCGGCGCGTGCTGCGAGCGAGAGCTAAAGCCTAACAGCCGACTTCCTTCCTTCAGGTCTAGACAGCCATCCGACTACCGATACATTCGCAACCTCAAGAGTTAAGCGTCTCGCGCTACCGGAATTAACTCCCAGAGGTTGTTATGGGCGCTCTCCACCTCAAGCATTTCGGTCGTTACGCACTGCTCGCCTCGCTCGTCGCCACGGGGGTGACATGTACAGACTCTCGATCCCCCACAGGACCCGGCCGGCGCGGTGACCCGAGGTTCTCGACGACCGCCAGCCTCACCACGGTCACCTGGAATGGTCAGGGGGATGGCACGTCGTGGTCGGACGGGGCCAACTGGAGTGGTGGACAAGTGCCCGTTTCCACAAACCCGGTGAGCATCAACGGGAACGTCGAAGTGCACGTCGACCAGGCCGTGACCCTCGAGCAGGAGTTCCACGTCTCGGGACCAAGCACCGGGGTGGCGCGCGTCGTTGTCGATCCTGGCGCGACGCTGACGTTGACGACCACAAACACCGACCAGTTGGCATTTTCGGTCGGTCCCAGGGCCGAGCTCGTCAACAACGGCACGCTGCGCGTTCTCGGAAGGATCGATTTCAGAATCAATGGCCCGACTGCGACGCTCCGCAATGAGGGCACGCTCGCGTTGGGGGATGGCAGCGATGTGCCGTTCATGCGCGTCTCTACGGGGGCGCTCTTGATCAACAACGCCCACATCGACTG
>JBHEMG010000013.1:0-8020 GCA_046262715.1 Gemmatimonadales bacterium
GACTGATGGCGCGCTACGGATCGGAGAAAATTCGCGGTCACGGTATCCCCGAAGCGCTGGAAGCAATCCTGATCGGCCGCAGCCGCATGGAAGCGCGCGTCGCGGTGCTGAAACCGCTGTCGTCCGCGCTCTCGATCGGGACGGGCGGTCCGTTCGGCGCCGAGGGCCCCATCATCATGACGGGCGGCGCCTTTGGATCGCTGTTCGCGCAGGGCTTCCACCTCTCGGCCGCGGAGCGCAAAACGCTGCTCGTTGCCGGTGCGGCGGGCGGCATGGCGGCAATCTTTGCGACACCGATCGCCGCGGTGCTGCTCGCGGTGGAGCTGCTGCTGTTCGAATGGAAACCACGCAGCTTCATCCCGGTCGCGAGCGCCGCGGCCGTGGCCGCGGCGCTGCGCGTCCCGCTGTTGGGTGCGGGACCGGTCTTTGCGACGCAGGCCCATCCCGCCCTGGCGCCGCTCGCGCTGTTGAGCGCGCTCGCCGTCGGTCTGATCGCGGGCTTCGGCTCGGGACTGCTGACGCGCCTTGTCTACGCGTCCGAAGATTTGTTCGGCAAACTGCCAATGCACTGGATGTGGTGGCCCGCGATCGGCGGCGTAGTTGTCGGCCTGGGCGGATTGCTCTACCCGCGAGCGCTTGGTGTCGGATACGACGTGATACGCGATCTGTTGAATGCTCGCATGATCGGAATGGTTCTGCTTGGCCTGCTGATCACCAAGGCGGTCATCTGGGCGGTTGCGCTGGGCTCCGGCACCTCGGGTGGCGTGCTTGCGCCGCTCATGATCATGGGCGGTGCGCTCGGCGCGCTGGTGGCCCCGTGGCTTCCCGGCGCGGATGCCGGTGTATGGGCGGCGCTTGGGATGGGGGCGATGATGGGCGGAACGATGCGCGCGCCGTTTACCGCGATCGCGTTCATGGTCGAAGTGACGCACGACGTGAATCTGCTGCCTGCGCTGCTCGTCGCCTGTGTCGCGGCCGACGCCGTCACGGTACTACTCATGAAGCGGTCGATCTTGACCGAGAAGATGGCCCGGCGCGGGCATCACGTCATGAGGGAGTACATCGTCAATCCGCTGCACCTGATGCGCGTGGGCGAGGTGATGGAGAAGGACGTGCCCACCGTGCCCGCCTCACTTCCGGTGGATGGATTGTTCGAGCGCCTCGCCGACGAAGATCCGGTCTACGCGCGGCGTCAGGAATGGGCCGTCGTGGACGACGCCGAGCGTCTCGTCGGGCTTGTGACGCGCGGCGACCTCGTACGCGCGCTGGAGCGCGAGGATGGCGAGCGCGCCACCGTATTGGATCTCGGCAGCCGGCAGCTCGTTGTCACGCATGCCGATGAGCTCCTGGAAGAAGCAACCGCGAAGATGCTGGAGCACGACATCGGCCGACTGCCCGTGGTCGATCGCGCCGACCGCACGCGCCTCGTCGGATTGCTCGGACGCGCCGGCGTCATGGCGGTCTGGTTGCATGCCACGCGGGATGAGCACACCCGCGATACCGGATGGCTGAGTAAGTTCGCGGGCCGGGTGCGACGGAGGCTCCGCCACGAGGGCGATGGCGGCGGATGACGGAGCGCACACAGACCTACCAACTCACCGGCTACAGTCCCACCCCGACGACCGCAACCGTCACGACTCGCTGCTTTGATCGGCGCGAGCGCGTGCGCCGAGCCGCAAAAGGACTGGCGACATTCTGGGCGGTGGCGATCGGCAGCATTTTCATTCCCGTCGCGCACTTCTTGCTGGTCCCATCGTTCGCGCTCTACGGCATCTACACATTCTTCGAGCGACTGGGAGCCGAGGAAATCGTACTCAAGGCGGAAGGCACCTGTCCCGATTGTGGCAAGGCGCAGCAGCTCGAGACGGGCGGTCGCTGGCGGGTGCCGCGTGACGTGGTTTGCCGCCACTGCCAGCGGTCGCTGCGGATCTCCTAGAACCGAAAGCCGGCAGCCAGGTTCAGGTGGTTGACCGTGAAATCGCCCGCCAGATAGCGTGTCTGCAGCCGACGGAATTCGAACCCGAAGATCAACGGCCCGGCGGGACGCCATTGGGCATGCCCCTCGCACACGAAATTGCGAAACCGTCCGTTGGGGAGCACATCCGCGTCTTTGGGATCATCGAGCCCGCAGCCGCCCCCGAGCATCCAGCCAGCCCGCGGCCGGACGTTAAGCTGACCCCACCCGCCTGTAGTGCGCATCGGCGCTCCACCGACGCCGGCATTTTGACCGACCGCGCCGCCGCCCAGGCCCGCGATCGCCTGGCCGACAAACGCTTCGCCGATGAGCTCGGCTGGCCCCAGTGTGATTCTGGTGTCGAACGTGACGGCGCGAGAATTCAGCAACGAATCGCCTGACAGCGTATCCAACCCGCGCAGCCAGCCCATGTGACCGCCGATCGCGATCTCACTCGGATCGTCGCTCGGCCCCCATGCGAGGCGCACGCGGCCTTCGATATACGGACGACTCGTCCGCTCACCGGAATCGGCCTGGGTTGCCGAGGGTCCCTGAATCGCGCCCGAGATCGGCGCGAGCAGGGCGCCCTGCACGGCGAGACGCAGCGTGTAGCCGTACTCGGCAGTGAGACGCACCTGTGGAATCCAGAACCAGAGATTGCCGGCCGTGCTGAAGTCAGGAACGCCGATACCCGCCAGGGAGCGGGGATTGCGGTCAGACACCAGCGGCGTTTCCTGTCCCAGCATGAGCTGCAGATGCGTCCATTGCAGCGTCGCGAGCGCGCGCCGCAGCCGGAGCAGCGGGAAGGTGCGATTGCCCGGCGCGGGCTGTTGTCCGCCGAAAAAATCGACGTCGATCTCCCCGCTGAGACTCCCACCTAACACGTCGGGCTCGGTGACCAAGACGCCCAGGCGCGTTTGTCGCATCGTGGCGCTCGCGCCTTTCACGCCGACAGCATCCGTATCGGCAAAAACGGGAACATCGCTGTTGTTGGTGCGCGCGCTGTTGTAAAACGCGTTCATCAGCACGGTGCCCGTGAACTCGACCGTGCGCTTCGCCGCTGGCGCTGGTGGGGGGAGCGGAGGCGGAGGCGGCGGCGACGCAGGCTGCTGCGCAGTGACACAAAAAAATAGCAGGACCTGCATCACGGCCCGCTCCTGGCGAGTTGGATAGCATTACAGTAAGCTCCACGCCCTCGGACGCAACAGTTTGGAGAGAGACACGATGCGCTTGGCTGCGGGAGTCGTTGCCCTACTTGTCGTTGTGCCAGCGGCGCCCACGCCCATCCGCACGCCGGTGGGGCGCGTCGCCGGCCGCATCGTAATTCTGGAGAAGGACAACAAACCCTCGCCCGACCTCGGTGACGCCGTGCTGTACCTCGAATTGCCCACCGGCGGCGCGACGGCGGGGCCCGCGCGGCCGGCCACGGTGGAAATCGCCATTACGGACAAGACGTACGCTCCGCACGTCGTGGTCGTCCCGGTCGGCTCGACGGTGCGGTTCCCGAATCACGACCCGTTCAACCACAACGTCTTCTCGGTGAGCGATCCGAACGCGTTCGATCTCGGACTGTATGGCCGCGGCGAGACGAAGAGCTACACGTTCGCGCAACCGGGCTTGGTCCGCGTCTATTGCAATGTGCACCCCCGCATGGTCGCCTACGTGCTGGTGATGGCGAACCGCTACTACGCGCAGCCGGGGACGGACGGAAGTTTCGTGATCGACAATGTGGCGCCGGGCCGCTATCGCCTGCACGTGTGGCACGAGCGCATTCCGAGCGAAGTCGTCAAAGACGTCTCGGCCGGCAACGAGGCGGAGCTGCAGATCGCACTGAACGCGCGCGGCTATCGCTGGCAGCCACACCGCAACAAATACGGGCGGAACTACCCGACCAATGCCGGACGCGAGCGCTACTAGACCCGCGTTCGGACTGACGGCGAAGATTTTCCTCGCCTCGGCACTGCTGGTGATGGCGGTGCTCGGAATCACCTTTGGCGTCACTTCGCTCCAGGCAAATCGCACCGCCGACACATCCATTCATCGCGCGCTGCTTTCGACCCGCCGCGCCGTCGACGACTACCTCGCCGCGCGGACGCGCACGCTGGGCCGCGCCAGCACGGTGGCGACCGACGTGCCCCAATACCGCCAACGGCTGTTGAATCAGCGCTCTCGCGCGGAAGCACTGGACCAGGCGGACGACGTGCGCGGGTTGATCGATGCTTCCTGGGTGCTGGTGACCAACAGCGACGGCATTCTGATCGCGCGGACCGATTATCGCGAGCAGTACGACCGCGATCTCTCGATCGCTCCGCTCGTCGCCAACGCGCTGAGCGGGGATCAGACGAGCGGCGCGTGGCTCGACGACGTGCGCGGCACGATGTTCATGGCCATCGGGACACCGCTGCGCGATCGCCCCACTGCGGCGCCGCTCGGCGCGCTCATCGCCACCTACGGGATCGACGACTCGCTCGCCGGTGCCATCAAGCAGGCCACGAACTCCGACGTCGTCTTCTTCGCGCTGGACACGCTCAATCGACCGGTGGTGGTCGGCACCACGGTGCCGGCGCAGGATATCGGTCCGGCGCTGCAATCGGCCGTGAAGCCCGAGGCATTGGCGGCTGATACCGGCGGGGAAGGGCTCTCGCTCACCGCGGAGTTGGGCAAGCAGCATCTCATCGGCCTCGCGGGCGCGATCCGCTCGCCGAGTGGCGACCTTCGCGGTGGGTTCGTGGCGCTGCGGTCGCGCGAGGCCGAGCTCGCCGCGTTCAACGCGCTGCAACGCACGATGTTGTGGGCGGTCGCGCTGGGCGTGGTGCTCGCGTTGATCTTTGCGTTCGTCCAGGCCCGCCAGATCGCGGGACCGGTCCGCCGGCTCGCCATCGCCACCCGCCAGGTGCAGGAAGGAGATTACAGCGTCGACGTGGCGGTGAAGTCGCGCGACGAGATCGGCATTTTGTCCAAGGCGTTCAAGAGCCTCGTAGAAGATCTCAAGGCCAAGGCGGCGCTCGTCGATTACATGATGGCGAGCTCGGGAAGTGCGGCGACGCAGCCGATTGCCTCGATGCCGATGGCCGTGCGCGCAGTCGCGGGCGAGCAGCTGCGACCCGGTGTGACCTTTGCTGGGCGGTACGAGGTGAAGGAAATCCTCGGTGCCGGCGGCATGGGGGTCGTCTACCGCGCGTTCGACCGGGAGCTGCAGGAGCCCGTTGCCATCAAGACGCTCAAGGCGGAGGCGATCGCGGGCGGCAATGCCGCCCTGGAGCGCTTCAAGCAGGAAATCCGGCTGGCGCGGAAAATCGCCCATCGCAACGTGGTGCGGACGTACGACCTCGGCGAGCAGAACGGGATGTATTACCTGACGATGGAGTACGTCGAAGGCACGACTCTCAAGCAGCTCATCGTCTCGCGCGGCAAGCTGCCGGTCGCCGTCGCGCTGACGGTCGGCAAGCAGCTGTGCCGCGCGCTCGAGGTGGCGCACGCCGAGGGCGTCATTCACCGCGACATCAAGCCGCAAAACATCGTCGTCGAGCCGAGCGGGTTTCTCAAGGTGATGGACTTCGGCATTGCGCGTCTCGCCAATCCACCGCAAGGGAAGGGGCTGACCGAGGCGGGAATGTCAGTTGGTACGCCCGACTACATGTCCCCTGAGCAACTGTCCGGCGTCGAGCTCGATCCGCGCAGCGACCTGTATGCGGCGGGAGTCGTGCTGTTCGAATGCGTGACCGGCCGGGTCCCGTTCGAGGCGGAGACGACGTGGGCGCTGGTGGCCAAGCACTTGGAAGAGGAGCCGCCGGATCCGCGCGACTCCAATTCGGAGGTTCCCAGCGCGTTCGCGGCGGTGATTCTCAAGGCGATGGCGAAGAAACCGGCGGACCGGTACGCGACGGCGGCGGAGATGCACGACGCGCTGGCGCGTCTCGGCTAGATCACACGCCCCCAAACCAGGGATAGCCCTGGTCTTCCCAATATCCGCCCGGCCGCTCCGCCGTGAAGGTCATCGCAACCAGATACTTGGTCAGCTTGTACCCAAGCTTGGTCGGTGAGTAGAGCCGCAACGGGGCGCCGTGTGCCACGGCGAGCGGATTGTCGTTCATGCCGTAGGCGAGGATGGTCTGCGGATGCATCGCGCTCGCGAGGTCCCAACCGTTGGAATAGCCCGAATCGAATGAATCGAACCGGACATAGCGTGCCTCAGGCAGCAACCCACAGCGTTCGGCGATAGCCGATACGGGCACACCATGCCACGTCGCGATCGCGGACCATCCCTCGACACAATGGTGCTTCACCGTGTAGGTGGTGCGCGGCATCGCCTGTAAATCCGCGATGGATAACCGTTGTGGCCGACGCACCAGACCTTCGACTTGCAGCGACCATTTGGCCGGATCCTGGAGCACCGGCATCGTCGGGGAAATGAAATAACTGGGCAGATGCGCGGTGCGCTCGGCGATGGCGTAGTCGTGCGCGAGTCGATGCTTGGAGAAGAGGATCTTTTCTCCCACCCAATCGTTCACCCGGCTCACGTCGAGTAACAGTGGACGCACCGCATTACCGCCGTCCCATCCGCATGCGGTCACGAGGGACGCAGTGCCGGCGCCGGCCGCCAGTCTAAGAAATCCTCGGCGATCAATCATGGCTGGGGAAGCGTCCACGGTACCACCCCGTGATCATCGCGCGCAGCGAGGCGGGATCGACGACAAAGACGAGTACGACGTGCACGATCAGGAAGCCGGTGAAGATCCACACGGCCCAGAAATGCCAATACCGCGCCGCCTGGAAACCGCCGAACAGCGCCGTGAGCCAGGAGAGCTGCGTCGGCTTGTAGATCGCGAAACCGGTCAGCACCGAGAGGGCGCCGAGGGTGATGATGAAGGTGTAGGCAAGCTTCTGCAGCGGATTGTGTTTTCCCTGGGCCGGGTGGTCTTTACGCAGCCGCAGATAGTATTTCTGCATCTCGATCGCGCCACGGATGTCGCGTGGCCGGAAGAGCAGCGAGCGCCATTCACCGCTCGCTGCCAAATACGACAGATACAGCAGGCCGCCGATGGTCAGCGGCCACATCAACGTAAAGTGCCAGTTCAACGCGCCCGCGAGCCACCCGCCCAGCCGGCTCCAGGCAGGGAACGCCCGGTTCTCGAAGGCATTCACGAAATATGGTCCGCCGCGCTCGCCAAACCGCGCGTACGCGCCGTAGATCTGCAAACCACTCGCGATCATTCCCGCAAGCAGCAGGAAGGTCATCCAGTGCGTGAGCCGCACAATCCAGTGATGGCGTTTGACGCGGGGCAGAGCAGTCGTGGGAGCCGGCGCGACGGGGGGGGCGCTCATTGGCGATAAGTATATTGTCTGCCATGCGTGCAGCAACCGTCGTCGCAATCGCACTACTGGCTTCTTGCCGGTCGCAGACTCCATCCGTCTCCGCTCGAACGGCCGATACTCTGAACATGGCGGACGTTACGCCCGGAGACACCGGTGACAGCGCCTTGCTTGCGCCGCGCGTGATCAATGCTCCAACCGTCATCGTGTTCTGGCTCGCGGCGGCCGACACCTTTTCGGCGGACGATCAGGCAGAGGCACTGGACGAGCTCAATGCTTCGACCGAGCAGCTCGCGCCGACGTTGACGCACCACGACATCAAGCTCGTTCCCACGAACAACGACACGATTTACGTGACGTTGCCCAACAAACAGCGCCGAATGATTCTCCTGTCCGGCGTGGACTATCCGTTCGGCTATGTGCTCGTCGAGCCTGGCACCGCCGAGCGGATTCTCGCGGGGTTGTACGAGGACAACGAGCTCCTCGATGAGGTCGAGGCGTATTTTGACTTGCCGGTGCCCGACTCCGCGCCCGCGAGGCAGCGGATTTCGACTTGATGCTGCTGCTTCTCGTCACGACGCTGACGATGACCCAGGAGGTCGGCTGGCAGCCGCCGCTGCCACGCCAGGGGTCGCTCATCGTCGTGTCCGCCCCTGATGCGATAACAGGCGAAGTCGCCGGTGAGGCGCTGCACTTTCGAGACGGCCGGGCCTTGGCCGCCGTTCCGCTCGGCACGGCGGACAGCATCGCCGT
>JBHEMG010000014.1:0-2598 GCA_046262715.1 Gemmatimonadales bacterium
TCTTTGCGCAGCCCCAGGCCGTCGACGTCATGCTCCGCCGTGTCGCGATCGGGTCCGTCGCCGACTAGGACGAGCGTCGCCGGAATCTGTTTGCGCACCGCCGCAAAGATTTTCACCACATCGCTGACGCGCTTGACGGGACGGAAGTTCGACACGTGCACGAGGATGCGGTGCCCTTTGGGCGCGAGACGCTTGCGGCACGAGTCGTCGCTCGCCGGATGATAGTCTTCGGTCGAGATAAAGTTGGGAATCACGCGCAAGTCGCATTGCCCGCAGCCGAACGCGCGATACGTCTCCTCCCGCAGATAGGACGACACCGCCGTCACCGCGTCCGACTGCTCGATGGAGAACTTCGTGAGCGTGTAGTAGGAGGGATCCTGGCCGACCAGCGTGATGTCTGTCCCGTGCAGCGTCGTGACGATTTTCAGGTCCAACCCTTCGTTCTTCAGCATCTGCTTCGCCAGCCACGCGGTCGCGGCGTGCGGAATTGCGTAGTGCGCGTGCATCAGGTCGAGCTGCTCCCGTTTGGCGACTTCATGCTGCTTGACCGCCAGCGCCAGCGCATAGGGCGACGACTGCTCGAACAGCGGGTAGTCGAAGCGCGAGACTTCGTGGAAGGTGACGCGCTCGGCGAATCCCCGCAGCCGGAACGGGCTCGCGTAGGAAATGAAGTGGACGTCGTGGCCCCGGCGCGCGAGCTCGAGGCCGAGCTCGGTCGCGACGGCGCCGGAGCCGCCGTAGGTCGGGTAACAGGTAATTCCGATACGCATCAAGGAGCGGTCAAACCTTTCCAGCGCTCAAGAATTCGTTGTGCGAGCAATTCCGGCGTCTCCGTCGCATCGAGCATCCAAACCTGCCCACTGCGTAGCTGATTTCTGAACCACGTCTCCTGACGCTTGGCGTAACGGCGCGTCGAGATGAGAACGGCATCGCGTAATGCGGGTTCCGGCAGCTGGTCGTGGAGCATGCTCACCACTTCCCGGTAACCGACACCGTCGAGTCCTGGCGCCTCCGGCGGGACGCCCGACGCGAGGATGCGCTGGACTTCTGCGACGAGGCCTTCGTTCAACATGGCATCCACACGCGCCGCCAACCGGCGATGCAGGGCCTCGCGCGGCAGGGTCAGATGAATGTACCAGGGCTGGACCGCCCCCCCTTCCCGCGCCTCCTGCTGCCACCACGACAATGCGTGGCCCGTCAGCAGCGCAACCTCGATCGCTCGCGCGGCGCGCTGGCGCCCGCCCCCGGGAAAGCGAGGGTCGAGCCGTCCTGCCCAGCGCGCCAACTCGGCACCTTCTAACGCCTCCGACCAGTCCCGCAGCCGGTCCCGGCGCTCAGGCTCGAACGGCGGCTCGCGAAACAGGCCCTCGGCCAGGGCGCGGACATACAGCCCCATGCCCCCGACGATGATCGGATGCCGGCGCGCCGCCCGCGTCTCGGCGATCCAGCCGGCCGCGTCACGCGCAAACCGTCCGGCGCTGTAGCGTTCGCCGGGATCGATGAGATCCACACCCCGATGTGGAACGCGTGCCAACGTCTGCTGATCGGGCTTGGCGGTACCGATGTTTAACCCACGATAAATTTGCCGCGCGTCGGCGGAGATGACGGTAATCGGCCTGAGCGCTGCGAGCGCAACCACCGTCGCTGTTTTGCCGACGCCGGTCGGGCCGACCAGGACAGGGGTTAGATGGCGTTCGGGGCCGGGCCCATCCGTCAGGATGTGGACCTTCCGAATCGCCGCTCCAACTCTTCTTTCGGTAACTGCACCATCGATGGCCGGCCGTGCACGTCGTGAGCCGGCAACGTTGCTGTCAGCAGACGCACCACCAGCTCGCGCATCTCACCCGTGTCGAGCCCCTGGCCCGCCTTGATAGCGGCCCGGCACGCGTATGTCGCGGCAAACCGTTCCAGCCGGTTCTGCCAGCCGCCGAAGCGCCCGCCGGCCAGATCAGACACGAGCTCCTGGAGGCAGCGCGCGGCGTCGAAGCGCGGGTGGGGATTCGGTGCGGTATGCACGACGACACTGCGGCCGGAAAATGGCTCGAGCTCGAAGCCGATCCGGCCAAGCAGCTCGCGGTGCGCTTCGATCGCATCGAGCTCCGCGGGGGCGAAGTCGAGGCTGAGCGGCAGTAACAGTCGCTGCGCGGGCGCGCCGTCCCCGGAGAGCTGCCGCATGACGTCCTCATACAGCACGCGCTCGTGCGCCGAATGCTGATCGACGATCGCCACGCCGGTTTCGGTCTGAAAGAGGATGTAGGTGTCGAAGACCTGAAAGAGCCGGGGAGCAGGGAGCGAGGAGCCGCTTGCCGCCGGCGCCGCGAAAAGCTCGAGCGGAGTCGCACCTCCCAATATTCCATTGAACCCGGCCCAACCTCCCAGCTCCCCCCCCCCGGCCCCGGCGCCCATCGGCGCGGCGGCTTCCAAGGGCGCCAACGATTCTCTCACAGCTTCTTCGACCACCTTCTCGACAAAGAATTTGTCTCTGAAACGCGCCTCGAGCTTGGCGGGATGCACATTCACATCCACCGCGTCACCGGGCAGGTCGAGGAACAGCAGGAGCGAGGGCCGGTCGCCGGGCGCGACGGTCGAGCGATATCC
>JBHEMG010000015.1:0-4023 GCA_046262715.1 Gemmatimonadales bacterium
GCTCTTTCAGGCGGACGCGGTGCGGGTCGGCCCCAAGCAGTTCCCCCGCCTCAACGAGCTTTTCACGGATGTGCTGACGACGATGGATTGGGAGCCGCGTCCCGAGCTCTTCGTCTCGCAAACGCCCTTCGTCAATGCCGGTGCCTTCGGGATGGAGCGGCCGTTCATCGTCATCAACTCGGGCGCGCTGAAGCTGCTCGACGACGACGAAATGCGCGCGCTGCTGGGACACGAGCTCGGGCACGTGATGAGCGGCCACGCGCTCTATCACACCATCCTGATCCTGATCCTTAACTTCAGCTTCTCGACCTTGCCCTTCCTCGCGGGGATCGCGCTGCTCCCGATCCGCATCGCGCTGCACGAATGGTTTCGCAAGAGCGAGCTGCCGTCCGACCGCGCGGGATTGCTGGCGACGCAGGACGCGATCCCCGCGATGCGGATGTATCTGAAAATGGCCGGCGGCGGTGACATGAAGCAGATGGACCTCAACGCGTTTCTCGTGCAGGCCAAGGAATACGAGGAGACCGGAGGCGCGCTCGATCGCATCTTCCAGATTCTCAACACCCTGGACCGCACGCACCCGTTCAACACCCTCCGAGCCGCGGAGCTGCAACGCTGGATCGAAGCGGGCCACTACGAACGGATTCTCAATGGCGAGTACACGCGCCGTGGACCCGACGCCGACAATCGACCGATCGACAAAGACATCGACGAGGCGCGCGAGCACTATATGAAGGAAGCAAAAGCGGTCGTGAACGACGTGGTGGACTCCGCCAAGCGAGCCGCGCAGGCGTTTACGGACGCACTCAAGAAGAGGTGAAAGTACTGGTCGTCGGGGGCGGCGGCCGCGAGCATGCCCTCTGCTGGGCACTGCGTCGCGACGCCGTCCCCGAAGTGTTTGCGGCCCCCGGCAATCCCGGTACGGCTACCATCGCCACCAACCTTCCCATCGCCGCTACCGCTGTCGCGGATCTCTCAGCCGCCGTTCATCAGCATGACATCGATCTGACCATTGTTGGCCCCGAAGCCGCACTCGCCGTCGGGCTGGTCGACCGGCTGCGGGACGACGGGCGCGCGGTATTCGGTCCTACGGCGGCCGCTGCGCGTCTCGAGTCGTCGAAAGCGTACGCGAAAGAAGTCATGCGCCGTGCCGGTGTCGCGACCGCCGCGAGCGCCACGTTCGTGGAGCTGAGTCCCGCACTCGAATACATCGCCGCGCACGCAGAGCCGCTCGTGGTCAAGGCATCCGGCTTGGCCGCGGGGAAAGGCGCCGTGGTCTGCGGCACACGGGATGAGGCAGCCGCGGTCGCGCGGGCGATGTTGGGTGGCTCGCTCGGGGATGCCGGCAAGGAAATCGTGATCGAGGCGTTTCTGGCCGGTGAGGAGCTTTCCGTCCTGGCCCTGACCGACGGCGAGCGTGTCCTGCTGCTCCCACCCGCGCAGGATCATAAGCGGCTCGGCGAAGGCGACACCGGCCCGAACACGGGGGGCATGGGCGCTTACTGTCCCGTCGGCATCGCCACCGAGGCGTTGCTCCAGCGTGTGCGCGCGGAGGTGTTCGAACCGGTACTGCACGAGGTGGCGGCACAGGGCGCCCCGTACGAAGGCGTGCTGTACGCGGGACTGATGATTCTTCCTGATGGCACCCCCTCGGTGCTCGAGTTCAATGCGCGCTTTGGCGACCCGGAGGCGCAGGTCCTGTTGCCGGCACTCGCGCAGGGATTCACGGCGCATCTGGCCGCGATTGCGCAGCGACACTGGGAACCGCCGGCAACGCTCATGCTCGAGGCGCAGCAGGCCGCCGTCACGACCGTCCTGGCCGCGCGCGGCTATCCGGACAGACCTGAGAAAGGCGCGGCGATCGTCCTGCCACCGCCGGCGGAGCTGGGCGATGATGTCCTCGTCTTCCACGCCGGCACGTCCCGCGACAGCGACGGCATGCTACGCACGGCCGGAGGCCGGGTGCTGAATGTCACGGGACTCGGCGCTACCGTCCCTCTGGCAGCCCGCGCCAGTCGCGCCGCCGCCGAGCAGATTGCGTTTGCGGGAAAGACCTGGCGCCGGGATGTCGCGTGGCGTGAGATCGAGCGTGCCGGAGCTGCCTGAAGTCGAGACGATGGTCCGCGACATCGCCCCGCATCTCGAGGGCTACCGTATCGCGCGAGTCCAACTCAAAAAGACCGACGTCTTGCGTCACGTCACGAAGGCCCGGCTCATCCGGACGTTGACGAAAAATACGATCGAGCAAGTGACTCGACGAGCCAAGCACGCGGTGTTTCGCCTGTCCAGCGGTCACCGCATGATCATCCAGCCGCGCATGACGGGGTCGCTGCTCCTGTACGATCGGCCTCTTACGAGGGAGCAGGCGAAGTACGCGGTGCTCGTGTGCTCGCTCAACGACGGCCGTCTCTTCGTCTACCGTGACGTGCGACGCCTCGGCACAATCTGGCTGCTCAATGAGGAAGACTGGATCGCGTACACTGGACGGATCGGGCCGGAGCCGCTCGAGGACACATTTACGCCGTTCCTGTTGGCCGATCGCTTGAAGGGCACCCGCACGGCGGTCAAGAAGGCGATCATGGATCAGCGGCGGCTCGCAGGCGTCGGAAACATCTACGCCAACGAGGCACTCTTCGATGCGCGCCTCCGTCCCTCGAAGCCGACCAATCGGATCTCACTCAACGAGTTCGCGCGCCTTCACGCTGCGATCGTCGATGTGTTGCAACGCGCGTTAAGGTCATCGGGGACGACCTTGCGGGACTACCGCCGCGGGACGGGGGAGCCAGGACGCTTTCAGTTCCAGCTACGGGTCTATGGGCGCGGCGGAGAGAAGTGCGTCGAGTGCGACCGCACGCTCGTAGTGACGCACGAGATCGATAAGCGACAGACGACGTATTGCAAAAAGTGCCAGCGATAAGCGTCCAACAACAATCCTTCAGCGCACGCGGCCGATCGCAACGCTGATGCTCCAGCCCCAGAAGGATTTCTCTTTGTTGAGATCGCCGTAACCGTACACTCCCACGCCCACGAAACGCATCGGCTGAAGGAAAAGCTGCCCCTCGAGCGGCACGCCGACCGTTTTGGTGTGTGAATCGCTGCCCGAGCTTGCTTTGCGCGTAATGGTTGCGGCGCCAAGCCCCGCCCCGAGTGAATAGCGGACCAGCCCCGGCCGGTTGCCCGCGCCCAGCATCAGGCCGTAATCCTCGACATCGATGATCATGCCGGGTATCTGCAGCACCCCGCCAAGCAGGTCAAAACCGGTCAATGCTCGGCCGCTGATCACAAGCCTGCCGGCCTGATGTGACGCGCTGAGCTGTGCGCCGAGCTCCGTGAGGCCGCCCGACGCCGCCCGACCCAGACCCACCGTAATCCAGTTCTTGCTGATGGCCTGCCTCTGGGCCTGAAGCAGACCCAGAGGCGCGGCCACCAGAACCGCCAGCACAGACGCACGACGCAACGAGTTCATGCGCCAATCTTCAATCCACGAACGCCCAGAGCAAGTCGCGGCTGTTCCGGTCGAGCACGTCCTGCCGGCCGAGATGGTACAAATCGCCGGCGAGGTCACGAATCAGCAATCCCCCATCCGGCAAGGTCCTCGGCCAATCGTCCAGCCGGGTCTGAAACGCGCGTGGACCCTGCCGCGTCTCGACCCGCCAATGCCGGATCTCGACTTCCTCGTCGATCTCCACGACGCGCGTCACCTCGAACACGAATCCCGCGACCGCGAGCGCCATCTCCAGCGCCGCACGCGAGCGTGCATCGAGCTCGGCGGGATCTTTGACGAGCGCGAACTCCTCCTCGTCCGAGTCCCGCAGCGACAGATGTCGCGCCGGCTCCGACCATGGGAAGCAGCGGCGGACCGCGACGGCCCGCTCCTCCTCACCCTTGATCGCCCACAGCGACCCGTCGGACCGCCACTCCAGAACTAGGGCCCTTACTCTTTCCGCGAACGCGAGCGTCATAGAGCCTCCTTTCATTGAAGCTGCAGCTGCAGCTCGTGCAATCGCCGATACTTCCCATCCG
>JBHEMG010000016.1:0-17729 GCA_046262715.1 Gemmatimonadales bacterium
ACCGGGAAACGTGGAGCGCGATACCGGAAACGGTGTGCCAGCTGAAACTGCCGTTGCGCCCACGATTTCCGTTTCCCGTATACCGTCTCCCGAAAGCGCCGTCGCTGGAATCGATGACCTCAGGCATGTCGCAGCGGCGTATGCCTTGGTCCGTGCCCACAGAAACTTCGGCCACCTCGCCGCGCATCTCGACCCGCTCGGTAGCGAACCGCCCGGCGATCCCTCGCTCGACATCGGCCGCCTCGGCCTCACCCCGGAGATCATGGCGCGGATCCCGGCCGACATCCTGCGCATTTACGTCCCCGGTCAGACGCTCGCCGAAGCTCTGCCGCAGCTGCGCGCGACCTACTGCGGCACCATTGCCTACGAGGTCGAGCACATCGGCAGTCACGAGGAGCGCGTGTGGCTCAGGCGCGTGATCGAATCCGGCGAGCATCGCCGGCCGTTGTCGCCTGATGAAAAAAAGCACTTACTCGGGCGCTTGACCGCGGTCGAGGCGCTGGAGCGCTTCCTTCATAAGGCCTACCTGGGCCAGAAGCGCTTCTCGATCGAAGGGCTCGACATGACCGTGCCGATGCTCGACCTCACAATCGAGCTCGCCGGCGACCAGGGCGCCCGTGACGTGAAGATCGGCATGGCGCATCGCGGCCGGCTGAACGTGCTCGCGCACGCGATCAACATGCCCGACGAAGACATCTTCGCAGAATTCGAAGGCGGGCGCCGGGAAGAATCGCCCGATACCGAAGGCGGAACGGCGGGCACCGGCGATGTGAAATATCACCACGGCGCCGAAGGGGTCTACCAGACATCCTCCGGAAAGAATGTGGCGGTGGCGCTGTCCCCAAACCCCAGCCATCTCGAGTCCGTGAATCCCGTGGTTGAAGGCCGCGCGCGCGCCGATCAGACCGACCGCCACAGCCCGGATGCCCGGCACGACGGCAATATCGCGTTGCCTGTCCTGGTGCATGGCGATGCGGCATTCGCCGGGCAGGGCGTCGTCGCGGAGACGTTCAATCTCGCGCGGCTCCGCGGGTACACGACCGGCGGCACGTTCCACTTGATACTCAATAATCAGATAGGCTTCACGACCGAGCCACGCGAGGGCCGCTCCACCGATTACTCGAGCGATCTGGCGAAGGGCTTCGACGTGCCGATCGTCCACGTGAACGCCGACGACCCCGAGGCCTGCCTCGCGTCGGTGCGTCTCGCGATGATGTATCGCGAAAAATTCCACGCCGACATCGTCATCGATCTCGTGGGCTATCGCCGCTACGGGCACAACGAAGCAGACGAGCCGGCCTACACGCAGCCGACGATGTACGAGCGCATCAAACAGACTCCCCCGGTGCGGGAGAAATATGCCGCCCAGCTCGCGAGTGAAGGCATAGTCGATGCGGCGCAGGCCTCGGCCGATGCCGAGGCGGCGTATCAGCGCCTGGCCGCGATCCAGCAGGCCGTGAAAACCGGTCAGCGTGCCGAAGACACACAGCGCATACCGCGTAAGACCACGCCCGAGCCGACCACCGCCGTGCCCGCCGACGTGCTGACCAAGCTCAATGCCGAGCTGCTGGCGGTCCCCGAGGGCTTCACGATACACCCCAAGCTCCAGAAGCAGCTGGAGCGGCGCCGCGGCGCGCTGACGTCGAAAGAGGGGATCGAGTGGGCGCACGCCGAGTCGCTCGCGTTCGCGTCGCTGCTGATCGACGGCACGCCGATCCGCATGACCGGGCAGGACACGGAGCGCGGCACGTTCAGCCAGCGGCACCAGGTACTGCACGACGTGCACAGCGGCAAGCGGCACACGCCGATTCAGCACCTGCCCGGGGCCCACGTCCCGTTCGAGCTCTACAACAGCCCGCTGTCCGAATACGCGTGCCTGGGCTTCGAATACGGATACGCCGTCGAGGCGCAAGACGCTCTGGTGCTGTGGGAAGCGCAGTTCGGCGACTTTGCCAATGGCGCCGAAGTCGTGATCGATCAATTCCTCATCGCGGGGCTCGCCAAGTGGGGGGAGACCTCGCGCCTCACCTTGCTCCTGCCGCACGGCTACGAAGGGCAAGGACCCGAGCATTCGAGCGCGCGGCTCGAGCGCTTTCTCGCGCTCGGCGCCGAGGGCAACATCCGCGTGGCGAATTGCACCACGCCGGCACAGTACTTTCATCTCCTGCGGCGTCAGGCGCGACACGCGGAAATCCGTCCGCTCGTCGTCATGACGCCGAAGAGTCTGCTGCGACTCCCCGCGGCAACGTCCCAGCTCGACGATCTGGTGCTCGGAAAATTCCGCACCGTGTTGTGGGATCGGGATCGGACTTGGCCGGAGAAGGTCACACGCCTGCTGCTGTGCAGCGGCAAGGTGTATTACGACATCATTCAGTCCCCACGGCGCGCCGCCACGCCGCACGTCAAGATCGGCCGCGTGGAGCTACTCTATCCGTTCCCTGGCGCGGAGATCGGCGAGTATGCGAAGCGCTATCCGAACCTGACGGAAGTGGTCTGGGTCCAGGAAGAGCCGCGCAACATGGGCGCGCGCAAGTTCGTGCTTCCCAAGATTCGCGATGTGCTGCCGCCGTCAGTAACCGTGACCGACGTGTCGCGGCCGGAGCGGTCGAGTCCCGCCGAAGGTTACCCCGCCGCCCATAAGGCGGAGCAGGAACAGATCGTTTCCGCGGCATACGGAGCCTGAGCTTCCCACCCATTCACAGCCTGCTGCGCTACACCGTGTTCGGGCTCGTCGCGCTCGCGGCACTGGCGGCGCTCGGCGCCTGGCTGGTGCGCACGCGCCGCGTGTCGCCCTTCGGGGTGCTCGGCCGCGCGCTACGCTCGGCGACGGAGCCGATCATGCGTCCGCTCGAGCAGCGGCTCGTGCGCATGGGCGGCAACCCGGCCAATGCCGGCGGGTGGTTGATCGTCATCACCGCCGTCGCGGGCATTGTCTTGTTGTCCGTGGCCGGGTGGCTGGTGACGACCGTGCAGTACGCGCACAGCGCCGCGGCGGGCGGCGCGCGACCGACGCTCGCGTTACTCATCGAGATCATCTACCGCGTACTGATCTACGCACTGATCGTCCGCGTCATCGCGGCGTGGTTCGGGCTGTTCCGCTATTCCCGCTGGATCCGCCCCGCGTACCTGCTCACCGACTGGATCGTTGAGCCGATCCGCCGCATCGTTCCGCCGCTCGGCGCGATGGATGTGAGCCCGCTCGTGGCCTGGCTCGCGCTCAAGCTCGCCCGCGTGGCGCTACTCGCTCTTCTTCTGAGGCTCGGATGAAATTGCTCAAGACGCTCGTGAGCTTCGTCGTCGGCACACTTGTCGGCGCGCTCGGCAGTAAACTGTTTGGCCCGTTCGGCGGGGTACTGGGATTTATTGCGGGGGGAGTGGCGGCGTGGTGGGTCGCGCAACGGATTGGCCTTTAAACACGTTCAAGAGATAGTACAGGCTCGGAAATAGTACCACCGCGCCGGCAATCACCGCGATCAGCGCAAGCTCGAGTGTCACGCGCGGCGCTGCCACCCGGCCGATTACAACGTCGGGCGGCAGCAGGTACGGGTACTGCGCCAGACCCCAGCCCCACAGAATCAGCGCAACCTGCGCGGCTGCGGCGAGCCGCGCAATGCGATACCGCCGCCGCCACAAGGCCCAAAATGCCGTGACCGCCGCAGCACCGGTCACCACGTGCAGCGCCATGGCCCACCGCGCTCCCAGCAATCCGTGCGCGACGAGGGGCGCCTGCGGCGACAGCGCCAACGTCAGGACCGCCATCAAGAGCACCCAGACGCCCGAGACGAGCGCGCGCTGCCGGAAGTCCTCCTGCAGCTCCACCTCCCGGCTCTCGAGGGTCAAATACACAGCGGCGAGGAACGCGAAGCATGTAAGCGCGAACAGGCCGACCGCCAGCGCGAACGACGTGAGCCACGGAAGGATGAACAGGGTGTAGAAGTCGCCACTGCGGCGTCCCCACGTTTCGACCCCGCCCGAAGCAACCGCGCAGACGCACACGCCGAGCAACACGGGTGTGATCAAACTCGCCGCCGCAAAGACTCGTCCCGCGCCCCCTCCCCCGTTCCCGCCCCCGTAGCTGCGGAACACGAAGGACGATCCCCGCAGCACGATTCCGATGAGCATCAGCGTGAGAGGCACGTGCAGGGCGATCGCGATTCGGACGAACACGATCGGGAAGCAGGTGAACAGCAACACGATGGCCAGGATCAACCACACGTGGTTCGCTTCCCACACGGGACCAATCGCACGGGCGATGAGATCGCGCTGTCGTTGTTTCCGCGGTCCGGAGGCGAGCAAATCCCAAACGCCGCCGCCGAAATCCGCACCGCCCAGCAGCACGTAGGCTGTCAGCGCGAGCAGAATGATCGCGGCGAGCGCATCGGCGAGCGAAAACATTAGACGCGCGGGCTACGCACGATCTGCCTGTAGAGCAGCACACCAACAATGGCTGCGAGGGCGCAGTAGAGCAGCGTGATCGTGGTGAAGGGGACGATTAACCCGGGCATCGGCGTCAGCGCCCGTGCCGTCGTGAGTATGCCGTAAATGACCCACGGCTGGCGTCCCACCTCCGTGACCATCCACCCTGCTTCCGTCGCAATAAAGCCGCACGGCGCGGCGATCACCACGGCCCACAGGAACCGGCGCTGCACGGTGAGATCGCGTTTGTGCCATGCGAGCCATCCCGCCCAGAGCCCTACGAACGCCATGTAGGTACCGAGCACGATCATGATGTCGAACGCGCCGTGCACCAGCGTCACGTTGGGCCGCTCGTCCGCAGGCACCTCGTTCAATCCCTGCACGACGGCGTGCGGATCGTGGAAGGCGAGCAGCGACAAGGCATACGGTATTTCGATGCCCGCGAACCGTATCGGCGCGCCGGCCTGTGTCGCATACAGTGCTTCGGCGGCCGCGAGCTTCATCGGTTGTCGCTGCGCGAGGTAGCGAGCGGCAATATCGCCGGCGAACGGCTGCAGTACGGCGGCCGGCGCCCCGACCATCAGCCCAAATGTCAGCGCCGCACGATTGAACGCGCTCACGCGGTGCTTCAGCAGCAGGAACGCGTGGATGCCGGCGACGGCGAGTCCCGTCGCCGCGTAGGCGGCCAGTGTCATGTGCAGCGCTTGCGGGAACGCGGCCGGCGTCGCCATCGCGGCGACGGGGTCGATATTCGTGAACGCACCATCGCGCAGCGTGAAGCCGGTCGGCGAATTCATCCATGCATTGGCGATCACGACAAAGATGCCCGAGGCGGCGCCGCTGACCGCGACCAGCACACCGGCCAAGAGATGCGCGCGCGGCGACACGCGGTCCCAGCCGTAGAGGTACACACCGAGGAAGATCGCTTCCATGAAAAACGCGAATCCCTCGAGCGAGAACGGCATGCCGATGATTGGCCCGGCCTGTTGCATGAAGCCGGGCCACAACAGACCGAGCTCGAACGACAGCACGGTGCCCGAGACGGCACCGACCGCGAACAGAATCGCGGTACCGCGCGCCCAGCGTTTGGCGAGATCGAGGTAGACAGGATCGCGCGTCCGTTGCCAGCGGCGCTCCGCCAGGACCATGAGGACCGGCATGGCGATGCCGATGATGGCAAAGATGATGTGGAACGCGAGCGACACCGCCATCTGGGACCGCGCGGCGAGCAAGTCGCTCATTTTATCTGCGCGATGCGTCCCCGCATGCGTTCCGCGATATCCGGAAATGCTACGGCCAGTTGCTGGAGCGTCGCGCGGGCGGAGTCGGGTTTGCCCAACGCGATGTACGCATCGGCCTTGAGTAAGCCGACACGGAGGCCCAGAAACTGGCTATCGGAGCTCGACAACGGCGCCAGCGCCGCGAGTGCGCCGCGCGGGTCGTTCCGATCGTGTAGCTGCGACTCGATCACGAGCAACCGCACGGTCGTGTCATTGGGAAATTGGTGCTGCAGTTCTCCATACAGCGCGAACGCTCGGCTGCTGTCGTGCGCGGTCCGCGCCCGCTGCGCCTGCTGGTACAGGCCGGCGAGATAGAGACGGCTGACGTCCGCCGTATCGCCTGAGCGCGTCCCGACGCCCCCCGCGTAGCGGTACACCAAGTCGCCGCCGCGCTTGGCGGTCTTATACATAGCCGCGACGCCGAACACGCCCACCAGCGCCGAACCCCACAGCGCGCCGCGCGCGATGTTGACGCGCCGCCGCCGCGCGACCAGCGCCGCAAGCTCGAGCACCGCCACAACCAGGAAGAGGTTGCGGGCCCACTCGCCCGCGTCCTCGTGATCCTGAACGGCCTGGCGTGCGCCGGGCATGCGCTCGACCGGACCGTGCGCGTCCGTCCCCGACTTGACCGCGAGATAGACCGCGAGCGCCCCGGCGAGGAGCAGCGTCGCGGCGGCTGGACCCGTGAACAGCGCCCGGCCCGTGAGGGAAACAAGCCGGAAGACCACGCCGACCATCAGCAGCACGATCGCAAAGTGGACGATGATTGGGTGATAGACGCCGATGTTGGGCACCCCGGAATGTCCAATGACCAACGCCAAATGTCCAATGATCAGTAAAGAAATTCGCCCCACCCTGGATATTATTTTCCAGGGTCGCTACGTTCAGCGAGGACAATAGCTTCCGTGGCGATTTGCGGCGTATTGCGGCCACGTTAAACAAACGCTAAAAAGCCTCTCCCCCGTGGGGCTTGTGCCTGCCGGGGATTTTTCATTTAGGAGCCCAGTGATGGTCGTGAACCTCAAATCTCTCCTCGCCGATGGCCGCGTCCACGTCTTTGATGGGGCGATGGGGACGATGCTGTACGCGAAGGGCTTCTTCCTCAACGTCTGCTATGACGAGCTGAACCTGAAACAGCCGCGCCTCGTGCAGGAAGTGCACGCGGAATACGTGCGCGCGGGTGCGGAGATCCTCGAAACCAACACCTTCGGCGCGAACCCGCTGAAGCTGGGCAGCTACGGGCTTGGCGATGAGACGGAGAAGATCAATCGCGCCGCGGCGGAGCTGGCGCGCGAGGCCGCGGGTGGGCGCGCCAGTGTCGTCGGCGCGATTGGCCCGCTGGGCATCCGCATCGAGCCGTTTGGACCCACGTCGCAAGCCGAAGCGGAGGCGCTGTTCGCGGTCCAGGTGAAGGGACTGCTCGCGGGCGGCGTCGACGGCTTCATTCTCGAGACGTTCAGCGACATGGATGAGATGCACGCGGCACTGCGGGCCGTCCGTGCGGCCTCTGACCTGCCGGTCGTCTGCCAGATGACCGTCGGCACGGACGGGCTCACCTATTACGGGACCGATCCCGAGACGTTCACCAAACAACTCACCGCGTGGGGTGCGGACGTCATCGGCGTGAATTGCTCGGTGGGACCGGCCGGTTTGCTCGAGGCCGTGGAGAAGATGGTGAAGGCGACTGATAAGCCGATCTCTGCGCAGCCGAACGCCGGGCTGCCCAAGGACGTGGGCGACCGCAAGATCTATCTCGCTTCTCCCGAGTATATGGCGAGCTATGCGCGCCGCATGATCGAGGCGGGCGCGCGCTTCGTGGGCGGCTGCTGCGGCTCGACGCCCGAGCACATCAAGAAGATCCGCGATTACGTCGCGAGCGTCGTGCCGCGCCAGCCGAGCGTCGTCGTATCGCGCGCGTCGGTGCGGGCGCCGGCAGGCGTGTCGCCTGTGCCGCTCGCCCAGAAGCCGAAGTGGGGCGCGAAGCTCGCGAACGGCGAGCTCGTCACGAGCGTCGAGATCGTGCCGCCCAAAGGGATCGATCCGGCGCCCATGCTGGAACAGTGCCGGGCGCTCAAGAAAGCCGGCGTCGATGCCGTGAACGTCCCTGACGGTCCGCGCGCCCAAAGCCGCATGGGGGTGCTGCCCTCGGCGCTGCTCATCGAACGCGAAGTGGGGATCGAGACGGTCATTCATTACTGTTGCCGCGACCGCAACCTGCTCGGCATGCTGTCCGACATCATCGGGGCGCACGCGGCGGGGCTGCGCAACATTCTCATCATCACCGGCGATCCGCCCAAGATGGGGCCATACCCCGAGGCGACGGCCGTCTTCGATATCGATTCGATCGGCCTCACGAACCTCGTCTATCGGCTCAATCAGGGGCTCGATCCGGGCAACAACCCACTCGGTGGCGCGACGAAGTGGGCCATCGGTGTTGGCGTGAATCCCGGCGCCGGCGATCTGGACCGCGAGCTGTCTCGCTTCGCCTGGAAGGTGGATGCGGGCGCGGAGTTCGCCGTCACGCAGCCGGTGTTTGACGACCAGCAGCTCGAAGCGTTCTTGAAGCGCGTCGAGCAGTTCAAGACGCCGATTGTAGCCGGGATCTGGCCCCTGATCTCGCTGCGCAACGCCGAGTTCCTGGCCAACGAGGTGCCGGGCGTCTCGGTGCCGGACGAAGTGCTCGCGCGCATGCGGAAAGCGCAGGAGAAAGGCAAGGAAGCGGCGCTTGCCGAGGGTGTGGCGATCGCGCGCGACATGTTCACCCAGGTCAAGAAAATGGTGCAGGGTGTGCAGGTGAGCGCACCGTTCGGGCGGGTCGAGGTGGCGCTGCAGGTGTTTCAGTAGATAGCATCCGGGATGCCGGAGCTTCCCGACATCACGATTTACCTCGAGGCGCTGGCGCCACGCATCGTGGGCCAGCCGCTGGAGCGCGCCCGCGTCGTCAGCCCCTCGTTGCTGCGCACGGTCGATCCGCCACTCTCCGCAGCCGAGGGGCGGCACGTCGTTGGTCTGCGACGCATTGGCAAGCGCATCGTATGGGAAATGGAAGGCAAGATCTTTCTGGTCTTCCACCTGATGATCGCAGGGCGATTCAAATGGCGGCCCTCGGACACCAAGGCACCTGCCAAAGTCGGCCTCGCCGCATTCGACTTTCCTACCGGCACGCTGCTCCTCACCGAGGCAAGCCCCAGACACCGGGCGTCGCTCCATCTCGTCGAAGGCGAAGCGGGACTTGCCGCTCACGATCCGGGCGGACTGAACGTGCTCGACGCCGATCTCCGCGCTTTTGCCGCGCGACTCCAATCGGAATCGCACACGTTAAAGCGCGCACTGACCGATCCGCATCTGTTTGACGGGATCGGCAACTGGCTGTCGGATGAGATCCTGCACGCCGCCAAGCTGTCTCTCTTTCAGCTCACCGGAAAACTCAACGCCGAGGAGATTGCGCGGCTGTACGAGGCCACGCGCAACATCACTCGGGTCTGGACCGACCGGCTCCGTGCCGAGACGAAAGGTGGCGCGAAGTTTCCCGAAAAGGTGACTGCTTTCAAAGAGGGGATGGCGGTCCATGGTCGCTACAAACAGCCCTGTCCCGTCTGCGGCTCGCCGATCCAGCGCATTCGGTACGCCGACAACGAGGCGAACTATTGCGCGACCTGCCAGACCGGCGGGCGCGTGCTCGCCGACCGATCACTCTCCCGTTTGCTCAAGGCCGATTGGCCGCGTTCGCTCGATGAATGGGAGGCACGGATGGGCAAGACGTCGTAGCTTGTCGTCCATGGATGCCCCTCCTCAGAAGGCCCTCGGACAACGCGTCCTGCAGTTCCTATTGTACGCGTGGTTGCTCTGCTTCGCCGTGACCATCGCGGCGGGATTCCTGATCAATGAAGACGTGATGTTCAAGCTGCTCGCGCTGCTCCTTGTTCTCTCGGCCGCTCTGGTGGCCTCACCCGGCGTAGTGTTTCTCATTTATACCGCTCGGCATCCGGCGACGGGCATCCCGCGTGAGATGCGCCGCTCCGCGGTCGGGAGCGGCCTGACCTGCCTCTTCGCGGCCCTGATGTTGTGGCTGTTCCCGCGTCCCGCGCTGCTGTTCATGATACCGGGCGCTTTGCTTGCGGCATTGGGAGCCGTAGTCCTCGTGCGGACGTTGCGGCTCGCCAGGCCGGATCCCGCGCTTCTCACGGCCCCGCCGCTGCGGCATCGCGGCGTCTCGATCACCGGGGCCGTCGCCATCTTTCTCTTCGTGATCCTCGCCGCAAAACTGTAGTCTGAGTAGACTTTCTTTCTTACTCTGACGACCGGAGTTGCATCGTGCGACGCGCTTTTCTCGCCGCGTTCTTTCTTAGCACCGCCGTA
Source organism: Gemmatimonadales bacterium (assembly GCA_046262715.1). Taxonomy (GTDB): domain Bacteria; phylum Gemmatimonadota; class Gemmatimonadetes; order Gemmatimonadales; family GWC2-71-9; genus 20CM-2-65-7. The sequence continues at coordinate 10,056 of JBHEMG010000016.1, forward strand.
CGTACCTCTGCGTTCCCACAAGGCCCGCAGCCGACCGGCTTCGCCGTCGAGAATCCCGTGCTGCACCGCATCTGGGCGATTGAATCCGACAGCTCGCAGCTACAGCACTTCGCGCAGGTGCTGTTCGATTCCCTCGGCCCTCGCCTTACGGCATCCCCGGGGATGACCGCCGCCCAGAACTGGCTGGTCACGACATATACGGCCTTGGGCATTCCGGCGCACAAGGAGCAATACGGCACGTGGCGCGGTTGGCGCCGCGGACCGACGCACATCGATCTGGTCGCGCCACGCGTACGCACGCTCGAAGGCACCGCCCTCGCCTGGAGTCCGCCGACGCCGCGCGGTCGGCCGCTGCGCGCACCGGTGCTTGTCCTACCGGACTTCGCCGACAGCGCTGCGTTCCTCGCGTGGCTGCCGCAGGCAAAGGGCAAGTTCGTTCTCATCTCCTTCGCGCAGCCGACCTGTAGACCGGACGACAGTTGGGAGAAATGGGCCGCGCCCGGCACTCTCGATACGCTGAAAGCCCGCCGCACGGCGGCGCAGCAGGCCTGGCAGCAGCGCCTCCAGCGCACCGGCTACGTCACCGGGACGGGCGTCGCGGGAGCCTCCGGACTCACTCGGCGCCTGGAAGCGGCAGGTGCGGCGGGAATCATCGGCAGCTTTTGGTCGCAAGGCTGGGGCGTGCAGAAAATCTTCGCCGCCTTTACCGACCGTGCGCCGGTGCTCGATATCGCCTGCGAGGACTACGGACTGCTCTCCCGACTGGCGGAACACAAGCAGGCACCGATCATCGAGGTGAGCGCCGAATCACAGGCACTGGGGGAAGTGCCCGTGTTCAACGTCGTCGGGGAGATCAAGGGCGCCGAGTTGCCCAGCGAGTACGTGATGCTTTCGGCGCACTTCGATTCCTGGGACGGCGGATCGGGTGCGACCGACAACGGTACCGGGACGATCACCATGCTCGAAGCGATGCGAATCCTGAAGCTCGTCTATCCCAATCCGAGGCGGACGATTCTGGTCGGGCACTGGAGCGGTGAGGAGCAGGGACTGAACGGCTCGCGCGGCTTCGTGAAGGATCATCCCGAAATTGTCTCGGGGCTGCAGGCATTGTTCAATCAGGATAACGGCACAGGCCGCGTCGAGAACATGAGCGCATCGGGGTTCCCGGACGCCGCCGCCAGTCTGGCTCGCTACCTGGTTCGCGTGCCGGCCGATATCAGCCGCAACATCAAGTTCGCGTTCCCCGGCGCGCCAAGCGGCGGCGGGACCGATCATTCCTCGTTCGTCTCTTGCGGTGCGCCGGGATTCAACCTCGGGTCGGGCGACTGGGATTATGGGCGCTACACGTGGCACACCAATCGCGACACGTACGACAAAATCAGCTTCGACGACGTGCAGAATAATGCGGCGCTCGCGGCCATGCTTGTGTATCTCGCGTCTGAGGATACGACGCATGTGTCGCGCGAGAAACGCACTGTATTCGCGCCGACCGCGAGTGGCCAGGCTGGTTCGTGGCCCGAATGCCGCGACGCCCAGCGCGCGACGCCGCATCCGTGACCTTCGCGGATCATTTCTCCGGTGTCTCGGCGGACTACGCCACATTCAGACCGCGGTATCCGAAGGGGTTGTTCGCATTCCTGGCGCGCGAGGCACCGGCGCGAGATGCGGCATGGGACGCCGGGACGGGATCGGGTCAGGCGGCGGAAGGTTTGGCTCGGCACTTCCTGCACGTCACGGCCACCGATGCCAGCCAAAACCAGATCGAGCAGGCCGTACCGCTCAACAACGTGCAGTACCGCGTCGCGCCCGCGGAATCGAGTGGACTGGACGCGGCGTCGGTGGATGTGGTCACGGCGGCGCAAGCGGTGCATTGGTTCGACCGGCCGCGATTCTGGGCCGAGGCGCGACGTGTACTGCGGCCGCGCGGCCTTATCGCGGTTTGGGGCTACGGGCTGCTGGAGATCGCGCCGCCCATCGACGCGATCGTACGGCGTTTTTACAGCGACGTCGTCGGTCCCTTTAGGCCACCGGAACGGCGCCTTATCGAAGAGCGTTACCAAACGATCGAATTTCCATTTGCCGAGTTTGCCGCACCCGATTTCGTGATCGAGCAGCGACTGACGCGGGACGATGTGGTCGGCTACGTCCGTACCTGGTCGGCCACGCGCGCCTTCGTGCAGCATCACCATCACGACCCGGTGGAAGGGTTCGTCGCCGAGCTGGCTCCAGCCTGGGGCCCGCCACAGGAAGTACGACTGGCCCGTTGGCCCGTCGCCATGCGGGTCGGGAGGATCTGATGAAAGACTGGATTACGACGGTCATTACGCGCGAGCTGAAAGCCCTGCGCCGCGAGATCGAGACCTATCCCAGCGAAGACGACTTGTGGGAGATCCGGCCCGGCATCACGAATCCCGGCGGGAACCTGGCGCTGCATCTGGCCGGGAATCTCCAGTACTACTTCGGCAACGTGCTCGGCAAAAACGGCTACGCGCGCAATCGCGACGCGGAATTCGGCAGCAAAGACGTGCCGCGGGCGGAGCTGCTGCGGGAGATCGACGACGCCATCGCGGCCATCGAAGTGGGGATGCGCAATCTCACCGACGCCGATCTGTCCAAGCCGTACCCCGAGCCGGTGGGCGGCGTCAGCTCATCCACCGGCGCGTTTCTGGCGCACCTCGCGACACACCTCGCCTATCACCTTGGCCAGGTCGACTACCATCGCCGCATTCTGACCGGCGAAGGAAAAACGGTGAAGGCGATGGCACTCACGGAGCTCGGGGGCAAGGGCAAATGAATCAGCGCGAAGTGGGCCGACCCGAGCCCGACGAGATCCCATCGCATTATGTCGGCTACATCAAACGCGTCCCCGAGGTCGATCCCGTGATCGCGTGCGCCTCGCAAATCGAGGAGACGGCTACGTTGCTGCGCGGGGTGAACGACGGCGACGCGATGTACCGCTACGGCCGCGGCAAGTGGAGCATCAAGGAGGTGGTGGGACATCTCGCTGATGTCGAGCGAATCATGGCCTATCGCGCGCTGCGCATCGCGCGCGGCGATACGACGGCGCTCCCCGGATTCGACGAAAACGCCTACGTACCGCCCGCCAAGTTCGACAATCGGTCGCTCCCCGATCTGGTTGGCGAGCTGCGCACGGTCAGGGCCTCCACCCTGGCGTTGCTGCGGACGTTCGACGCCGACGCGTGGCGGCGGCGTGGTACCGCCAGCGGAAAACCCTGCAGCGTTCGGGCACTCGCGTTCATGATTCCCGGGCACGAGCGCCATCACGTCGAGATCCTGAAAACCCGCTACGGAGTCGGAGGGCAGGCATGAAAGTCGGCATCCTGGGCACCGGAGAAGTGGGAGAGGCGCTCGCGGAGGGATTCAAAAAGCACGGCCACCAGGTGAAGGTGGGACACCGCGATCCCAAGGCGCCCTACGCGGACGCGGCAAAATTCGGCGACGTGGTCTTGCTCTGTACCAAGTGGGACGGAACTGAGAACGCCATCAAGCTCGCCGATCCGAAGAACCTGGCCGGCAAAGTCGTCATCGACGTCACCAATCCGCTCAAGTTCACGCCCAATGCGCCGCCCACGCTGGCTCTTGGCTGCACCGATTCAGGCGGCGAGCAGGTGCAGCGCTGGCTGCCGAGCGCGCGGGTCGTGAAGGCGTTCAACACGGTTGGCAGCTCGCTGATGGTGGATCCCAAACTGCCGGGTGGCCCCCCCGACATGTTCATCGCCGGTAATGACGACGCCGCCAAGCAGACCGTCACGGGGATCTGCAAGGAGTTCGGTTGGCCCGTCGTGGACATCGGCGGCATCGAAGGCGCCCGGCTGCTCGAGCCGTTGGCGATGCTCTGGGTCGTGGTCGGATTCAAGCTCAATCGCTGGGATCAGGCGTGGAAGTTGTTGCACAAGTAGATTAGCAGCCGGCCTACACAAAGGATCTGCGTGATGCTCGCGACCCTCCTTCTCGCCGTAGCGCTGCAGCAGCCAGCAGCGGCACCGCCCGCGCCACAATCGCCGCCCGCCGTCGACGTTGGTGCCGTTGCACCCGATTTTGCGCTGCCGGGGGCGACACGGTTCGGCACCATCAAGAACCCGGTGCACCTCTCCGACTTCAAGGGGAAGACCGTCGTCCTGGCGTTCTTCTACAAAGCCCGAACGCGTGGCTGAACGATTCAAATGAATGCGTACCGTGATCAGTACGCACAGCTCTTCAAGAACGGCCGAAACGTCGTCCTCATCGCGATCAGCATCGATTCCGATACCGGGCTCGCCTCGTGGGCGCGCGACGCCGAATATCCGTTCCTGTTCGCGAGCGATTCGAATTCAGCAGTCGGCAAGGCCTATGGCGCCTTCAACGCACAGTCCAAGCTCGACAACCGCAACCTGTTCGTGGTGGGACCGGATGGCCGCATTGCATATCGGGCCACACCATTCCGGGAAATTGATCCGACGGCGTATACGGAGCTACGTGGGGCGATCGGGAAGCTGGTACCTGCGGATACGACTGCGCAATAACAACGGCGGCACGGGGCGGCAGAGTATTAGCGATTACTCTTTGCCGCCTTTGCCCGCCCTAGCGCCCTTTCGACCTCAGCATCGATTTCCTGCTCCGCCCCAACTCCCGTATACACAACGCGTCCCTTAGCATCCAGCACCGCGACGTACGACGTCGAAGGTGCTTGGAATGCCCGCACCGCGGCGCCGTTGCCGTCCCATAGGAACGTGAACGGCATCGGATGTTTGTCCAAATGACGCCGCACACTGTTCTTGCTTTGATTGACCGCGACGGCGACAACGAGAAACGCGGCGCGATCGCCGTATTTTTTTTGCGCTGCTTCCATGCGCGGCAGCAGCGCCTCGCAGATGGGACACCACGTGGCCCAGAACTCCACTACCACCGGCTTCTTGCCGATCCACTGCGACAGCGGGATCGAGTCGCCGGTCAGATCCTCGAGCGTCACCGCCGGGGGCGTTTGACCCACCGGAATCCCGATGACCTCCTGCGCGCGTATCGCTGCCGGAGACCCCAAGGCAAGCAATCCTGCCAACGCTGCACGCCACACGCTGCCCCTCTTTACCACACCTGCCCCGCTTTCACAAAGTAGTATTCGGCCATGAGCAGTAGAACCACGCCGGCGCCCCGTTTGATCCACATCATCCACGCCCCGGCGCGAGGCAACGCCATCAAAGCTCCGGAGAACAGTCCCACCACCACAAGCAAGGCGGTCATTCCCAGCGAGAAGACGAACAAGTACATAAAACCCAGTACCGCGCTGCGTGTCGTCGCAACCCACGTAAGCACGGCCGCGAATGCCGGCGCACCACACGGTGCGGCAACCAGCCCCGACGTCGCGCCCAGCAGGAATACAGCGGGATAGGAACCACCGCCAAGACTTGCCGCCCACGCCGAAAGCCGCGCCGGCAGCCGGATCGGAATCACGTCCAGCATCGCGAGCCCAAACACCAGCAGCAGGTTGCCAATGACGAGCCGCGCCCAAAAACTCGCGCCGATCGTGCCGAACAACGACCCCGAAAGCCCCGCAATCATGCCGAGTATCGCGTATAGCAGTGCCAGGCCGCAGACGTAGGTGACCGTTAGACCGACGGTGCGGCGCCGAGTGCGACCCGCCACGTTGACGCCGCCCAAGGCCCCCGCGGTGATGGGAATCATGGGATAGATGCACGGATTGAGACTCGTCACGAGCCCCGCCGCGAACAGCAGCGGTACCGCAACCACGGGGCGGTGCTGCAGGGCATCGGATATCTGCGCGACGAGGAGCAGGAAGGGCATAGTCAGAGTACAATGATGTTCATGGAGACCTCGGCACGTAAGAGAGTCGAGCAGGCCCGCGGGGCCATGATGCACGTGCACCGGGCGCTCCTCGAGGCGGAGCGCATCCGCTACGAGCGCCAGCATGGACGGGTCGCGAGCAGCGGGGCATTGCTGCAGCTCGTGCTCAACGATCCATGGTTCTACTGGCTCCGCCCGATCTCCTCACTCATCGCCCAGCTCGATGAATGGCTCGATACGGACCCGCCGCCCGCGGATGCCGCCACACTCGCCGAGATTCTCCTGGCGCAGGTGCGCGACCGGCTGCGGCCGGATGAAAACGGCGCGGACTTCCAACAGCGCTATCATCGGCTGTTGCAGGAAGAGCCGACCGTCGCTGTAGCGCACGCCGAAGTACGCAAACTCATCAACGCGTGACGCGTACCGCGCTGCTCGGCGGCGCCACCGGCCTCGTTGGTGGTCATGTTCTTACGCAGCTGCTTGCCGACGACACCTGGTCCCACGTGGTAACCGTAGGACGACGCGCTGCGTCCGAGCAGCATCCTAACCTCGAGCAGCGCATCGTCGACCTCGGTGGACTCGGCGCAGCCGACTTGCCCCACGTCGACGACGTGTTCTGCTGCCTCGGCACCACCATCAAGCAGGCGGGATCGCAGGCCGCGTTCCGGAAGGTGGATTACGACTTCGTCGTCGCGCTGGCGCAGGCCGGGCTGCGTGCCGGCGCGGCCCAATTTCTCCTGGTAAGCGCCATCGGTGCAGATCCGCGCTCGCGCGTGTTCTACAGTCGCGTGAAAGGTGAAGCGGAGTCCGCGGTCCGCGCCCTTCCCTATGGGGCGGTGCAGATATTCCGCCCTTCATTGCTGCTCGGCACGCGAGCCGAATTCCGCCTGGGCGAGCGGATCGCGATGTGGGTGGCGCCGCTCATGCCGCTCGTCCTACCGGGCCGGCTGCGCCGGTTTCGCCCGATTCAAGCCCGCGACGTCGCAGCGAGCATGATCCGCATCGCACGTGAGGTGCCCCACGGACGGAACGTGTTCGAGTTCGACGCAATGGTTGCCCCCGCATGAGCGCGGACCCGTTCCTGGCCGCGGCAATCGCGGAAGCCGAGCTGGGCCTGCGGGAAGGCGGCATTCCCATCGGCTCGGTGATCGTATCGAACGGCACGATCATCGGGCGAGGCCATAACCGGCGCGTGCAAAACGCGAGCGCGGTGCTGCACGGTGAGATGGACGCATTGGAGAATGCCGGACGGCAACCGGCCGCGGTCTATCGCGAGGCCACGCTCTATACGACGCTGTCGCCGTGCGCGATGTGCAGCGGCGCCATTCTGTTGTACGGAATTCGCCGCGTGATCATCGGCGAGCATACGACCTTCACCGGTGAGGAAGAGCTGCTACGACAGCGCGGCGTGAAACTCGAGGTGCGTCAGGACTCTACGTGTATCCGTCTCATGACGGAGTTCATCCGGACGCACCCCGAGCTGTGGAACGAGGATATCGGCGTCTAACGGTTGCGTCGCACCATCATCGGTCCGTTGGTCGTGACGACGCGAATCGGTGGGCCGCCACTCCCCAACGTCGTCGAGATGCGGTCGCGGATACGGCCGTTCAAGGTCACCGTAATGGGAAAGTCCACATCCATCGGCCCGTTGATCGTGCCAAACTCGATCTTCGCGTTGTACGTCTCGGGAATCCGCAGGTCGGCCGGTCCGTTCTGCGTCTCCGCGTCGAGTCCGGTGCCTTCCCAGCGGGTACCCGTCAAATCGATCGTGAGCGGCCCGTTTTGCGCGCGCGCGTGCACGTCGCCTCCCACACCAGACAGCGACAACGGGCCATTCTGCGTGGTGAGATCCATGCTCCCCGCCACGGCGTCCAC
>JBHEMG010000017.1:0-6771 GCA_046262715.1 Gemmatimonadales bacterium
GGGCGGGCGCGCCGTCCCCGGAGAGCTGCCGCATGACGTCCTCATACAGCACGCGCTCGTGCGCCGAATGCTGATCGACGATCGCTACGCCGGTTTCGGTCTGAAAGAGGATGTAGGTGTCGAAGACCTGAAAGAGCCGGGGAGCAGGGAGCGAGGAGCCGTTTGCGGGCGGCGCCGCGAAAAGCTCGAGTGGAGTCGCACCTCCGAATATTCCATTGAACCCTGCCCAACCTCCCAGCTCCCCGCCCCCGGCGCCCATCGGCGCGGCGGCTTCCAAGGGCGCCAACGATTCTCTCACAGCTTCTTCGACCACCTTCTCGACAAAGAATTTGTCTCTGAAGCGCGCCTCGAGCTTGGCGGGATGCACGTTCACATCCACCGCGTCACCGGGCAGGTCGAGGAACAGCAGGAGCGAGGGCCGGTCGCCGGGCGCGACGGTCGAGCGATATCCCGCTTCGGCCGCGCGAAGAATGAAAGGATCGCGAATCGGCCGGCCGCGCACGAAGACATAGCCTTTGCGTCCGGCGGGCCGAGCCTGCGCGGGGCGCTGAACCAGCCCCGACACCTCGAGCGGTCCGGCGCGGTGCGAGACGGCAAGTAGCGTATCGGCCAGCGTGGTGCCCCACAGCGCCCGCACCCGATCGATCAAACGCGACGCCGGCGGGCATTCGAGCAGCTCGCGGCCGTCGCTCATCAGCGAGAATGCCACATCGGGTCGCGTCAGCGCGAGCACCGTGACGGCCTCGACCGCCGCGCGTGTCTCGGTTGCGGTGGCGCGCAGGAATTTCCGCCGGGCCGGAGTATTGTAGAAGAGGCCGCGCACGGTAACCGTGGTGCCGCGTTGGCGCACCGTCTCGTCCGTGCTCTCCAGCTTGCCCCCGGTCACGCGTAGCCGAACAGCCGCTTCCCCCTCTCCCGCCGTTTCCAGCTCGAAGCGGGAGACCGAGGCAATCGCGGGAAGCGCCTCACCGCGAAATCCGAATGTGCCCACGCCGATGAGGTCGGCGGCCGCGCGAATCTTGCTGGTCGCGTGTCGCTGCAACGCGAGTCGCGCGTCATCGCGATCCATGCCGCCGCCGTCGTCGCTCACACGAATCAGCGTCTTGCCCCCGTCCTCGAGCTCGACCCGCACTGCCCGAGCACCCGCATCGAGGGCGTTCTCGACCAGCTCCTTCACGACCGACGCGGGCCGCTCGACCACTTCGCCGGCGGCGATCTGATCGGCAACGGTGTCTGCGAGCACCTGGACGCGCGCGCGAGTAACCACACTCACAATCCGGCGATCTCCCCTCCGAAGACCCATCCATGGATTCCATCGCTGCGATACACTTCGCGCCAGGGACCGTAGGTGCGGCCCAACAGCAGCGCGCCGCCGGGAGGAATCGTAGCCGCCGCGCTCGCCCCGCCATAGGGTGCGGCCCGAATCGGAGCCGACTCCGCCACTACCACCGCCACGGGCCGCTCGCGCCGGCCCCACTCGTTGGCGCCCAGAATCCAGGCCGTCAGGGCGGAGACGCCAAACAGCCCGAGGACCCAGCGCCGGCGCGTGCCCACAGCGAGCGCGAGCCACAACATCAGCCATCCCGCCGCGCCGACGATTGCCCACTCGGCCGGGGTCGCCCAGCCCACGCGCAACAGCTGTTCGGAGACGGGATCGGGCGCGGGGAGGAGACGCAGCGCCCGCCGAATCGTCTGGTCGCGCGGTGACAGGCGCGCGGCGCGGGTCCATGCCGCCGTCGCTTTTCCGTCGACGCCGGCGCGATAGAGCGTGGCGCCGAGGTTGTACCAGTGCGCCGGATCGCGCGGATCCCGCGCCGCGCGCGCGGCGAATGAATCGGCCGCTGCACGCAATGCCCCCGCTTCGAACAGCGCCTCCGCGGTCGGCGTCTGCGCATGCAGATGGCCAGATATCATGACCAACGCCAGGACGGTCATCGAGACCGGCATCGGGCGCGGGCGCCGCGCCGCGGTGTGACCATCGGCGGGCGCGCCCAAGACCCGCAGTACCTGCTCGATCTCGGCCGCGAGCTCAGCGGCATCGCCGAGACCCCGTGGGCCGAACCGCGCGGCGCGGAGCCGGTCGCGCAGCCGCTTCACGTGATCGGCGACCGCGCTGTCGATACCGGCCGCGCGCAGCGCCTGCGCCAATCCGTCCCCGTCGCGCGTGAATGGATCGGAAACGTGGCTCGCCAGCACGGCCAGAAATTCCCGCTCCAGACGTCCGAGCGGCGTAAGGGCCGGGCCTGCTGCCGTCTCCGTCGTCGGAACGCGGCGCCAACGGCGTCGCGCCAGCCACGCGATGAACGGCGGCACGAGGAGAATCGCGAGCCAGCCTTCCCACCCAAAGCGGCGGCTCAAGCGGTCAGCCGGCAGCTCGCCCTGCAGTGGCAGGAGTGGCGGCAGCACACGCGCGGCGCGCGGCTCGGCGCCCATCGCAACCGCCAGCGCGCGCGGCGGGGCCGTGGCGACCTCGTACCGGCCCCCGGCCGGGTCGAAGTAGACGTACCGCACTTCGGGCAGGACGAAATTACCCGACGAGTCTGGGACCGCGAGGAAATGAAAGGTCTTGCTACCGGCGATGCGGCCGGCTTCCGTCGCGACCCGCACCTCCGTCTGCGCCGGATAGACGCGAAACCCGGTGGGCCACCGTAACGCCGGTTCGGGCCAGAGTGCCACGTTGCCCACGCCGGCGATCGTGACCGATGCTTCCACCGGTTCGCCGACACGGCTCGACGCCGGGTCCACCTGGCGATCGAGATGCAGCTTCTCCCCCACGACGTTCGTGGGTGGGGTCGACGTCGGAAGCGGCAGCACGACGATCGCGATCGAGTCGCTGCGCAGCGTGTACCGCTCTTCGCGGCTGAAAAACGAGAACGTTACCGGCAGCGCGTACTCGACCGACGCGGGCGGAACGATCAGCCGTCCGGGCACCAGTGGAAAGACGACTTGATGCGTGATGAAGAGGTCCATCCACCGGCCGGCGATCTGCCGAGACAACGCCACGCCCGAAGAGGGCGCCGCGGGATAGGCCCAGACGCCTTCGGGCGTCACGAGCGTCAGCAGCGGCTGGCGCCGCATCCGCTCGCGCAATTCGCGCGGAATCCAGGCGGCGGCGATGAGGTCGACCTGCTCCCCCATGAATACCGTATCGCTCGGCACGAGCATCGACAGTGCGACACGGTCCGCGCGGCGCGATGCCGGTGGCGGCGCGCTTTCGAGCAGCGAGCGTGCGAGGGGACTCAGCGATACCGCGGTGCGGTCCGCCGCGCTGTCCACCGTGACGAGAATCGGATCCGTGGATACGACGCTCACGCCCTGCTTCGCGCGTACCGGCCCGATCAGCAGCGCGCCCGGCTGCTGCGCGCGCAGCTGCAGCTCGCGCACGGTGGTGCGCACCGATCCCGATGCGCCGCTGACGGCGACCTCCGTCATGTCGCGCGAGCCTACGATGGCGAAGCCCGTCAACGGCGGCAGCACGATCTCGACCGGCTCCGCCGTGCGAGTGCGGGCGCGTACGATGAGCATCAGCTCTTCGCCGACACGCAGCTGGGTGCGATCGACGCTGGCGGTGACCTCCGCGCCCTGGAGGAGGGCCAGCACCGCGAGAAAGGGAAGCATCACCAGTCCTTCACTCCCGCCGCGGCCGCGCGGCGCGTGCGACCGGTGCGGTCGCGCCGTGTGCGGAGCTCTTCCTGCCCGATGGACCGCAGCACCTGATCGGCTTGCGACTCGCTCATCCCGCCGCCGCCGCCCGCATTCCCGCCCTGATTCGGTGGCGGCTGCTGCGCACCGGCTCCACCTCCCCCGCCTCCCTGGTCGGGCGACGGCGGTGGGGGCGGCGGTGGATTGGGAGGAGGCTGATTGGCGCCGCCTCCGTGCCGCAGACGATTCACCAGCTCGAGATTCCACTTGGCGCGGATGTGATGGGGCTGCAGCAGCAGCGCCTCCCGATACGCCCGCTCAGCATCCGCGAGGTGCGTCTCGCGATTGGCGCTGTCCGAACGAGCTTCGAGCAGCGCCAGCAGGCCGAGATTATAGAGTGCGCGGAAGCGCAAGTCGGGATCGAGCGATGCGGCGGCACGGGCGAGCGTAGCCCGCGCCAGCGCCGGGTCGCCCGCCGCTAACGCCGCAGTCCCCGTGTTATACCACGCGGTATCGTCGTCCTGATGTCCTTTGAGCTCGGCCAGATATGCGGCGGCCGCTGCGCGCGTATCGCCACGGTCCCACGATTTCTCCGCGTCTGACCGCCGTCGCGGGGTTTGCGCTTCCGCTACCAGAGGCGCAACCACCACGAGCAACCCAATCAACGCAGCGGTCCGGCGGGTGAATGTCTGCAGCCCCAACACCAATCCTGCCAGCAATAACGGAATCCATGCCCGCGGCCGGCCGCGTTGGGTGCGGCTCTCGGTGGCGGTCGCGCGCTTGTACGAGGCCACGAGATCGCGCACGGCACCCGCCTGATCGGGCAGCTCCGCTGCGACGATCGTGCCCTGCGCGGCGTCGGCAATCGCACCGAGGACGTCGTCGCGCCGGCTCGTCTCGACCGGCGCGCCGGTGCCGTCCAGCTGCCAGGCAACCAGCGTTCCGCGGTCATCGCGCAGCGGGATCTTGGTCGGCTCGCGGCCGCCCTCCGCGACGAGGATGAGATGGATGCCCAGTCCATTCAGTCGCCGCGCTTCTTCCACGGACTGCTCGAGCGAGTCGTGCGCTTCACCGTCGGTGAACATGACGAGGACACGGTCGGCGATTTCGGGACTCGCGTGCAACAGCTCGATGCCCTGGGTCAGCGCAGGCCCGAGCGACGTTCCGCCCTCGGACGCAACGTCGGGATCGAGCGCATCGAGATAGAGGGTGAGCGCAGAGCCATCCACCGATAGCGGGGAGAGGATGTAGCTGGTCCCGGCGAACGCGGCGAGGCCGAGGCGATCACCGTCGAGGTCCTGGACCAAGCGCCGCGCCTCGCGCAGCGAGCGGCCCAATCGGCTCGGCTTGGCGTCTTCGGCAAGCATCGAGCGCGAGATGTCGACGGCGAGGACGAGATTCAATCCACGCGTCTCCGTGACGATTTTTTCTTCGCCCCAACGCGGGCCGGACAACGCGAGGGCCGCGAGCGCGCCTGCGAGCCCGAGCGCGCCGGCGCCGAAGCGACCCGCGGCGCGGGCGAGGCGCGCGGTCGCTTCGGACCAGGCCGCCGCGCGGCGAATGCGCGAGCGCCGGGCCCAGGCGGCCGCGAACCACACTGCGCCGCCCACCAGCGGCGCGAGCGCCACGACGACGGGCGCGTCAAAGGTGATCATGGCACCCGCACCGCGAATGTTCCGGCGACGACGAGCTCGAGGGCCAGCGCGAGCAGGCCGAGCCCCAGCGGCCAGCGATACGCTTCCTCATAGCGGCGATAGACGAGGTGCTGTACGGGAGTCTTCTCCAGGCGATTGATCTCCCCGAAGATGTTCGACAATGAGGCGGCGTCGGTAGCGCGGAAGTAGCGCCCGCCCGTCGTGTGCGCGACTTCGCTGAGGAGCGCCTCGTCGATCTTCACGGGCATCGTCTCATAGCGCAGACCGAGGGGGCCCTGCCCCGTCGGCACCGGCGCCTCGCCCTGGGTCCCGACACCAATCGTGTAGATGCGTATGCCGAACGTCTGTGCCGCCTGCGCCGCGGTGCGCGGATCCACCGTCCCCTTGTTGTTTTCACCGTCCGTCAGGAGCACCACGACTTTGCTTTTTCCCGGCGCGCGACGCAGTCGGTTCGCGCTGGTGGCGATCGCTGTGCCGATTGCGGTGCCGTCTTCCAGAATCCCCACGCGCAGCTGGCGAATGGCTTCTTCCAGCACCTGATAGTCGGTCGTAATCGGCACCTGCGTCAGCGCCTGACCCGCGAACGCGACGAGCCCGATGCGATCCGAGGATCGGGCGCGCACGAATTCCGTCGCCGTGCGGCGCGCGACGTCGAGCCGGTTGGCCGGCGAGAAGTCCTCCGCCAGCATGCTGCTCGAGATGTCCACAGCCAGTACGATCGAGATGCCCTCACTACGCAACTCCGCACGCGCCGAGCCGAGACGCGGGCCCGCCGCGGCGACGATCCAGGCGGCCAGACAAATCGAGCGCAGTGATACCGGCAGACGCGCGATCCACATGCGCTCAGCCGGACCCATTGCCGGGCGCACATCGCTCATGATTGCCCCTGCCAGACGACGTAACCGTTTCGCGCGCCACCACCACCACAAAGGCACTGCCGCAAGCAGGAACAGGAGAATGGGGCGGGCGAAAGTCATCGGCTGACCCCATTGGCGCCGAATTCGCGCGCCAGCGCCCGCGCGCGAGCGGCCAGCGGCGCGACATCGACGCCGTGGGCCGACGCGAAGGCCACCTGATCGAGCGCCTGCAGCAGGTCGCGCAACTCGCGCAGCGGCGCATGAGGGCGGGCACGTTCGACGACAGCGAGACATTCCTGCGTGCTCAGCGCCTCGTGCGCGTCCGGAATCGCGTGCGCGAGCGCGCTGCGCAGTCGCTCGGTCGCGCGCGCCGCCACGGCTTTGGGCTCCCCCGCCGCGAGCCAGCGCCCATCCGGGACCTCAGGCTCGACCGCCAGTCCCTGCTCGCTCGCAACGAGACCCGGTCCGCGCCGTCGCCAGCCGATTCCGAGAGCCAGCGCGGCCCCCGCGAGCACCACGGCGGCAATAACCGGCAGAGGGTTCTCGCGCGTGAGGCGCAGTGGTCCCAGCGACGGCTGGGGAGCTGGTGACCGCAGACTATCCGGGATGACGCTCGC
>JBHEMG010000018.1:0-18075 GCA_046262715.1 Gemmatimonadales bacterium
GTACTGCACCATGAACGCCTTGGCAAAGTTTTGGCCGAGATTGTGCGACGTGCCCGCCTGCAGCGCCTTATTGTCCTGCATCAGCGCTTCGATCGCGTAGGTGCGCAGCGCGCCAGCGAATTTCTCGCTCTCCGTTTTCGCTCCGGTGATCACGGGCATCGCCATCCACTCTTCCGCGAAGCGACGATAGATCCCGAGTGTCAGGCGGGCTTCCCGCTCCGCGTCCGCCTCGTCGACGTGCGCGGTGTGCCCTTCCTGCCACAGAAATTCGGTGGTGCGCAAGAACAGGCGCGTGCGGAGCTCCCAGCGGACGACATTCGCCCACTGATTCAGCAGCAGCGGCAGGTCGCGGTAGCTCTGGATCCACTTCGCGAACATCGCATAAATGATGGTTTCCGAGGTGGGCCGCACCACGAGCGGCTCTTCGAGGGCGGAGCTCTCATCAACCGCGATCGCGTCGGCGCCCTGCTTCCCCGTCGCCCGCAGGCGTGTATGCGTGACGACCGCCACTTCCTTCGCGAATCCCTCGACGTGCTGGGCTTCCTTGGCGAAGAAGCTCATCGGGATGAACAAGGGAAAGTAGGCATTCTTATGGCCGGTGGCGCGGATCATATCGTCCAGCGCGCGCTGCATCAGCTCCCACATGCGGTACCCGTGCGGCCGGATGACCATGCAGCCGCGCACGGGCGAATAATCGGCGAGCTGGGACTGGGTAATGACGTCGCCGTACCATTCGCTGAAATCTTTGGCGCGCGGCGTGATGCGCTGCGCTTTCGCATTCTGTGCGTGTGCCATTAATCGAAATATCCGTTGAGGAGCTGACGCAGTGGCACGTGGGCCTCGGTGCCGGTGCGCAGATCGCGCACCACGGCTTGACCGGCCGCGCGCTCCTCGGGCCCCACGATGATGGCGCGGGCCGCCCCCCGCGAACCGGCGAGCTCGAGCTGCTTGCGCACGGCGGCGTGACGCAGGCCGTATTCCACGGCGATGCCGCGATCGCGCAGCGCATGGGCGAGCTCCAGCACGATAGGCAGATCGTCCCCGCCGACGGCCACTAAAAAGGCGCCGAGCTCGATCGGCGCCTGGGGCGCGACACCGCGCTCCTTGAGGAGCTCGCCAAGTACAACATCGCCCATCCCGAACCCCAGCGCGGGCAGGTCGAGCAGGCTGTCGTATCGCCCACCCCCCGCAATAGCCCGAAAAGTCTTCTTCGCATCAAATAGCTCCCAGACGATTCCGGTGTAGTAGGCAAGACCTCGCACGATCGTCAGATCAATCGAGACAAAGTCCTCCAAACCCATCGCCTTGAGCGCCTGTACTGCCTGCGAAAGGGGCTCCGCGACGTCCGGAGCGTGCTGGAACGCTTCTTCGCGAAGGGTGGCAGTGCTGAACACGGCAGTCGTCTGATTCGCCGAAAAACCCGCTTCCTTGAGCATTTCTTGCAAGACGTCCTGCGGAACGCGCTCACTGCGGTCGATCGCGGCGAATGCCGCCGGGTGCTTCTCCTCGGGCACGCCAACCTTGGTGAGCAACGCTTTCACGAGGCGTCGATCCGAGACTCGCAACTTGACGTCCTGCGGGCCGAGTCCCAGAGCGCGCATGATATCGACCGCCGCCGCCATCAGCTCCGCATCGGCCAGTGGTCCAGCCTCGCCGATGATGTCCATGTTGAGCTGGAAATGCTCCCGCAGCCGGCCGCGCTGCTGCCGCTCATAGCGAAACAGCTGCGGGATCGAGAACCAGCGGATCGGCTTTTTGAGCGCCTGCACGCGCGCCGCCACCATGCGCGCCAGTGTCGGCGTCATTTCTGGACGCAGCGCGACGTCGCGGTCCCCTTTGTCCCGAAAGGCATACAATTGCTGGACGATCTCGTCCCCACTCTTCTGCGTGTACAGCTCCAACGATTCGAGTGGCGGCCCGTCGTATTCCTCGAACCCGTAGCGCCCCGCGATACTGCGCCAGGTCGCGAAGATGTGGTTACGGAGCGTCAGGTCTTCAGGGTAGAAATCACGAAAGCCGGGGAGGGCTTTTCCTTGCATCACAACAACTTAACCGACGGGCGCGAAGCCGGGCAAGCGCGCCATCGCATCGCCGACGGTGTGAAATGATCCGGTGACGAGCACCGACGCCGCGCCCTCCTGCACGTCGTGGAGCGCGCGTTCGAAATCGGGCTCGAACGACACATCGGGGCCCATCTCTTCGACGGACCAGCGCTGCATCAGTGGGATCGACGGCGGAACCGTCAGCACCAGCTTGTCGACCACAGGCCGCAAGATCGCGAGCATGCCACGCCAGTCCTTGTCGTTACGAATTCCCACCAACGCGTGCAGTGGGCGTGGCGGCGGCGGTTCGGCCGATCGCACCGCGTCCGCGACGACGCTCATGCCGTCAGGGTTGTGCGCTACGTCGAAGAGCCACTTGCCGCGCAGCTCAAAGCGCCCCGCGATGTAGGCGTGGGCAAAACTCGCCGGCAAATTCTTCCCCACGGGACCGAACGGCTTCGGCAAGGCATTCAATACCGCATGCGCGACCAGCGCGTTGGCCAGCTGGTGCCGTCCCTGCAGTCCGAGGCGCGTGTCTTTTCTCGGGCGCACCGTCGTATCGACGGTGACGATCGGATCGGCGCCGCGCCGCTTCGCCTCTTTCACGAGCTCGCCGCGGATCTCGGTGTCGGACTCGCCAGTGATGAACGGGACCTTGGGCTTGGCGATCCCGGCCTTTTCCCGGGCGATGCCCTTCAGATCGTGGCCGAGGTAATCGGCGTGCTCCAGGGCTATTTTGGTGACCGCGGTGACGAGGGGTGTGAGCACGTTCGTTGCATCCAGCCGGCCGCCCAGTCCCACCTCGATCACGGCGATGTCTACGTCACGTGCTGCGAGGTCGGCAAAGGCGATGGCCGTCGTCGCCTCGAAGAAGCTGGCGTCGAGGCGCTCGATGTGCGGCCGGAGCTGCGTCGTCCACTCTGCGAAGGCATCCTCGCGGATCGGTACGCCGTCGACCGTGATGCGCTCACAGGCGGAGATGAGATGCGGAGAGGTATAGAGTCCGACACGCCATCCCTGCGCGCGCAGCTCATTGGCGACGAAGGCGCAGGTCGAGCCCTTCCCGTTCGTTCCGCCGATGTGGATGGTGGGGAAATGGCGCTCCGGGTGGCCCAGGACGTCCAGGAGCCCCTCGGTCGGGCCGAGACTCCATTTGATTCGGGCCGCTTGTCGTGCGAAAAGAAACTGGCAGGCGTCTTCGAAGATCAGTCGGCGGCCTCAGCCGGCCAGGCGCCGGTCATGTGCCGCAACAGCTGCGCGGCGGTATCCCGCAACTCGCCGCGTGGGACCACGGCGTCGATCATGCCGTGGTCGAGCAAGAACTCCGCAGTCTGAAACCCTTCCGGGAGGTCCTGCCCGATCGTCTGCTTGATGACCCGCGGACCCGCGAAGCCGATCACCGCCCCGGGTTCCGCGAGGATCAAGTCGCCCTGCATCGCGTATGAGGCCGAGACGCCGCCCGTGGTAGGATTGGTCAGCACGGACATGAACGGGACGCTCGCGCCGTGCAGCTCCGCAATCACCACCGACGTCTTCGCCATTTGCATAAGCGAAAGCACGCCTTCCTGCATGCGCGCGCCACCGGAAGCGGATAAGAGAATGAGTGGCGTGCGCTTGTCGATAGCATGGCGCGTCAAACGCGCGATCTTTTCCCCGACGACGGACCCCATCGATCCGCCCATGAAGCTGAAATCCATCACGCCCAGGCTGATCGAAATGCCATGGAGCCGCGCGTACCCGGTTCGAATCGCGTCGAGGGGTCCCGCCTTCTTGATGGCGGCCTGCACGCGGTCGGCGTAGTTCTCGAATTTGAGGGGATCGGCCGACTTGAGGGCGCCAAACAGCTCATGCCAGGAGCCTTCGTCGACGAGGAGGTCGATGTATTCCTGCGCGCTGATGCGGCGATGGTGGCCGCAGTTGGGGCAGACGTTGAGCGCGCGCACAAAACGCTCGCGAATATCCACGTGACCGCACTGGTCGCACTTCTCCCAGGCGTCGGCGGGGATCTCGAGCTTCACCCGCTCGGACGTGCGGGGTTTACGTTCCTTTTTGAACCAGGCCATTCGCGCCATAAGGTGATGAAGCGCACAATCTGTGAGGGTACTCGGGCCGCCGCCAGTCCCGAGGCATTAAGTCATTGCGCTACTTCACCATATCCCGACTGCCGCGATTCCCACGCCATCCGCAGGGCTATCCCGACGCCGATCGAACACGCTAACAGGAACGAGCCGCCATAAGAGAAGAACGGCAGCGGAATGCCGGTGATCGGCATGAGGTTGATCGTCATCCCGACGTTTTCGACGATGTGCGTAAAAAAAAGCGCGGCGATCCCGAACACGCAAAGGCTGGAGAACGGATCGGTGGCGCGACGCGCGATGCGTAGCAGCGCGAACAGCATCCAGGCGAAGAGGCACAACGCGGCGAGCACGCCCACGAACCCCAGCTCCTCGCCCACCACCGAAAAGATGAAGTCGGTATGCTGGGCCGGGAGGAAGGCCAACCGCTTCTGCGTCCCCTCGGTAAAGCCCTTCCCCAGCAGGCCCCCCGACCCAACGGCGACTTTGGATTGAATCACGTGCCAGCCGGCCGCGCGCGGGTCCACGTCCGGATTCAGGAACGCCAGCAAGCGGTTCTGCTGGTACGGTGCCAGCCGATTCCAGAACGGCAGCGCCAGCACCCCCCCCAGTACGTTCAGTATCATGACGGCGAGCCCCTCCCACAGGTAGGGCCGCCACCAAAGCAGTAAACCGGCGAGGACCGCGATCCACACGCCCCACGCGACCGTCGAAAATGCGAGCCCGAGGCCAATCACCGGCGATGCGGCAAGCACGAGTAGGGACGGCTTGGTGCCGGCCCAGAAGAGCATGAGGAATAGCACCGCGACGAAGACGATGGCGCTTCCCAGGTCGGGCTGTTTGAGCACAAGTAGACAGGGAACGCCGGCGATGATGCCAGGGACGATCAGGTCACGGAGCGTCGCGGGCGGCTCGCGCAGCGCGGCGAGCCAGCGGGAAAGCATCAGGATCACCGCAAGCTTGGCGAGCTCAGCGGGTTGGCCGAAACGATGGCCGGCGAGTGCGATCCATGACTTGCTGCCGGCCGCGGTACCCGCACCGGTGCCGAAGATCAGCGTCAAGACCAATAGAAACACCGCGAGCGCGTAGACGTACGGCGTCGCCCATTCCAGCATGCGCGGCGATGTCCGGAAGGTCAGCCATGCAACCACAACGCCGAGACCCAGCCAGATTACCTGGCGCTGCCAGATAGTCGCGACGAAGGTCGGCACATCGGTTTGTCCGGCCGAATAAAGTGTCGCCAGGCCGTACAGACCCAACAGCACGACCGGGAGCGCGAACCCTCTATCGAGTTGGCGGGCGCGTGATAACACTGTCGGCCGGGGTTCGCGAGCTATCCTGCGGGGCAGCGGGGATCGCGAACGGCTGGGGAGCGGAGTCCGCGGGAAGCACGACGCGCATTTGGGACGCCGTATGCTCGTCGAAGCCCAGATAGTGGGCGATGGTGCGCGACACGAGCGGCGCCACGTACGGACCCTCGCGCGCGAACTCGACAATCGCGCCCACGACGATCTCCGGTTTATCCGCTGGCGCGAAGCCGATGAACCAACCGTGATCGGGCCCGTGAGGGTTCTGCGCGGTTCCGGTCTTGCCGGCGATCGCGAGGCTGGCGATGCGGGAGCCGCGGGCAGTGCCCTGCTCGACCACGGCAATCATCGCGCGCCGTAACGCCGCGATTTGATCCAGGGTCAAGTCCAGCGACACATCCTCCGAGGCTTGCGAGGCGCGACGCACGAGATACGGAGAGCGCAATCTGCCGTCGCTCGCGAGCTGCTGGTACAGGCGCACCATCTGCACCAGTGTCTGGGCGTTTTCGCCTTGCCCGATCGCGAGGTTCAGCGCGACCGCCGACGTCCAATGGCGCGGGCCATACAGGCGATCGTAGTACTCGGGACCGGTCGGAAACTCTGACGGAATTTCCCCGGGCAGGTCGATGCCGGTCCGGCCGCGGAAACCCAGCGCGTTCCCGTCCTCGAGCAGCGAGCTGACGCCGAGCTTGATGCCGAGCTGGTAGAAGTAGACGTCGCAGCTGTGCGCGATCGCTTCGGTCAGCGTCAGGTCCCCGTGCCCGCGCGCCTCCCAGCAGCGGAAGAAGCGATTCCCGTACTGCAAGCCGCCCCGGCATGGGATCGGCATGCGGGTGTGCGGTCCGACGATCCCACGCTTCAGCGCCATTGCCGCAATCGCGAGCTTCCAGGTGGATCCGGGTGGGTAACGCGCCTGGATCGCGCGGTCGAGCAGCGGGTGCGCCGGATTGTCGTTGAGCGACCGCCAATACGGTGCCGAGATGCCGCCCACGAATGCGTTGGGATCGAAGCTCGGGGCACTGTAGAGCGCCAGAACCTCCCCGGTGTTCGGATTCATGGCGAGCACCGCACCCCGCTGCCCCGCCGGGAAGATCTGCGAGATGTAGCGCTGCAGATCGAGATCGATCGTCGTGTGCAGATCGATGCCGGGCACCGGCGCGAGGTTCGCGGCCGCTTCCGCTTCGCGCACCATCTGGCCACGCGCGCTCACCTCGACGAACCGCACACCTTCCGATCCGCGCAGCGTGTCATCGTACTGTCGCTCCAAACCGTCCTTGCCCACCAGACCACCAAGCCGTACCATCGCGAATCGCCGTGTCGCCCGCTCGCCTTCCGTAACTTCACCCACGTAGCCAAGCAGATGCGCCGCGATCGCCGTATCGGGATAGGAGCGTTTGGGCTCGGCTTGAATCAGCAGGCCCGGGATTGCGACGCGACGCTCCTCCAGCGCCGAGACGACACCGAACGGCACATCGCCGAGCACGAGCGCCGGCTGGTATGGGGCGCGGTGGGCGCGTTGCATCACGTGCTCGATCTCGCTGCTGTCGATATTCGCGATGGACGCGATCCGCGCGAGCGTCGAGCGCAAGTTCGCTTCGGGCCCCGGCAACAACGAGACGGTGTACCCCGGGACGTTCTCCGCCATGATGTGACCGTTGCGATCATAGATGAGGCCGCGCGGTGCCGGCAGCGGGATGGGACGCAGGCGGTTGGTTTCTGACTGCAGCTGATACTTGCCATGCCCCAGGATCTGCGTACGGAAGAACGACATGATCAGAACGCCCAGCACGATCCACACGCCCGTCCGCGCCATGCCGAGGCGCCGATCGAGCAGATGCGGATGAAATGCGTTCACGCCGGTGCCCCGGCACGCCGGGGCGAGAGCCAGCCGCGGAAGAACCACAGGACGCCGATGCCGACCAGCGCCGTCGTCAACGACTGCAGCGGCGACCAGACCAGCAGCTCCCAGCCGACCTGCGAGCTCTGCAAGCGGCCCGAAACCAGCAGGACGATCAGGTTACGCAGCCACGTGCCTGCAAAGAAAAGACACCCCTTTACAAAAACGTGTTCGGCGAAAAACACCGCCTTCGACCATGACGACAGGAATCCCACGACGGTATGCGCGAGCGCGCCGACGCCGAAGCTGGCGGGCGTGAGCGCATCGCGCAGCAACCCGACGACGAATCCGGCCCCCGCGCTGCGCCCCGGCTCTGCGCGAATCGTGTAGATCAGCAGTGCCAGCAACAGAAAATCGGGGGCGATGCGATCGCCGCCGAGCCGGCTGCGAACGGTGAACTGCAGCAGAATCAGCAGTGTCATGATGACGGGATAGCGATAGCGGTCGGTACGTCTCATGGTGGCGAGGCCTCCCCCGCCGCAGCGCTGTCGAGCGGCGTGGTGAATGCGTTGCGCAAATCGGCTCCCGCCGATCGCGGGGTCGTCAGAATCATCACATGCGATAATGCGGCGGGATGCACGGCTGGTCGGACCAGATATGTCCGTCCCCATCCCTTGGCTTCACCGGCTGGCCCGACCACGACACCGATCGGGATCCCGCGCGGAAAGACGCCGCCCAATCCCGATGTGACGATGACCGTGCCCGTGGGAACTTGTTGCCGGTACAGGACTCCCTGCAGCTCGAGCAGCCAGACGCCCGGCCCGTCCGCGCCGTGTGGCGCCGCGATTCCGACGACGCTGCCGTCCGTGGCAATCGCGCTGGCCCGGAATTCCGGATGCGCCCAGCTCAACACCACGCTCGAGTGCTCATCCACCGACGCCACGAGTCCCACGAGCCCCTCCGGACTCACGACCGCCGACAGGGGACGTACGCCGTCGCGGCTCCCCGCCGAGACGATAAAACTCAGGGGATTGGTGGGCTCGGGCTGATGCAGGATTTCGGCGGAGACGTACCCGCCGCCGAGACGCGCGCTGAGGCCGAGCAGCCCGCGGAGGCGCGTGTTTTCGCTGCGCAGTTCCGGCAGGAACGTGGCCGCGAGCGCGACCGAATCGCGCTGCGCCACGACGGCGTCGTAACGGTAGCGGGCGGCCGCGAGCAGCTCGGTCTGCCGCTGCAGAAAGAGGAACGGCGCGAGCACGCTTTGGCGCAGTCCCTGCGCCAGCGGGTCGCGCCAGTGATCCGGGAGGCTCAGCGCCGCAATCGACAGACCCACGCAGGCGATGAACAGCAGCGTGTCGGCGCGCGAAGCGTAGCGATCCGTGCCGATCGCCATGCGGCTAGGTAGTCAGGACGTTGCGATACTTCTCAGGCGCGTCGAGGATGCGCCCCGCCCCGCGCACCACGCAGGTCATGGGGTCCTCGTCGAGGTGTATCGGCAGGCCGGTCTCCTGCTGCAGCAGCAAGTCCAGGCCGCGAATCAATGCGCCGCCGCCCGTCATGACGATCCCGCGGTCCACGATGTCGGAGGCGAGCTCGGGTGGCGTAATCTCGAGCGCGCGGCGCACCGCGTCCACAATCTGTTGAATCGGCTCCTGCACCGCCTCGCGGATTTCGCTGGAATGCACGCGTACAATTTTCGGGATGCCCGACACGAGGTCGCGCCCTTTGACTTCCATCTCGCGCTCTTCGCCCACGGGGGCGGCTGAGCCAATCTGAATCTTGATCTGCTCCGCGGTGGGCTCGCCGATGAGCAGATTGTAGTTCTTGCGCATGAACTGCACGATGGCCTGGTCGAGCTCGTCGCCGCCGGTGCGAATCGAGGTGTCGGACACGATGCCCGACAGCGCGATCACGGCGATCTCCGTCGTACCGCCGCCGATGTCGATCACCATGTTGCCGGTCGGCGTCTCCACCGGGAGCCCGACGCCGATCGCCGCCGCCATGGGCTCGGCGACCATATAGACTTCCTTGGCGCCGGCCGACTGCGCCGAATCGCGCACGGCCCGCTTTTCGACTTCGGTGATTCCAGAGGGGACGCACACGATGACCTTGGGACGGACGCGGAAGAGATGACGATCGATGATGGTCTTGAGGAAGAACCGCAGCATTTTTTCGGTGACGTCGAAGTCGGCGATCACGCCATCCTTCAGCGGCCGCACCGCGAGAATGCCGTCGGGCGTGCGGCCGAGCATGCGCTTCGCCTCGAGGCCGATGCCCTTGACTTTCCCGGTTGCTTTTTCGATCGCGACAACGGAGGGTTCGTTGAGCACGATCCCTTCGCCGCGGACATACACGAGTGTGTTAGCGGTGCCAAGATCAACGGCGATTTCATTCGCCGGGCTCCAGGCACCCATTTTGAAATTCAGCCAGCGTGGCGGCACGTGATCTTCGATAAAAGTGTGGGCGGGCTGCTGCGAACGGCTCAAACTAATGAAATGCGTAACCTCAAGCAAGGATAAAGCTTGACGCCCCTTTTTCGGCGGGCTAGCCTTTCGCCCATGCGGCACGTGACGCCCGACACAATTGCCGTCGTCGACCTCGCGGTGTGCGACCGTTGCGGGCTCTGTCTGCCGCTCTGTCCGCCAGAAGCGATCCACCTTGAACTGAACCTGCTCACGGTCGCCCGGGATTTCTGCACCGGCTGTGAGAAATGCATCGCCCCATGCCCCGTCGGCGCGTTGGCCATGGTCGCCTATGCCTGACGTCGACGTCTTGATCGTTGGTGCCGGTCCCGCCGGGGCCGTTGCCGCCCGGCAGGCAAAGCAGGCGGCGCCCGAGCTCGACGTCGTCCTGTTGGAACGCGACCGTGCGGTAGGATCTCCCGTGCGCTGCGCCGAAGGCGTGGGCGATGCCGGGCTGCGCGAGTTCGCCGATCCCGACGGCGCCGACTGGGCAGCCCGGAAAATCACCCGCGTCATTTTTCAGGCGCCGGACGACACGGAAGTGGTAGTCGCCGAGCGCGGCGTCGGATGGATTCTCGACCGTACGCGCTTCGACGCCCACCTGGCCGCCGAGGCCGCCGCCGCCGGTGCCGTCGTGCTCGTCGGGGCCGAAGCGACCACGATGTCACGCAACGGTGACGCCCGGTGGCACGTGCGCGTGAAGCAGCGTGGCATCGACGAAGACTATCGGGCCCGCATTGTGATCGGAGCGGACGGAGTCGAGACGATGGTCGGTCGCTGGGCCGGACTCGACACCCGCGTTCCCTCGCGCGACATGGAATCCTGCGCCCAGTATGTGTTGCAGGGTATCGCGTGCGATCCCGACGCGATCTATCTGCAGTTCAGCGACGCGATCGCGCCGGGTGGCTACGCCTGGATCTTTCCCAAAGGGGTGGGCGTCGCGAACGTCGGGCTGGGCGTGGTTGCGCTGCGGACCGACGGCCGCAACGCTCGCCAATATCTCGACGCGTGGGTGAACCGCCGCTTCCCGACGGCCGCGCGCACGGGCTACACCGTCGGCGGCGTGATCGTGCACACCACCATCAAGCAGGCCTTTACCGACGGCGTCCTGATCGCCGGCGACGCGGCGCACATGATCAATCCCCTGTCGGGCGGCGGCATCACGAACGCGATGAAGGCGGGACGGCTTGCGGGCTGCACGGCCGCCGCGGCGATCCGCGAAGGTGATACCAGCGCGGGCCGGTTGTCGCGGTATCATCGCGCCTGGATGGAGCTCCTGGGCGAAGACCATCTCAAGTACTACCGGATCAAACAGGCGTTGGAACGGATGGACGACGAGTTTTTGAATGCGCTGGCGCGGACGGTCAACAAGATTCCACCACAGAAACGGTCAATCGGGAGGATTTTCACGCACGCATTGATCAAGCACCCGCTGCTGATTCCGGTTGCAGCGCGGTTCTTTGTCTAGCCTTCGCAGTTTAAGCATGACACTCGTCCCGACCGCACAGCGATTGGCCACATGCGCAAGCCCCCGTCCCGCGACACCGAGAGGACTTGTACGTAGTGCGAACGGGATAGTGCCCGCGTCCCACGAGTACACCGGAACACGCGGGCGATGCAGCGCATCGCCATTTCCCTTCACGCCACCGAAGCCCAGCTCATAGCCGACCGTGCGGGCGCATCCCACGATCCGGTCATCGACGGCACCGAACGGATACGCAATTGCCCTCCCGGCGTCCGCGCCCAGGCGCGCCATCAGGACCTCGCGCGAGCGTCGCAGATCAGTCTCCAATGCCGCGTCATCCAACCATGTGAGCCGTTGATGGGTAGCGCCGTGCGAAGCAAACTCGAATCCACGGGAGCGCCAGTGCTCGATCGCGTCCCAGTGCAAATGTGGGAGTCGCTTCCACGTGTACTGCACGTCCCAATCGTTGGTCTTCCCCACAAAGTCCGTAATCAGGAACGTGGTGGCGGTGAATCCGAGATCGACCAAGACCGGGTAAGCATGCGTGGCGAGGGAGGTATAGCCGTCATCGAAGGTCAGTAAGAACGTGCGGCGTGCGGCGTGCGGCGTGGCGCGGGAAAACTCAGTCAGTGTCAGCGTTTTCCAACCACTCTTCGCAAGCGCCGTCATCTGCCGAACGAACACGGAGCGGCCCACTCGCGTCACGCCTAGCTCGAGCGGGCCGCCAATGCGGTGATAACAGAGAACGGGCGGGTGCGGCGTCAGCGAGGCCACAGCCACATGAAGATGCCACACGTCACGGCTGCGAAGATGACGCCATCGAACGTGGATTTGAGCGTCATGCTCCACGCGCGCCGGTACCAGATCGACATCTGCCAGAGCGCGGCGGTGTAGCCGAGGAACGCCGTGGTTCCCGCGAAACGGCAAATGGCGGCAGAGGTCGCTCCCGGCGGTAATGCGGCGGCCGCGATATATCCGGCGAACACGCTTACGACCAGACAATAACCAAACCATTGTGACAGATTCGCGACCATCGACCCGCTCCAAGGCGGCATCACGGTCAGGAGCACGGCAGGTCCCCGTTTCATTTTCTCCATGAACGCAGGCGAGCGCATCTCGGCGGAGCTCGCGGGGCGAGGCATGAGATAGTCGCCGGGGGGGATGCCGATGGGCCGCAGGGCGTCGAGCACGCGGTCTTCATTCGGATAGCGGGGATAATCGGTCTTATGCCACAGCGGTCCCATATGGATGATCGAGCTCGCCACGAACACCGCCACCGCCGAAAGGAGGATCGGCAGCCACAGGGCGGACAATGCGGTCATTCAGCCTCCCGGGTTACAGGGGGGCGTCAATCCTAGCCTCCATCAGTGTCGTCAGCAATTCCTCCGTGCCGCCGTCGTAGCGGACCCCGTTGATGAAAAAGGTGGGCGTCCCGTTCACACCACTGCGCACGCCGCTCGCGAAGTCGTCGCGCACGCGTCGCTGAAAGCGCCCTTCCCGGAGGGCTCCGCGGGCCCACGCGGAATCGATGCCCACAGATTCGGCATAGCCGATCAGCGATGCATCATCCAGGGCGTCCTGATGCTCGAACAGGAGATCGTGCATCGGCCAGAACTTGCCATGCTGTGCCGCGGCCTCCGCCATCTCGGCGGCGTGTTCGGCGTGGGGATGACTCTTGCTCAGCGGGAAGTGCCGGAAGGCGAATCGCAGCGAGCTGGCCAGTGCACGCTGAATCTCCTTCACCATCGGATACGCATGGCCGCAATGTGGGCATTCGAAATCGCCGTATTCGACGAGGGTGACGCGCGCCCGGACCGGACCCTGGACGTGGTCGCGGGAGCCAAATGGTGGTGTCAGCCGGCTCATGACGTGCGGTCCCCGCCTCCTCCGGTGGTCGCGGGCTGCGACAGCTCTTCGAGGGCGGCGAGCACACCGTCGGCGCCGGGATTCGTCCCGATATCCGACAGGTAGCTCCAGCGAATCACGCCCCCGCCGTCCAGCACGAATAGCGCCCGCTCGGACACGCCTTCCGCGGCGCGATACGCACCGTATTGGCGCGAGACACTGCCTTTCGGCTCGAAGTCGGCCAGCAATGGAAGATCGAGATTGCGGGCCTTCGCGTAGGCTTGATGGCACCACACACTATCGACCGAGATACCAACAACCTGCGCGTCATACTTCTCGAACTCGGGTAGCACTTCATTGAAGAGCGCGAGCTCGTCGCCGCACACGGGACTCCAGTCGGCGGGATAAAAGACAAGCACCACGGGCGCTCCCCGAAGATCCGAGAGCGATAGTTTCTGGTCAGGTGTCTTATTGAGGGTGAAATCGGGCGCTGGTGTACCGGGCGTCAAAACCATGACAGTCTCCTTTGCCCCGCAAGCTAGAAATCGTGTGCGCGGCGCCTATCCATCCAAGGGGTTAACCCCCGGATGATCTCCGCGATGCTCGCATTGTTGGTGGCGGTGCAAGTTGACACGGTGCCGCCGCCCCGAACGCTGCTGGCCGTCGGTCAAACGACCGCCATCAACGTGCTGATCAATCGTCTCGATTGGTGGGCGCGCCGCCGTTCCTGGGCGAACGTCGGCACGCGCGTGTGGGGCAACAACGTGCGTCTGGGCTGGGAGTGGGACGAGGACGCATTCCCGACGAACGTCTTTGCGCATCCCTACCATGGCGGCGTCTATTTCAACACCGCTCGCTCCAATGGGCTCGATTTTTTCCAGTCGATACCCGTGACGTTGTTCGGCGCATGGACCTGGGAGTATTTCGGGGAGACGGAGCGCCCGTCGCTGAACGATTTTCTCATGACGACGTTCGGCGGCGTCGCGATGGGCGAGATCTCTCACCGCGTCGGCGCAACGATCCGCGACAACGGCGCCCGAGGAGCGAAACGCACATTCCGTGAGCTTGCCGCCCTGCCGCTCGATCCGGTGGGCAGCCTCAACCGGCTGTTGCGCGGCGAATGGAAAGGCACCGGCCGGAATCCCGCCGAGCACGACCCCGCCGCCTACGTGTTCCTTCTTGGGGCCGGAGCGCGGTTCGCCAAGGGGTTGATGCGCGACAGCATCGCCAGCATGGGCGCGATCGTGGTGGATCTGTTGTACGGCGATCAATTCGCGGGAGAGTACAAGCAGCCCTTCGACGTCTTCAACGTGCGGCTGATCATGAGCTCGCACACGGGCCTCAACGCGTTCCGCGCCTCGGGTCGTCTGTACGGCCGCGCGTTGAACGATTCCACGGCGCGGTTCCGCCACGTGCTCGCCGTGAATCAGCGCTACGACTACGTCAATAATCCGGCGCAGAAGGTGGGCGGTCAGAGCGTCGAGATCGGGATCAACTCCCGCTGGCGCCTGGGCAAGGGCGGCTACGGCATTCGCACGTCGTTGTTCGTGGACGGGATCATTCTCGGGGCGATCGACGCCCCGCATGTCGGTGTCGGGCTGCGCGACTACGATTTCGGACCGGGTGGCGGTGTGCGCTGGGAGGCGGCGCTCGATCGCAAGGGCGAGCGTTTTTTCCTTCTTTACGGCCGCGTCGAATACATTCACGGCGTCAGCGGCGCGAGCGCCGACCACGTGATCAATTTCAGCGGCGCCGAGGTCACGGTCCCGATCACGAATCACTTTGGGCTCTCGGCGCAGACCTACATTTTCGATCGCGACAGTCACTACTCCGACCGCGCGCCCGATAAGCGCGACTTTCCGGAAGGGAGGATTCTGCTCGTGTGGACGAAGGCGCGGGCGCCCCGTAGCTTGGCGAAATGACGGCATCGCTGCTCGCCATCCTGCTGCTCTGCCAGCAACCGCGGGTCCGGCCACACCGCAGCGGGCTATGGGGAGAATTTGGCTTTGGCCCAGGTCGTGTACGCGTGGCGTGCGCCGGCTGCACCGACGTCGTCTCCGCCAGCGGGCAGACGAGCTACCTCCGGATCGGTGGCACCGTCTCGGACCATGTCCTGGTCGGCTTCGAGGCCTTCTCGCTGCTCGACAGGCCGTTTCCCTTCTCGCTCGCCGATTCCGCGACCACGGCCCAAACGGCGACTGCGACCGTGGTCATCCTATGGTTTCCGGGACGACACGGACTCTTCTTGAAGAGTGGCGTGGGCGTCGCCGGCGGCCGCTACGTGATCCGCACGAGTCCGACGCAAACGGATACGAGCAGCGGTGCCGGCATCGGTCTCACGTTCGGGGCGGGCTGGGACTGGTCGATCTCGAGAAAGTTCGCCGTCACCGCCAACCTCGGCGCGTATGTCACCGCACTGGGAGATATCGTCCTGCCCGGGCGCCGCGTCGACGATGTCATCGCCACGATGTATCAGGGCGCCATCGGCTTCTCCTTCCGCTAGCGCAGCACCTCGTCGCCGTCCCGCGCGTGCGACTCCATCTGCCGTTTCACCATCTCGTAGTAGGTCCCCCGCGCGCGCATCAGCTCCTCGTGCGTCCCGCGCTCGATCACCGCGCCGTTCTCCATCAGCAGGATGAGGTCGGCAAGACGGATCGTCGACAAGCGATGGGCGATCACGAACGTCGTACGATCGGCAAGCAGGTCCGCCATCGATGCCTGAATGAGCTGCTCGCTCTCCGTGTCCAGATTGCTGGTCGCTTCGTCGAGGATCAGGATCTGCGGTGAGGCGAGAATGGCCCGCGCGATCGCCAGGCGCTGCTGTTGCCCGCCCGAGAGCTTCACCCCGCGCTCACCGATAAACGTGTCGTAGCCCTGCGGCAGCTTGCTGATGAATTCGTGCGCGTTGGCCCGGTGCGCCGCGTCCACGATCTCCTCGTCGCGCGCGTCGTGCCGGCCGTACGCGATGTTGTCGCGCACCGAGCCATCGAACAGGAAGACCTCTTGCTGTACCAGCGCGAGCAGGTCGCGGTAGCTGCGTAGCTGCACGTCGCGGATATCGGTGCCATTGAGCAACAGCCGGCCGCGCGTCGGGTCGTGGAAACGCGCCACCAGGTCGGTGACCGTGGTCTTGCCCGCGCCGCTCCGGCCGACCAGGGCGATCACCGAGCCGCCGGGCACGGTGACATTGAAATCGCGGACGACGGGTTGGCCCGGGTGGTATTCGAACTCCACGTCCTCAAACCGGATCTCCCGCACGACCGCCGGCGCGGCGCGCGCGCCCGGCCGATCGGGCTTGTCGTCTTCCATCGCCAGCACTTCAAAGACGCGCTCCATCGCGGCGAGCGAGCGCTGCATCTCCGAAAAGGAATTGACGATGTTCCACACGGGATTGAGGAGCAGGAACATGTACCACTGAAATGCCATGATGTCGCCGACCGACGCGCGTCCCACGATGTTCAGGTAGCCGCCGAACCAGACGATGACGACGCTGATCCCCGCCTCGAGCAGACCCCAGGAGGTCCACAGCAGCAGCTCGCGCCGGTGGGCAAACAGCTCTTTGCGCAGCACCGTGTGGCGACCCAGCATGTAGCTGATGAGCTCCTGCACCTCCTGCCGGAAGGCCCGCACCACGCGGATTCCGGAGAACGTCTCCCCCACCCGCCCGTCGACCACCTCCACATCCCGGCGCACCGACCGGTAAATCGGCCGGATGCGCCGGGCGAAGATGAGGCTGAGCACCATGACGCCGGGAATGATCGCCAGCGCGGTCAGCGCCAGCTGCCAGTTGAGCGCGACCAGAATGGCGATGGCAATGACGAGCCGGATCACCGAAATGGCCGGCGAGACAATGGCCATCTGCAGCAGGCCGCTCGTCGTTTCGACGTCCCCGGTGAGGCGCGACAAAATGCCGCCCGTTTTCATCTCCCACAGGCGCGGCAGCGGCAGATGCAGCAGGCGCTGGTAGAGGGAACGTCGCAGCGCGAGTATCACGCGCACATTGAGCAGCCGCTGGCGATAATCCTTGAAGCCGCCGCCCACGTGCGAGAGGATGATTACCGTCAGGAAGACCAGGCCGGTGAGATTGAGACGGGTGAGCCGCGCCGCGCCGTCGAGGCCCTTGCTCAGGATGACGTGGTCGACGATGAACCGGATGAAAAGCGGCTCGATCATCTGCAGTCCCGCGACCACCAGCGCCAGGACGAAGACGCCGACCAGCGCCGGTCGGTGCGGGCGCAGCCAGCGGAAGTAATCTCGGAGGTAGCCGCGGCGCGCGCCCTTCGGGCCGTGCGCGCCGGCGCCGTCTGCCTCGCCCGCGTCGAGCCGCCGCTGCTTATAGGCTGCTACGAATTCCTGATAGCGCTTGCGGGAAGAACGAGCGGGGCTCACGTGAGAACGTGAACCCCGCCGTTCCGCTTAGTCAACTCCGGATGCTTACTTGCCGAGTTCGTTGACCACGCCGACCAGCAGCTGCACCTTGGCCTGATCGGACGAACCCTGCGCATCGCTGTTGAGCTGCGTCGCGAGCTGGCGCAACGCGTCGCTCCGGGCTTGTCCCGACGCCTTCTCGGCGCGCGACAGGGCATCGCGTGCCGCGTTGAGCCGGGCCGTGGGAAGGCCGTTGGAGCGCGCCAGCTGATCGAGATAGGCGCGCGCCACCAGGAAGCTCGCCGGCCAGACCAGCTTCTGCTGATCCTGGGCGTTCAGATAGTCGAAGTGGATCAGCTTCGCGGCGTCGATCTCGTTCTGCGTGAGCAGCGCGTTCGGCGTCAGCTCCAAAATGTCGAGCCCGCGTGAGATCTCGGAGCTGATGATGTAGCCGTTGTACCAGTACGACGACCACGAGCCCGCGCCGACCAGTTTGGTCGAGTCCATCGGGCCACGGTCGAAGAAGGCGATTTCCTTGGGGCGCGACGGGTCGGTCCAGTCGAATACCGAGATCCCGCCCTGATACCAGGCCTGCGCCATGATGTCGCGGCCCGGCACCGGAATCAGCGTGCCGTTGTGCGCGACGCAGTTCTCGTTCGCCGTCTGCGCTACCG
>JBHEMG010000019.1:0-8873 GCA_046262715.1 Gemmatimonadales bacterium
GTCTTGATCGAGTACGGCGAATTTCGTGCGCTGCTCACGGGCGACTCGGAGCAGGAGGAGCTGGCGTCTTGGCTGGGCACAGGCACGATCCCGCGGGTCAGCGTGTTGAAAGCCGCCCATCATGGCAGCACCAACGGCACAAACTGCGATTGGGTCAGCGCGACGCACCCGCAAGTCGTCGTGATTTCGGTCGGCCGAGGGAACTCGTACGGGCATCCTGCGGCTTCCGTGATTTCGGATTGGCAGCAGGCCGGTGCACAGGTGTACCGGACAGATGAGGATGGCAGCGTGCTGCTATTTGCCAATACCGACGGAAGTTTTGTCGTAACGACGTCCAACTCCGATCCTAAGGGCGTTGTGCAGTTCCATCCGTTTATCCACGACTCCATTGCTAGTCCGGTGGCGAGGCCGGTGCAAGCAGTGAGGACCAAGCCATGAAAACGGTGCTGTATGTGGTGGATCGCCTAGAGCGATCGGTGGCGGTTCTGGTCAGTGATTCGGGAGACACGCTCGACATGCCTGTGGTAGAGCTGCCCCGTGGATTGCATGAAGGCGCGGTACTGCGGGTTCGCTTCGGCGCGCAAAACCTACCAGACTGGTCCTCGGCAGAGCTCGACAAGCAGGAAGAGGAGCGGCGGCTGAAGCAGGCGCGAAAGATGCTCGATGAGATGAAGCGAAGTGATCCGGGGGGAGATATCCAGCTTTAGGGATGAAAGCGAAAGCCGGAGAGCTTTCGCTCCCCGGCTCGCGGCAACCTCGCACGTAGATCCAAGATAATTCCGACTATTGCCTCGCGCAACGCGGCCGTGTTAGTGGAGGGATTCCAGGAAACGCGGATGGTTTATCCTTCCCGCGTGAACCCTCGCGAAGCCGAAGCCTTCCTCGCCACCGCCGTCCCACGCCACCCCGGCGTCTGGGCCGACCTTGGCGCCGGTAAAGGCACCTTCACCCGCGCGCTCGCACACATCCTAGGGCCCCGCAGCACAATCTACGCCGTCGACCACGATCCCGATGCCATCGTGGCGCTCGCGCGCGAGCAACCGGTGGAAGGCGTTCGCATCGTCCCGATCCTTGGAGACTTCGCACAACCGTTGGAGCTGCCCGGCGCGGCGCCGGGAACGCTCGACGGCATCCTGCTCGCGAACGCGCTGCACTTCCTGCCCGAGCCGGCGCGGGTGCTACACCCGCTCGTGCAGTGGTTACGCCCTGGCGGGAATGTGGTGCTGGTCGAATACGATCGCCGCCGCGCCAATCGCTAGGTGCCGTATCCGATCGAGAAGGGGCGCCTGGCCGAGCTCGCCGAGTTCGCCGGCCTGCCCGAGCCGGTGATCAGCGGGTCGATGCCGTCCCGGTATTCGGGGGAGATCTACATCGCTCGCTTCAGCTACGGCTGAGGGAGCGATCCCGGCGAGTCAGTGGGACTTGTGAGTGTTCGAAGCCTCGCGACGCTGGATGTGCTTCGCAATCGCGTAGAGTATGAGCATGTACGCCGTCATCAAGCCTAGAACAACGAATCGAAACATCGCGATCTCCTAGCGCTCGATTTCAACTCGCATACCGAGCCACAAGCCGAACCCACTTACGAGCAATATCGCAACCACATAGGCGAGTTGTAGAGTAAAATCTAGCGCATCACGACCGCGCGATGGCAGGTCCAGAAGGCCGAACACGAAAACGAGCACGGCCGCCTCGCGCAAGAACTCGCCGAACATCTCCAGCTTCGATTTTCTCTCCAATGCCATGATCCAAAAACTCGCGCGCGATGGCAAATCGCAATAACCGCTTCAACGCATCAGGAACCATTTCTCTGCAATGAAGGGCGAGTTTCTTGCCACGGCTTGACCTGCAACGTACGCTCACATTGGTGCGATCAGTGCAGCAGCCCGAAGTGCCTCAGCATCACCACGATGATTGCTGCGTTAGTCACCGCACAGGCCATGGAATAGATGAATAACATCCACGTGAAGCGCCGCTCGAACCCGGCGCGCATGTCGTATCTCAGCTCATCCACCAACCGATCAAGCCTGGACTCAAGCCGTTGGTAGTTCAGTTCACTCGTCATCGTTTCCTCGCTGAAGCTCGTTGCGCGAGTCTCCCCTGATGGGAAGATCTGCGACAGCATGCGCCGAGTCAATAAAACGTTATGGTTGCTATGGCCGCCGAGCCCGCCTACGTTCCCGCCATGTCCCCATCTGCCGCTGCGATGACCGCGGACGACTTGCGGCGCGCCAATATCCCCAACAAGCGGACCGAGCTCGTGCGCGGAGTGTTGCGCGTGCGTGAGCCCGCCGGTTTCCTGCACGGCCAGGTGGCGATGAACCTCGGCGCGGAACTCCGCGCCCACGTCAAGCAGACTGACGCGGGTGTGGTGCTCGCGGCCGAGACCGGCTTCAAGCTGGCCACCAATCCCGATACCGTGCGGGCGCCCGATGTCGCCTTCGTCGCCAAGGGACGGGAGCCGCCGCGCGACGCGAGCGGCTTCGCCGCGCTCGCGCCTGATCTCGTGGTCGAGGTGCTGTCGCCGGACGACCGCCCCGGCGAGGTCCTCGCCAAAGTTGCCGACTGGCTGTCAGCCGGCACGCGTCTCGTGTGGGTCGTCGATCCGCTGCGGCGCCTGACACGCGTGTACCGGCAGGACGGAAGCGAGACCATCGTCGGCGCCGACGGGTCCTTGAATGGGGAAGACGTCGTGCCGGGCTTTGTCTGCCCGCTCGCAACGATCCTGTAATCCCGCCTTGCTTCGTCTCTTTTCGCGTGAAGTCTGCATTAGTGCAGAAGCCTGGAGGCGGCCCTTCAGGGCGCGGATAAAAAACGAAAGCCGGAGAGCTGTTGCTCCCCGGCTTTCTTCACGTAGCGAAACCGGCTACGCAGAGACCTCACACATATGAACAACATCAGCGCGTGACGACGCCGAGTCAAGGCGTGATACGAGGGTGCTGGTGATGGGACTCGAACCCACACGGACTTTCGTCCAGAGACCTGCACGCGCTGCCACTCGCGCGTTAACGACGAGTGAGGAACACATGGATTGACGGATCAAAAAAAAACGCGAGACGAATCACTTCTGCCACACCGCCCACCCATCATTCCTCAGCTCTCTCGCCAACACCCACTCCATCCTCTCCGCCTCCTTATACGGCAGCGGATTCAGCCCCGCGTATAGGTCGGGCCGCAGCCGCACCCCATAGCGCCGCACGTACGAATTGTCCTTGACGCCGTACTTGTGTCGCTCGAACCGAATCTCAGGATTGAGACCGGTCATCCCCACGTACAACGGCGGCTTCTTGGAATCGTGATGCGGATTCGCGGCGCGGAACTTCGCATGCTTGAGCGCCGCGCGGTCCAGCTCGATCACGTAGATGTGGTGGCGCGCGAGTTTGCGTGGCATCGCCTTCATTCTAACTGTCCGCTACCGGTCCTTCAGGGCGCAGCCACCCGTGCGCGGGCAGCAGCGAGTTCCGATTTGTCGCGTTAAGTTCGCGATCCCACGCGTGTACTCACCAGGGAGGGGTCAATGATCGCTCGTGCAACAGGAATGGCCGCAGTCGTGCTGGCCTTCGCCTTTCAACCAGGCGCCGCCGCCGCCCAAACCACGCTGCAACGACCTCGCACCGCAGTTGGAGCGGCGCCATTGATGACGCTGCTGGCATCCGCCCGTTTCAGCCCGTGGCAATTTCGGGGCATGCTGCAAAACAGTCTGATCGACGTGAATCTGGTCCACGTCTCAGCGAGCTGGTCTGATCAAAAGGCCGACAGGATACCGATGGAGGTATCCGGCGGGGTCAGGCTCGACGCGCGACCCGGTCTACCCAGTGGCGCGTATTCGGTCGAGCTCGTGTTCTCATTCGTCAATCAGCCGGCGACGATCACGTTCATGCGCCAGAACAGCGTGATCGGGCAATGCTCCGTGCAGGTATCGATCAGCTATGACAAGCTCCAGACGTGTGATAGCGGGATATTCCAGATCGCCGACGGCGAGCTGGGCGTCTGGGCCTCCGTCTCGCAAGGCAAGCAGCTGACGTTGAACCAGATCGCAGTGAACGCCTGGGGGGCGCGGACCCGTTGAGCGAAACGGTTCAACGCCGCGTGGCGCGCTGTGGGGTGAAGGACGGGATAAAGTGAAAGCCGGAGAGCTGTTGCTCCCCGGCTTTCTTCATGTAGCGAAACTGGCTACGCGGTGATCCCACAAAATGAATATCGGCGACAGCATCCGCCGAGTCAACAAGGAAGCGAGGGTGCTGGCGGCGGGACTCGAACCCGCAAGGGCCTAGGCCCAGTGATTTGTGGGATCACCGCGTTTACCAGTTTCGCCACACCAGCACCTCATGGCTGCGAACCCCGGTAATCCCGTAGGCCAAGACGCGAG
Source organism: Gemmatimonadales bacterium (assembly GCA_046262715.1). Taxonomy (GTDB): domain Bacteria; phylum Gemmatimonadota; class Gemmatimonadetes; order Gemmatimonadales; family GWC2-71-9; genus 20CM-2-65-7. The sequence continues at coordinate 4,367 of JBHEMG010000019.1, forward strand.
ACCCCACACGCGCTGCCGCTCGCACTTGCACGATGTGGAGTGACCGTCGCGTGCGTGTACCAAAGCGATGCGGGTGAGGTCATCTGTATGCGATTAGTGTTTATCCGTCGACTGAAAGCCTGCCATGAGCGCAGCGAAGGCCCGTGGCTCGGCCACTTCGCCAGCCCTTAAGGGCTGTCGCCTTCGCTAAAACTGGCTACGCTGAGAAGGTTCGTCGAGCTAGCGCTTCGCCGTAATGGGGCCGAGCCACTTGTCCAAAAACCTGTTCACGGCCGGCACCCGCTGCTCGGCCGGCACGAGATGCCCGGCGCCCGGGACGAGCACCAGCTGCTTCGGCTCGCGCAACATCGTCCACAGAGGCAACGCGCGCGTGAGCCACGGATCCTCCTCATCATCCCCGCCATTGAGCAGCAGCTTGGGCGGCACGACGTACGGGGCAAAGTTGATGCTCGATGCCTCCGGCAGCGCCGGCGCCGAGATGCGCTCGTCGATGCCGCCGCCGATGTACACCACCGCGCGGAACCGCGGCTCGATCGCCGACAACAGCAGCCGCGATCCCGCACCCCAGCTCACCGCCACGTAGGCAATGCGCCCGCGATCGACGTCGTCCCGCGTCACGAGATAATCGACCGCCCGCCGCAGCTCCGTCGCCTGCAAGACGGTGACGTCCCGGAATCGCACCGAGCTCGGGGCCGGTGGCTCCCAGCCCTGGCCGAACGGGCGCTCCGCCATCCCCTTGAGCACGATCCCGAACGCCGCTCGGCCCGCGCGCACGTTGGCTCCGATGTTGGCCTCGAGCTCCTCGGACACCGAGCTCGCGCCCACAAACACGGCTGTGCTCCCGACATATACCATCGTCTGATACGGCGGGCGCGCTTGCTTCGGGAGATAGAAGTACCCGAGCGCGGTGTCGCCCTCCTGGACCACAAAACGAATTTTCTGACGCGTCCAGTCGGACGTCTCGACCGTCTCGACCACGCGCGGCTCGAGCGGACGCGCATCGTAGCGGTAATGCTCCAGCAGGGCGGCATACTGCGCTCGGCCCACGGGATGGTAAATCGGCGTGCGCGATTCGAGCGGAATGCGGCCGCTTCCCTGATCGGTGCCACCACGGGCGCAGCGAAAGCCAAGTGCGCGCGACGATGCATCGGCCGCAAACGCGCCGTAGCGATTGTAGAGATAGATCGGGTCTTCCCACGAGCCGCCGATCACGCCGTACCCGCTCGCCGCGGGATTTGCGGTCCACTCCTTCACGTTGCCGGCCAGGTTGTAGACGCCCCACACGCTGATCCCGAACGGGTACGCGTCCACGGGCGCGACGCCGGTGCCGGCGAAGTTGGCGCGCGGACGCGTCACATCGCCGGGACTCACGTAGCCCCACGGCATCAACACGCCCTCGCCGATCGCCGTGAACCCATTGCGCGCGGCTTTCTCCCACTCGAACAGCGTCGGCAGGCGCTTGCCGTGCGCCGCGCAATACGCGTCGGCTTCGCGCCAGCTGACGTCCGTGACCGGATAGCGTGCCGTCCCGGGAGGAAACTGCTGGCCGGTCCAGGCCCGCGGGCCCGCCATGCCGCTGCGATCGACAAACCGCGTCAGCGCACCGCGGTATCCACCGCCCGAGACGAACGCCTGGTAGTCCGCGTTGTTGACTTCGTACTGGTCGATGTAGTAATCGGTGAGCTGCGCGCGCTGGCCGAGCGGCATGGCGGGGCCCGCGAGGGTGTAGGCGCCGCCCGGAATGAACACCATGTCGCGCGTCGCGGAGTCCGTCGGCGCGAGCCGCACGTCGACGAGACGCGGAGCCGCCGTGCGGTATCCGCTGCGCTGCGGCCGCGCGCCCCAATCGGACGAAAGCGTCGTCGCCGGCGCGAAGCCGTCCCTCGCGATCACCAGGCGATAGTCACCGCGCGCGAGGCGGCGCTCCTTGATCGGTGTCTCGCCCAGGAGCACGCTGTCAGGCTTGGCAGTCGAATCAGGATTAAAAGCGCGCGCGTACACGCGAGCGCCGCTCGGCTCGCTCGTCACCGTGATCACGTCGGCAACCAGCGGCTCGAGCCGGACGAGTGCGCTGTCCTTGCCGAGCGACCGCTCGGCGGCGCTGAACGCCGCATATGCCTCGGCGTAGCGGCCCGACTCGGCCAGCGCCGTGGCCCGAGCGAGCTCAGCGCGCGCGTGCGACTTTGCGCGGCGGCCGCGCGCGGGCAGCACCACCGCGAGCGTCACGGCGATCAGCAGCAGCACGACTGGAACGGCAAAGGTGGGCGTCCTGACGAGGCGCGTGAGCGCGCCCAGGTCCTCGCTCGTATCGCGCACGGGCGGCAGCGCGTCGCGAAAGGCGGCGATGGTCTCGAAGCGCTGCTCAGGATCGTCGCTCAAGGCACGGCGGATGACGCGATCGAGTCCCTCCGGGAGCGGCACGCGCTCGCCGGTGCGTCTGGGTGTCTGGCCGGTGACGAGCTCGTGCAGCACGCAGGCGAGCGCGTAGACGTCGGTGCGCGCGTCCACCGCGCCGGCGCGGCCACCCAGCATCTGCTCGGGGCTCATGTAGTCGGGCGTCCCGATGGCCACGCCGGTGCCCGTCAGCTTGTCGTCCTTGGACTCGGCCAGCGCGCGCGCGATCCCGAAGTCGGCGATGACGGCGTGCCCTTCTTCTATAAGGATGTTCTCGGGCTTGATGTCGCGGTGGATGACGCCGCGGCGGTGCGCGGTGTCGAGCCCGTCGGCCACCTCGCGAGTGATGCGCAGCGCGTCGGCGAGCGGCAGGCGCTGTTCGCGCTCGAGCCGGTGGCGCAGCGTTTCGCCCGCGACGTAGGGCATGACGTAGTAGAGCAGCCCGTCGGCTTCGCCCGAGTCAAGCAGTGGCAGGATGTGCGGATGGCTGAGCTGCGCGGTGAAGCGGATCTCGCGCAGGAAGCGATCGGGGCCGAGCGCGTGGGCGATTTCGGGCTTCAGCACCTTGATGGCGACGTCGCGCTCGTGCTTCAGGTCGCGGGCGCGATAGACGATCGCCATCCCGCCGCGTCCCAGCTCCTTATCGACGGTGTAGCGGCCCGCAAGGGCGGCGGCGAGCTGCGCGCGTTGGTGCATGAGCTCGATCAATTTGGCAGATAACCAGATACTTCGCAGGCCTTCGCGTCCGCGTGCCCGAGCGGCTATTCTTGCGACCGTGCCCGACCGCTTTTCCCGCCTGCGTGCGGCGCTCGCCAACCAGTACCGCCTCGACAAGGAGTTGGGTCGTGGCGGCATGGCGACTGTGTATCTCGCGCACGATTTCAAGCACAACCGGCCGGTCGCGCTCAAGCTGCTCCACCCGGAGATTGCCGCGGCGCTCGGTCCCGAGCGGTTCCAGCGGGAGATCATGCTCGCTGCGCGGTTGCAGCATCCGCACATCCTGTCGGTCTACGACTCGGGCGAGGCCGCCGGTGAGCTGTGGTTCACGATGCCGTTCGTGGACGGCGAGTCGCTGCGCGATCGGCTGCAACGCGAGCGCCAGCTGCCCGTCGACGATGCGGTCCGTATCGCGCGCGAAACGGCCGATGCGCTGGAATACGCGCACCGCCATGGCGTCATCCACCGCGACATAAAGCCGGAGAACATCCTCCTGACCGGCAGCCACGCGCTGGTCGCGGACTTCGGCATTGCCCGCGCGGTCGACAGCGAGACGCGGCTCACCGGCACGGGCCTCGCCGTGGGGACGCCCGAGTACATGAGCCCTGAACAGGCGAGCGGCGCACGCGACCTCGATGCCCGCACCGATGTCTACTCGCTCGCCTGCGTCCTGTACGAAATGCTCAGCGGCGCACCACCATCTTCACGCATCACGAAGCCCCGGTCCGTTCCCGCCGCGCTCGACTCGGTGCTCGGCCGAGCGCTCGCCGTGATGCCCGACGATCGGTATCCGAGCGCCGCGGCGTTCGCGCGGGCACTCGAACCCGCGGGAACCACAGCGAGGCCAAAACCCCGGCCACTGTTCGCGATGCTGCTCGTGGGATTTTTGATCGGTGTCGGCGTCCTCTTCGCCTGGCGGGGCACTCGTGCGAGAGGCGATGAGGCCGGGCCGGTCCTCGCCGTGCTGCCCTTCGAGAACCTGGGTAGTCGTGACCAGGAGTACTTCGCTGACGGGATGACCGACGAGGTGCGCGGCAAGCTCGCCGGACTGACGGGGAACGGCCTCCAGGTGATCGGTCGCGCCAGCTCGACACCCTTCAAGGGGACGGCCAAGACGCAACAGGAAATCGCTCACGAGCTCGGTGCCCAGTACCTCCTCACCGCGACGGTGCGGTGGGAGCGGTTACCCGGCGGGCGGAGCGTCGTACACGTGAGTCCCGAGCTCGTACAGGTGCGCGGCGGTTCGGCACCGACGACCAAATGGCAGCAGTCGTTCGATGCGCAGCTCACGAACGTGTTTCAGGTGCAGGCCGACATCGCGAGCCGGGTGGCGCAGTCGCTCGGCGTCGCGCTCGGCGCCGGCGCGCAGCAACAGATCGCGGCCCGGCCGACGGCG
>JBHEMG010000020.1:0-20885 GCA_046262715.1 Gemmatimonadales bacterium
GTGTTCGACAACTCGGACGGCAGCCTGCCGATCGCGTACCAGGAAGTCGTCGTAACGCGACGGCTGTCACGCTCGGGCCAGAGCGACTACCTCCTGAACCGCGCGCCGGTCCGGCTGCGCGACATTCTGGATCTGTTGCGCGGCACCGGCCTGGGCGCGGATGCGGCCGAGGTGATGGAAGCGAAGATGATCGAAGCGTTGCTCTCGGAAAAAGCCGAAGAGCGGCGCGCGCTGTTCGAGGAAGCAGCGGGCATCGGTCTGTATCGCGACCGCAAGAAGAGCACGGAGCGCCGGCTCGAGGAGACTGCGGTCGACCTCGCTCGGCTGGAAGACCTGATCGCGGAAGTGCAGACACAGGTTCGCAGCCTGGCGCGCCAGCGCGGCCGCGCCGAGCGCTACGGGAAAATGATCGAAGAGCGTTTCGGTGTCGCGATGACGCTCGTCCGGCGGGAAATCGAAGACTTCGACCTGACCCTGGGCGGTTTGGGCGTCCGCGCCCGCGAGCTCGCCGAGCAGCTGCCCGCGGCACGGGCGCGGCTCGAGGACGCCGAGCACGAGCGGGAGGCGCGCGTGCAGGGTCGCCACACGGCGGAAGCGCGCCGCACCGAAGTCCAGCGTCGTCTCGGTGATGCCAAACTCGAAGTCGGACGATTGGAGAGCGATCTCGCGCTCGCCGCCGAGCGGCTGAGCAACGCGGGCCAGCGGCGCCAGACGGCTGCCGACGAACGGATCCAGGCGGAGCGGCGGGCCGCCCAAGCGGAGCGCGAGCATGAAGCGGCCGCGGCCGAGCGGGCCGCGGCGGAGCGCGACCTGAGCGCCGTCCAGGCGGAGCTGGGCGCGCGCACGGGTGACGAGGACGAGGTGCGTGGCAAGCTCACGGCTGAGCGGCTTGCCGTCCGGGAGCTCGAGGAAGCGCTGCAACGCCGGGCCGAGATGGCGCGCGCGCTCGAGATCGAAAGCGGCGCATTGCAACGTGAGCGCGGCGAGCTGCGCGAGCAGCTCACGATGGCCACGGACGAGCGCAAAGTGCGCGACCTCGCGGCGCAGGATGCGACCCGCGACGCGGCCGCGGCGAGCGAACGCGTCCATCACGACGCGCAGGCGGCCAAGCGCGCGGTGGAAGCCCTGCAGCACGCGCGGCGCCACGTCACGGCGCAGCAGCAGCAGGAGATGGAAGCGCGCTCCGCCCGGCGTCAGACCGAAGCGGCGCTCGCGCAGCTCGAAGCACGCCGCGACGCCCTCATGGAGCTGGACCGCGAGCACGTCGGTCTCGCGCCCGCGGCCCAAGCGCTCCTGAAAGTCCGCGCCCGCTTCGGCGACGGCTCGGTGCTTGGTCCACTGGCTGACTTCGTGCGCACCAGCCGGCGCGATGCCGAGCTGGCGGAGCGATTGCTCGGCGAATGGTTGCATGCGGTGCTCGTGCGCGACGCGTCCGTCATCGACGCGATCAGCGCCTGGCACGCGGCGGCGCATCCCGGCCCGCTGGTACTGTTGCCCTGCGTTCCGGGACCACGACTCGGCGCCGACGGACACCCGCTCAAGGACGAGCTGCGGGTCGACGGGCCGGCCGCCGCGTGGGTCCGCGCCCTGCTTGCAGGGCACGAAGTGATCGGCAGTGGCGCGTTGCGGCGAGAGAACGGCGCGGTATACCTCGACAGCGGCACGATGAGCGCAGCTGGGGCAGGAGGCGGTCCCCTGCAGCGTCGCGCCGAGCTCGAAGTGCTGGAAAAAGACGTCCGCGAGGCCGAGACGAATCGCGCTCAGGCACGCGCGAGCGAGGAATCGAGCGTGCAGGAGCTCGCGGGCGCGGAAGCCACGCTCGCGGCGGCCGTGCAGAGCGCCGAACACGCCCGCCGTGCCGAGCTCGAAGCGGGCGCCGAAAAGGGGGAAACCGATCGTGGCCTGATCCACGCACGGCGGGAAGCCGAAGAGGTCGGGACACAAGTCGAGCGGCTCACGCGCCGTCTCGCGGAGGTCGACGCGCGTCTCGGCATTGTGCACGTCGAGCTGCAGGAGCGGGAAATGGAACGGCTGCGATCGGCGGAGGAGCTTAGTACCGAGCGTGCCGGTCTTGCCGATCTGGAGGCGACGCAGGAAGCCGCCCGCGAGCAGCGCGTCCGCTGGCAGGTGGAAGCGGCGCAGGTGGAAGCGCGGCTTACGGCCGCCGCCGAGCGCGCTGCCCGGGCCGATGCCGACGCACACGCCTCACGCGAGCAAGCTGGCGCGCGCGCCGAAGAGATCGCGCGCAGCGAACGCGAGACGGCGACGCTGACGACGCAGCGCGCGCAATGGGAGGACACGCTGCAGGAGCGCGGGCTCGCGGTCGCAGAGCTCGAGACCGCCGCCACCGAGGCCGAAGCGCAGGTCGCGATGAGCGACGCCGATCTGGGCCAGGCGGAGGGAGCGCTCGACCAGGCGCGTAAGGCGCTGGCCGCGCTCGGCGAAGAGGATCATCGCCTGCAGCTCGAACGGACCGAGGTCGAAGGCAAGAAGCGCGGACTCGTGGCGCGCGTGGAAACCGAGTGGCGCAAGCCGCTCGATGCGCTGCTCGCCGATGCGCCCGAGGTCGCCGGCGACCTCGAGTGGCTCCGGGAGGAGAACGACCGGTTACGCGGCGCCATCGACGCGGTCGGCCCGGTCAATGCGCTCGCCGTCGAAGAGCACGCCGAGGAGACCAAACGCCTCGAGTTTCTCATGACGCAACGCGACGACCTCGTCACGGCGCGGAACTCGCTGCAGCAGGCGGCGCGCGAGATCGATCAGAGCGCCAAGACGCTGTTTCTCGAGTCGTTTGCCAAAGTCCGCGAGCACTTCCGCTCGGTCTTCCAGACGCTGTTCGGCGGCGGCGAATGCGACGTGCGGCTTGCCAATGAAGACGAGCCGCTCGAGAGCGAAATCGAGATTCACGCCGCCCCCCGCGGTAAACGCACCCAGCGCATTCACCTCCTCTCGTCGGGCGAACGTACCTTGGTGGCGGTCTCGCTCCTCTTCGCGATTTTTCTCGCCAAGCCGAGCCCCTTCTGCCTGCTCGACGAGGTCGATGCGCCGCTCGACGACGCTAACGTCGGCCGCTACGTGCGCTTGCTCGCGGAGTTCAAAGACCAGACGCAGTTCATCGTGATCACGCACAATCCGCGGACGATGCAGGCGGCGGACGCGGTGTATGGTGTCACGATGCAGGAGCCGGGCGTCTCGACAATCGTCGGCGTGCGTCTCGGCCAGATGGAGCCCGTGTAGGACCGGTCTCCCTCCCCGTCCTCCTTCCCGGTCGTCATGCATCGGTTATTCTGGCTCCTCTTGCTGCCAGCTGGGCTGGCGGCGCAGCGGCCCGCGGTTTCTCCCGTACTGCCGCGGCTGTTGCAGCGCGCCCAGGATACGACCGTCTCCGTGTGGCTGTTCGCGCGACCAAGGGCCTCACTCGAGGACGTGAGTGCGGGTGTAACCGCGGCCGGCGGGCGGGTCCGCGTGCGCAGCCGCTGGTTGCACGCAGTCGCGGCCGACCTGCCGAGCAACGCCCTCCGCCTGTTGCTGCAGGAGCGCGATGTGCGCCGCATCCAACCGCTCGGTCGCTTCCGGCTGCCGCGGCCCGACCCCGGGCACCCGATACTCGACTTCTCGCCGCGTGGGATGCTCGCACCGATGGCCCCCGGTGATACGTGCGGCGTGACACCGGGCGACGACCCCGTCCTCGGCCCCTCCGAAATGCCCTATCGCCAGCTGCACCTGCGGCCGCTCACCGACCAGGGCATCGATGCCACGGGCGTGCGCATCGCGATTTTCGATACGGGGTTCGACACCGCGAATCCCGCGTTCAGCGGCATCATGATCACGGCCCAGCGCGATTTCGTCTTCAACGACGCCGTCGTGCGCGACGAGGCGGGCAAGGATGTCGGTGGCGCGCAATTTCACGGGACCGCCACGTGGTCGCTCTTCGCGGGCGACGTGTCCGGCCGCCTCCGTGGCATCGCGCGCGGCGCGCAGTTCCTGCTCGCCAAAACGGAGGACGTCCGGAGCGAGACACGGGTCGAAGAGGACAACTACGTCGCCGCGCTCGAATGGGCCGACTCGATCGGGGTCGATATCGTCTCCTCAAGCCTGGCGTATCTCGTCTTCGACAACGGCTTCAGCTACACACCGTCAGAATTGAATGGCGACGTCGCCGTGACGACGGTTGCGGCCGACTCCGCGGCACGACGCGGCATTCTGATCATCACGGCGGCCGGCAACGAAGGCCCGGGCTCGCGGTCCGTCTGGACACCGGCCGATGCCGACTCGGTGCTGGCGATTGGCGCGGAAGATTCGCTCGGCAACATCGCCGCGTTTTCCTCCCGCGGCCCGACCGCCGACGGCCGGATCAAGCCCGACTTCACGGCTCCCGGCGTGGCGGTGTGTGTCGTCACCGGAAACGGCGCTGTCCGGCGCGAAGACGGTACCTCGTTCGCCACACCGCTGCTCGCGGCCAGCGCGGCACTCGTGAAGCAACTCCATCCCACGCTCTCGCCCATGGCGCTGCGCACCGCGTTCCGTAATACCGCGACGCGGCGCGCAGACCCCGATACGATTTACGGGTGGGGACGGCCCGATGTCAGCGCGGCCGCGATCTTCCCGGCAGGCGTTACGGCCATTGCCCCGCTCCCCGGTGCCGGAGCGTTCCCTCCTATCACGCCGACATTTTCGTGGGCCGTGGGGACAGTTCCGGGGTCCGCATCGCCCGTCAGCTATCGGCTCCGCATCAGCCGAGACAGCACCCTCGCCGGGCCGTTGCTGGACACCACCGTGCTGACGGAGTCGTTCGGCCTCACCCGTCCACTGAAGCCCGGGCCGGTCTACTGGCGCGTCGACGCGACAGCCGCGACCGGGGAGGCGGCAACGACCGGCCTGATCGGTCCCGTGATCATTCCGCCATGGGCGACACTGACGACGCTGAGCAACCCGGCGGGAACCGTCACTGACTCGGCGCAACCCACTTTCAGGTGGCGCCACGCCGCCGTGTCTTCCCCGCCCGGACCGTTGACGTACGACTTGCAAGTGCAGCGCGTCGCGACGGGACTGTTCGAGTTCGGAATTGCCGGCGTGCGCGACACCTTCTTCACACTGCCGCAGCCGCTCGAGCGCAACACCGCGTATCGCTGGCAGCTGGTCGTTCACGCCGGGAGCGACACCAGTCTCGTCCGCAGCCAGGGCACGTTCCTGATTGTCGATGGCGGCGCGCCGGCATCCACGCTGCTGTATCAGAACTTCCCCAATCCCTTCCCCGCCGCGGGGCGCGATTCCACCTGTCTCTGGTTCGACATCGCCACCACCGGCGTCGTGGAGCTGGACATCCTCGATCTGCGCGGCAACGCAGTGCGCCGCTTCGTGCCGGGGCCTGACTTTCCGGCTATTCTCCCCGCTGGGCGCTACGGCCGTGGCACCTCCGGCGGGGGGATCTGCGACCCCCGATTGATGTGGGATGGACGAGCAGATGATGGGCACCCGTTGCCCGCCGGCGTGTATCTCGCCAAGCTCAAGGCGCCGGGATTGCTCGTCTTTATGCGCATCGTCTTTCGGGGAAAGTGACCATGGAACTCGTCACCGTCGGCACAGGCACCGTCGCACCGTCGGCCCAGCGCACCTGTCCGTGTCATTGGGTCGCGCGGGGGGATCTGCGCGTGTTGCTCGATTGCGGCGCCGGATCGCTGCACCGGCTCGCGGAGTTCGGATTGCCGTGGCAGCAGGTGACGCACGTAATCCTGACGCACTTTCATCCCGACCACTGGGGCGAGCTGCCGATGCTCGTGTACGCGCTCAAGTACACGGCGGAGCCGGCGCGGAAAGAACCGTTCGTCATTTTGGGGCCGCCGGGCGTCGTGCAGTTGCTGCGCACGCTTGCCGAAGGCTATGGCGACTGGCTGCTCGATCCCGGATTTCCGATCGGTATCCTCGACGTGCGCGACGGCGAGCCGTTCCCGTTGAACGCCGACGTCAGCCTCGAGACGTTCCCCGTGCCCCATACCGACGAGAGCGTAGCGGTCTCGCTGGTGGCGCCGGAAGGCCGTCTCGTGTATACCGGCGATACCGGTCCCAGCACGGAGCTGGCACGGTGGGCGCAAGGCTGCGATCTGCTGCTCGCGGAATGCTCCCTACCGGAAGCGCGCGCGATGGACACCCATCTGACGCCTGAGCGCGCGGGTGAGATGGCCAGCGAGGCGCAAGCGAAGCGGCTAGTCTTGACGCACTTCTATCCTCCTGTAGAGACTTCGGACCCGGCGCGGCTGGCCGGCACGCGATTTTCGGGACCGGTCACGGCGGCACAGGACGGCGACCGCTTCACCATCGGAGACGGGAGACGCGCGTAGTGCTGATCGTAATGCGTCACGGAGCAACGCGGGACGAGGTCCAGAAAGTCGTCTCGGTCATCGAAGAGATGGGTTATCAGGCGCAGCCCATGCCCGGCGCCCAACGGACCGCGGTGGGTCTCGTCGGCAATGACGGCCGCGTCGACGCGTCGCGGCTCGAAGGCCTGCCGGGCGTCCAGGAAGTCATCCACGTCTCCCAGCCCTACAAGCAGGTCAGCCGTGAGTGGAAGAACGAGTCCACGGTGGTGCGCCTGGCGGGCGGTGTCGCGATCGGCGGCCCCGAAGTCGTCGCCATCGCCGGCCCTTGCTCCGTCGAGAACGAGCGGCAGATCGTCGAGTCGGCTCGCCAAGTAAAGGAAGCGGGCGCGGTCGTGCTGCGCGGCGGAGCGTGGAAGCCCCGTTCTTCGCCCTATTCCTTCCAAGGACTGGGCAAACCCGGACTGCGGCTTCTCGCCAAGGCGCGCGAGGAAACCGGTTTGCTGATCTGCACGGAGGCGATGGACGAAAGCGGGCTGGGCTGGGTTGCCGAGATGGCCGACATTGTGCAGATCGGCGCGCGCAACATGCAGAATTTTTCGCTGCTGAAGGTTGCCGGCCGCTGCGGCAAGCCCGTGCTGTTGAAGCGCGGCATCAGCGCCACCGTGCAGGAGCTGCTGCTCTCGGCCGAGTACCTCCTGGCCGAAGGGAATCACGACGTGATCCTGTGCGAGCGCGGCGTGCGCAGCTTCGACAATGCGACGCGCAACCTGTTCGATCTCACCGCCATTCCGGTCGTGCACAAGCTGTCGCATTTGCCGATCATCGCGGATCCGTCGCATGGCACGGGACTGCGGGACAAGGTGATACCGATGGCGCGCGCCGCCATCGCCGCCGGTGCCGACGGCATCATGGTGGAAGTGCATCCGAATCCTGAAGAAGCGCTGTCGGACGGCGCGCAGTCGCTGTTCCCCGATCAGTTCGCGCAGTTGATGCGGGAGGTCAGGATCATCGCCGAGGCGATCGGCCGCCGCGTCGCGGAGCCGGCAGCGGTAGGGGCGTGACGCGCGGTTGGGCGGTTGGGCGGTTGAGCGGTTTGCTTGGCGCGGTTTGCCTGCTAATCGCCCCACCGCCGAAGCGCCTAGCCGCCCAGGATGCAGGCCCGGTCCTCGATCGCGCCAGCGCATCGTATGACACCGTGCGCACGCTCCAAGCCGATTTCGTGCAGATCGTCGATAACCCCATGCTCGGCACGCCCGATACGACGCGAGGCCGGTTGTTTCAACGTCGTCCCAATTTTTTCGCGATGCGCTTTTCCGAGCCCCGGGACGATCGCGTAGTGGCCGACGGGCACCGCCTGTGGCTCTACACGCCGAGCACCACGCCGGGCCAAGTGATTCGGTCGGCCATTCCCGGCAACGGCAGCACGGGACCCAATCTGATCGCTCAGTTCGTCGAACATCCACGCGAGCGCTATGCCGCCCGCTATGTTCGCGCTGATTCGCTCGCGGAGGGACCGGTCGACGTGATTGCGCTGACGCCGCGGGTGCCCGACCTGCCCTATTCGGCGGCCACCGTGTGGATCGCGAAGTCGGACGGCTTGATGCGACGGATCGAAATCGTGGAGACATCGGGCCAGCGCCGGACCATCACGCTGCGGGGCATCTCGGTCAATCAGCCGATTGCCGACCGCGAGTTCATATTTGTCCGGAACGCCGGATTACGGGTGGTAGATCAGTAGCGAGCGCGTCCGCAACGTTGGCCCCCGTCGTTTCATCCATACCCTGTTTCTGCGCCAACTCGAGTGCCGCTCGCCCCAGCGCGCGGTACAACTTGGCGTCATCCACAGCGAGTGACTGCAAATGCCGCACGATGGTGGCGGTATCGCCGCGCACCACCGGACCCGTCAGCGCCTCGCGAGGTTCGTGCCGGCTGAGATTCTCGAACGTCCCTTCGACGAGGGGACGCAGCGCCGCCCACGCATCAGCATCGGAGAGGCCGGCATGCCGCAATAGCCGCTGCGCGACCGCCTCCACGACGACGAGGTAATTCGAGGCGAACACGGCGCCGGCGTGGTAAATCGGCTTGGCCTTCGTGGCGATCCGAAACGGATGCATGCCGAGATCGCCGGCAATCTGTTCCCCCGCCTCGACGGCGCGCGGCATTCCTTCGACGGCCACCCACGCTCCCGTGAGCCGCTGCGGCGTCCGCTCCGGTTCGACGATCGTTTGGAGCGGATGAAAGGACCCGAGCGCCGCCCCGGTGCTGACCAGCGGCCCCAGCGCCTCCTGACCCTGCGCGCCGGAGAGATGCAGCACCACGTGCCGCTCGGTGATCGCGCGTACCGTAGCGAGCGAATCGGCGAGGGGGGTGATCGCGTCATCACGCACCGCCAGGATGACGACCTGCACGTCGCCGATCCAGGGCGGCGGCGTGGTTCCATCACTGATAGTGAGAGTGAGTGGTGCGGGAAGGCTCTTCTTTTTTCGCCCGTGCAGGCAGACCGAGTAGCCCGCCTGGGCCAATGCCAACGCCAGTCCGACTCCCGCGCGACCGGGCCCGATGAGTCCGATCGCGCGGGAAGACTGTTGCGTCACCTATTGCGGACCGTCGACGCGGGCTGCGTGTTTGCGAGCGTGAGCAGATCCTGCGGCGTCTTGGCCCGAGCAGCCAGCGCCAGTGCCCGTTTCACCTGCTGATCATCGGTCATGCGGCGGCGGAATTCCGCCGAGCGTCCAAAGACGTAGCGTGCGGCCTCATAGCCCAGCTCCTGCGAGATGAGTGTGCGCGCTCCACCAATGACGGAGTCGGGAAGCTCCGCGCCCTTGGCGCGGATGCGACGCACGATCTCGTCCACCATTCCGTCGGTGACCGTGAAGTTCGGGGACGCCAGCCGATTGCCTTCCTTCAGCTCGATTGCGTAGGCGGTAAGCGCGTCGCGATAGGCCGGGATTTTTTCACCCAGCGCGCGGATGAATGCCCGCTCGGCGGTCGTGAACGTGTCCGCGACCACGTAGATGTCGGGCCGGATGCCGCCACCGCCATACACGGTGCGTCCCGCGTCGGTGTGGAAGATCGCGGTCGAATCGATCTTCGTGTCCTGACCGCGCTGCGCGGCGACGACCTGCGCCTCCTGCTCCGCCTCGGTATGCGTGACGCGCTGAATCGTGCGGCCACTGGGCGTGAACCACCGCGCCGTCGTCAGCTTGAGCCCGGTCTCCGGCGTCAGGCGCCAGAACGACTGCACCAGCCCTTTTCCGAAAGTCGGCGTGCCGACCAGCACCGCGCGATCGTGATCTTGCAGTGCGCCCGCGATGATCTCGGCGGCGCTGGCGGATCCACCGTTGACGATCACGACGACCGGCAGGCGGGGCCACGACTGCGCCTTGGAGTCGCTGAATTCGTGCGTAGAACCCGGGGCGCGGCCGCGCGTCTCAACGATCGGCTTGCCCGGATCCAGGAACAGATCGGACACGGCGACGCCCTGATCGAGCAGCCCGCCGGGATTGCCTCGCAGATCGAAGATGAGAGACTTCATGCCCTGCTTGAGCAGCGTGTCGACCGCTTGCGCGACCTCACGCGTCGAGTTTTCGCTGACCGGCGAGAGCGCGATGTAACCGACGCGCTCGTCGAGCATCAACGTGATGCGCGGATCGACCGAGTGGATGTGAATCGTCGCGCGCGTGAGCTTGTAGATAATCGGCTTATCGACACCGGTGCGCCGGATGGTCAGCTGTGCCGCCGTGCCCGCGGGCCCGCGCAGCTCTTTCACCGCCTGATCCTGCTTCCAGCCTTCGGTCGAGCGGCCGTCCAGCTCGACGATGCGGTCGCCGGTCTGCACGCCCGCGCGCTCGGCCGGAGTATCCGGCAGCGGCGACACGACGGTGATCCAGCCATCGCGCACGTCGATCTGGATGCCGAGGCCTGAGTAGTTACCGGTGGTCGCTTCGGACAGCTGCCGGAAATCATCCGGCTTGAGGAAGACCGAATAGGGGTCATTGAGCTGATCGAGCATGCCGTCGATCGCCATTTGGTACAGCTGGCGTTCGTCGAGCGAATCGACGTAGTAGTCGGCGACATGCGCGAGCACGTCGTCGAACAACCGCGCCTGCTGATAAACCGATCCGGCCGGTTCCGTTTGCCGCTGCAGGAACCACCCGCCGCTCACCAACGCGGCTAACACGACGACGGCGACCACGGACCCTTTGTGACGAATCATCATGCGCCCCTCAGTGATAAAGACCCACCGGTTGCCGCGGCGACCTCCCGCCAAGCGGCCTCCTGGACGGCCTTCTTTGGTTGACTTGCATCAATATGAACAATTCCGGGCCCGGACGCGCTACGGTACGCCTCGCGGACTCGTGTGTGAAACGTGTCATCTTCCCGCTCGATGCGGTCTTTCACCTTGCCGGCGCTGCGCTGGCGCTCGCGGCCGATCGCGACCGGCACGTCGAGCACCAGCGTCAGATCGGGCGACAGGCCACCGGTTGCAACTCGCAGCGCCGCTTCAACGTCGCTGAGCGGCAAGCCGCGTCCGGCCACTTGGTACGCGATCGTGGATAGGCCGAAACGGTCGGCGAGCACGATCTGCCCGTCCTCGAGCGCCGGCCGAATCACCCGTTCCACGAGATCGGCGCGCGCCGCGAGGAAGAGAAACAACTCCGCGCCGAAGGCGCGGTCGTGGCGCGACTTCAGCGCCAACTTCCGTGCGGCTTCGGCGATGGGCGTGCCGCCAGGTTCGCGCACCGTGACGACGCGGTGTCCATCCGCCCGCACCTGCGTGCCCAGCCAGCGGACCAAGGTCGATTTCCCGGCGCCTTCGGGGCCTTCTGCAACGATGAACACCGCCCTCACCCGAGCGTGATGATCGGGCTCGCGGCGCCCTTCTTGATGCCCTCGTAAATGCGGGCATTGATTCTGGCCATCAGCTTTTCGAAATTCGATTGCGCGCTGACCATCTGCTGATACACCGAATTTCCCTGCACGCTTTGCAGCGCGGCGTCGTACTGCTCGACCTGCTCCTTCGTCGGCTCCTTGCCCTGCTGAGCGACTTGCTCGATTTCCTGTGCGAGACGCTCCGCTTCCGCGAGGACTTTCTGCACGGCCTGATCCTCACGCAGCGCTTCCGTCGCCCGCCGCAACGCCTTGTACTCGTCGGTCTGTCCGAGTACGCGCCCCAGGTCTTCCGCTTTTTCCTCGAGCACTAATCACTCTCCTTCTTGGCCAGCGCGTAGCGCGGGCAGCCGAACAGGTCGGCGTGAATTTCCACGTTGGTCCATCCTTGCGCGCGGGCGAGGTCGCGTCCCGCGTCACCTCGCCGTTCGTCGATCTCCAGCGCAAGCAACCCGCCGGGAGCAAGCAGTCCCGCCGCTCCGCCCAGGATCGCGCGCGTTGCTGCGAGCCCATCATCGCCGCTCGCCAGCGCCTCGGCGGGCTCGAAATCTCGGACCGATGACTCCAGCTCGGCGTATTCAGCCACGGTCAGATAGGGCGGATTCGAAACGATCACCTGGTAACGTTCGCCCCTGTCCATCAACGGCGCGAGCAGGTTCCCTTCACGCACCTCGACCGGTGTGACAGGAGCGATACGCGCCACATTTTCCCGCGCGAGCGCGGCGGCGCCGGGGGAGCGCTCGGTACCGATCACTCGCGCGAACTCGCCCTCGACCGCGAGGGAGAGGGCGATACACCCAGACCCGGTACCGATGTCGGCCGCTAGCCCACGTTTCCCCTTGCCCGTTCCCCGGAGTACCAGCTCGACCAGTCCTTCGGTTTCGGGACGCGGGATCAGCGCGCGTCGGTCGATGGCAAGATCGAGCGTGCGAAATCCCGCGCGGCCGGCAGCGTACGCGAACGGGGTGCCGCGCTCCAACTGGGTGACCGCGTCCCGATACCTGCCCATGAGCTCGGGGGACTTCGGCTCATCGCGCCGCAGCCACGCCTCGCCGGCCGTGACCCCTTCAAGCGCTGCCCAGACCGCGTTATGCACTGAGCCGCTCCTTTTCCTGCGCCTGCTTCACGGCGGCGATCAAGTCGTCGAGCTTGCCGTCGAGCACCTGATCCACGCTATGTGTCGTGAAATGGATGCGGTGATCGGTGACGCGGTTCTGGGGGAAGTTGTACGTGCGGACTTTCTGAGAGCGGTCACCCGTACCCACCTGCGCGCGGCGCTCACGCGAGCGCGCCGCTTCCTGTTCCGATACCATCCGGTCCAGCAGGCGCGATCGCAGGATTTCCATCGCTTTGATTTTGTTCTGCAGCTGCGACTTCTGATCCTGGCATTTCACTTCGAGGCCGGTCGGCAGGTGCGTGATCCGCACCGCGCTATCCGTCGTGTTGACGCTCTGTCCGCCGGGGCCGCCCGAGCGAAATACGTCGATCCGCAAATCTTTCTCTTCTATCTTGACGTCCACCTCTTCCGCTTCGGGCAAGACGGCCACGGTGGCGGCGGATGTATGGATGCGTCCCTGTTGCTCGGTCACGGGCACGCGCTGTACCCGATGCACGCCGGACTCGTAGCGCAGCGTGCCGTACGCTTTCGGTCCGCGCGCGGCGAATACCGCTTCCTTGAGGCCGTCGAGCGTGCCGGGAGACAGCGAGAGGACGTCCACCTTCCAGCCGCGGCGCTCACAGAAGCGCGTGTACATGCGAAACAGGTCGGCCGCGAACAGCGCCGCCTCGTCGCCACCGGTACCAGCGCGGATTTCGACGATCGCGTCGCGGTCATCGTAGGGATCGGCGGGACTCAGGAGCTCGCTGAGCTCCGTTTCCAGGCGCTCGAGCTGTGGCCGCAGTCGCTCCAGGTCGGACCGCGCGAGCTGGGACATCTCGGGGTCCTTGTCGGCGAGCACTTCGCGCGCCTGGGCGAGCTCGGCCTCGAGGCGTTCGATGCGTTGATGCGTCTGGCGGATGGCGTCGAGCTGCGCGTGCTCGCGGCCCAGCAGTTTGAGCCGACCAGGATTCCGCGCGGTCTCGGGGTCGGCCAGCTGCCGGGCGACCTCCTCCGCCCGCGCGAGCGCCTGGCGGAGTCGAGTCTCCACGGGATCAGCTTGCCTTGGTGCCGTACTTCTGGCGGAACCGCTCCACGCGGCCGGCGGTATCGAGCAGCTTCTGATTGCCCGTGTAGAAGGGATGGCAGGCGGCGCACACTTCGACGTGAATGACGGGCGATGTGGAGCGCGTAATAAAGGCGTTGCCGCACGCGCACTGTACCGTGGCCCGCTGATATCTGGGATGAATTCCGGGTTTCACTGCTCGTATCCTTGCCTGAAGTCGGACAGAACGAAGTGCGCAAATATAGCCGGCACAGCAACTTGGTGGCAAGGCTTAGGCGGCAGTTCAATTGACACCGCCGTGGACACGGCGTAAGCTCTTCGGCGTGTCAGCAACGGACGTCCTCCAAAAAGTCCCACTCTTTAGCCAGCTCACCCCCGCCGATCTGCAGCGGGTGGTCGAAGTGGCGCGCGACCGCGCCTACCCCAAGAACTCCGTCATTCTTTTCGAAGACGATCCCGGCGACGCGCTCTACGTGGTCGCCAAGGGACAAGTCAAAGTCGTGCTCATCGGCGAAGACGGCCGCGAGGTCATCCTGTCCGTGCTCGGCGAAGGAGAGTTCTTCGGCGAGATGGCGCTGATCGACGACGAGCCGCGCTCGGCGCACGTCATCGCGATGGAGGATTCCACGCTCTACGTGCTCCGTCGCGAAGACTTCCAGGGCATTCTCATCCAGGCGCCGGGCATCGCGCTCGCCTTTCTGCGCGAGTTGTCGCGGCGCCTGCGCCGTGTCGACGAGAAGGTCGGGAGCCTCGTGCTGCTCGACGTCCACGGTCGCGTCGCCCAGCTGCTGCTCGATCTGGCCGATGAGACGGACGGACAGCGCATTACGCGCCGCCTCACCCATCACACCATCGCGCAGATGATCGGTTCGTCGCGCGAAACGGTTTCCCGCACGATGCGCGAGCTCGTGGACAAGGGCCTGATCGACGTCAGCCGCAAAGACATCGTGATCAAGGATCGCGGGTCGTTGGAGCAAGCGGCTGGTCGGTCGTGAGGCGCGTCACCGCGTGCGAGTGAGCCGCTCGCTTGTCCTACATCACTAATTACCAGTAACTTAGCCCGAGTTCCGGCGTGCCGACACGCATGACGTACACGGTGACCTTTTGGGGAACCCGGGGGAGCATTCCGACTCCCGGGCCGAGTACGTCGCGCTATGGTGGCAACACGCCGTGCGTCGCCGTCGAGGGCGCGGGTGGGCAGCTCGTCGTGCTCGATGCGGGCACCGGCATCCGCGCGCTCGGGCTCGATCTGGTGGCGAAGCAGAATGGCGCGGCGCGGGTCGAGATTCTGCTGTCGCACGCGCACTGGGATCACATTCAGGGATTACCGCACTTCAAACCGTTTTTCGCGCCGGGGAATACCGTGCGCATCTGGGGATCGCGGCAGGGCACGGCATCGCTCGAAGCGATCCTGCGGCAACAAATGGATCCCGCGGTTTTCCCGGTTCCGCTCGATGCCCTGTCGGCGTCGCTGACGGTACAGCAGGTGGATACGGACGAATTCTCGGTTGGGGAGTTCCGGGTGCGGGCGATGAAGCTGCGGCATCCCGGTACGACCTTGGCATTCCGGCTGACGCCCGCGAAGGGCGGGCCCAGCATCGCATATGTGACGGACAACGAGCTGGGCGCCGGCGGGCAATACGAAGTGCCCGCAAGTTGGCGCCGAGATTTCGTGTCGTTCTTGCATGGAGTCGCGCTGCTGATTCACGACGCCATGTATACGCCGAAAGAGCTGGAGCAGCACCGCGGCTGGGGACATTCGACGTATGAAGAAGCGGTGACCCTGGCCCAGGAGGCCGGCGCTCAGCGGCTCGTACTGTTTCATCACGAGCCCGAGCACGCCGATGAGGCGATGGATGGCTTGGTGGCGGCCGCGCGGAAGTTCGCGACAGCGCGCGGAGGTTCCCTGGAAGTCGAAGCCGCCCAGGAAGGCATGCAGGTGACCCTGTGACCCGAGGAGTAGCTATGCGCGCGAGTGCAGTGATGACTGTATTGAGCCTGGTCCCGGTGCTCTTGGCGGCGCAGCAACGCGGCCAGGATACCCGTCCCGGCATCGCCGTGCTGCCGTTCAATAACGGCGGCTCGTACGGTCAGAACAAGGAAGACTTCGACGCGCTCGAGCGCGGCATCGCCGGAATGATGATCTCAGAGCTGGCGCAGAATCCCGCCGCGCGCGTCGTCGAGCGTCAGGAGATTCAGCGGCTGCTCGATGAGCAGAACCTCGGCGCGCAAAATCGTGTCGATCCGCAGACCGCCGCACGCATCGGCAAGCTCGTCGGCGCCCGCTATGTCGTGCTCGGCACGTTCATCGATTTCTACGGTGACTTCCGGGTCGACGTCCGCCTGGTCAATACCGAGACGAGTGAGATCGTGAAGACCGAGTCGGAGCGGATGCAGCGCGATCACATGTTCGACATCATCCGCAACATCGCCGCGCGCCTGATGAAAGACGCGAGCCTGCCCGCGCTCCAGCGGCCGGCATCGGACCAGCGCATGGGCCGGCAGGTGCCGACCGAAGCGCTGACCTACTACTCGCGCGCCCTGCTGTTCCAGGACCGCGGCCAGAAAGACAAGGCGGTCGAGATGTTCAACCGCGCCCTGGCCATCTTCCCCGATTATGCTGAGGCGCAGGACGGCCTGCAGCGGGTGCAACGGTCCTAACGGACCCGTTTACTCGGCTCGGACAGACGACGGCGCGCCGGCTCTCCCGCTTGGGAGCGCTGGCGCGCTTCGGCTTTGGCGCCCTCCGCGCCGCCACGCGCCTCACCGCGGCGGGCCGCGCCGTATCCCTGCGGATCGCCGTCACCCAGGTCCGCTTTACCGCCCTCAATGCGGTCGGGTTGGTGACGCTGCTCTCCGGAATCCTGTCCTTTCTCGTGATTTCGCAGGCGACACGCGAGCTCGGGCGCTTCGGCGCCACTGACTACATCGGCACGCTCATCGTGGTGGCCATCGTGCGCGAGCTCGGCCCCCTGCTCACGGCGCTCGTCGTGGTGGGCCGTTCCGGCACCGCGATCGCCGCCGAGCTTGCGACCAATCAGGTCATGGGCGAGGTGCGGGCGCTCGAATCGATGGGCATCGACCCCAAGCAATACCTCGTGCTGCCCCGCTTCCTCGGCTCGCTGGTGAGCGTGTTTGCGTTGCTCGTGCTCTTCGACCTCGTCGCGATTATGGCGGGCTTCGCCGCCGCCCGTTTCAACGGGCTGCCGGGCCCGCGCTACTTCCAGATCGTGCTCGCCTCGCTGAGCAACCGCGACGTATGGTCGACGGTGCTCAAAGCACTGGCCTACGGGTCGATCGTCGGGGTCGTGCCGAGCTACTTCGGCCTGTCGGTCCGCCGCGCCTCGACGGAAATCCCGATCGCGGCGAGCCGCGCGGTCGTCGCCGCCATCGTTGGGATCTTCCTCTGCTCGGCGCTCTTCGTGGTGTTCGAATGAGTGTGCCAGCGCTGTTGTTCGATGCGATTCCAATTGCGCGCCACGCGCCACACCCGTTCACGCTCGAAGTCCCCGAGCGCCGCACCGTTGCCGTATTGGGCGATGAGGATTCCGGGATCGGATTGCTGGGGGGCTACGCGTTGGGGCTCGAGCGGCCCGCCGCCGGCCGCGCGCTCCTCTTCGGCACCGTCGTGAGCAGTCTCGCCGAGCCGGAGCGTTTGGCCTTCCGCCGCAAGGTGGGATACCTTCCCGCCGGCGACGGCCTGCTGCAGAATCTCTCCCTGCGCGACAATGTGGCGTTGCCGCTGCGCTTCGGCAGCGATGCGAGCCCGCGCGACATCGACGGCCGCGTCGCGGTGATGCTGACCGCGCTCCGGCTGACGGGCGCGGCGGCATTGCGGCCGGCGCAAGCAAATGAAGAAGAGCGCCGGCGTGCGGCGCTCGCCCGCGCGATCGCGTTCGATCCGGCCCTGCTCATCCTGGAGCAGCCATTCGACGGAGTCACGGCGCGCGTTGCATCGGAGTTGCTCGAGATCGCGCGCGGCGGCGAGTCGGCAGAGGGGGCTCGCAGAACGATTTTCATCACGGGCCAGGAGATTCCGCCGGTCATCCTGCGGCGAGTGGATCAGGTGTACCGGCTCGCCCGCAGCGGTCTGCTGGAACCCGAAACGGTCTGAGCGGGAAAGCGAGATCGAGTGGAGACGCGCCAGGATTTCTACGTCGGACTGCTGATCGTGGTCACGATCGCGCTGGTGATCGGGGCGTTGATCGCGACCAGCGGGTGGGGCGAGCGGCGTTACGAGCTTTACGTGCGCGTGACCAGTGCCGACGGCATCTCGCAAGGATCGCCCGTCGTCATCGAAGGGCTGGACGTAGGACAGGTAACCAGCATCTCTCCCCGCGTCGACTCGGCCACCCGGCGGATCTCGTTCGTCGCCAAGCTGTCCGTCAAAGAGCGGTTCGAGAACGGCTCGAGCCTGCAGCTGCCACTAGGCACGCGCGCCGAGCTGGTCCAGGCCAGCCAGATTTCCCCCGCCGTCTCCATCCGGCTCGTCCTGCCCGACACGCTGGGGCCGCGCCGCACCTTCCTCCGCGCGGGTGACACGCTCGATTCGCGGCGTAAAGGCAGCGCGCTCGATGCCGTCGCGGAAGTCGCGGACGAGCTGTCGCAGCGGGTGCAGGAGATGGTGCGCACCGCGACGCAGACGTTGGTACGCGTGCAGTCGACGCTGCGGGACGTGACGCCGGACGTCGAGCGCACATTGAGCGGCGTCGCCCTGACGATGGGACGGCTCGATTCGATCGTGAGCCGTTTTGGCCAGCGCGGCCTCGCCGACTCGGTCTCGACGGCGGTCGCCAATACGAACCGCCTGCTGTTGCGTCTCGACAGTCTGGCCCGCGAAGCACACTCGCTCGCGACCGAAAATCGCTCCGACGTGCGCGCCACCGTGACGAATCTGACCGAAGCGGCGCGGCAGCTCAACAACTTCGTGGACCAGATGTCGCGCCGTCCCTACCGGGCGTTGACCGGCGTCAAACCGCTGCCGCCGGCGCAGCGTGATACCGGCGCACCCGTTGCGGCGGACAGTGCCCGCGGTCCGGTGGGCGCCAAGCCGTGAGATACGTCCTGCTCCACCCGCCCCAGTGGCGTCCCGACGCGGTAGCGCCGGCGCTCGAGACATCCCAGGTCGAAGCGCGCGCGGTGCGGCATGCGAAGGAGCTGGCGGTCGCCGACGACCGGCCGACGGTATTTCTGCTCGACGCCGAGAGTCGTTCTACCTTCCCCGTGGACGTCATGCGCGGCTTCGTGGATGCGGGCGGGGCAATCGTGGCGCTGGGCCGGGACGGCGAAATGGATGTGCCGGACGGAATGCCGACCGAGTTTCTGTCGGGCTTTCTCACGCACCCGACCAGCCCGCGCCGCCTGCTGGTCGCGATTCGGGCCGGATTCCGCGAAGCCGCGGCGCGGGCCGAGACGGCGCGGGCCCGGGGCGAGGCGGCCCAACGCGCGCGGGAGATCGGCGAGCTGACGCGCATCGGTGTCGCCCTCGGCACCGAGCGCGACACCAAGACGCTGCTCGACCTGATCCTCACGCAGTCCCGCCGCATTACCCATTCCGACGCCGGCAGCCTGTATTTGGTCGAACAGAGCGAAGAAGGGATGCAGCGGCTGCGGTTCCGGCTGGCCCAGACGTTTTCGAAACCCGAGGCACCGTTCGTTGAATTCACGATTCCGGTGGACCGCAGCAGCCTGGCTGGCTACTGCGCGGTCACGGGCGATCCTCTCGTGATCGACGACGCGTACTTTCTGCCGCCCGACGTGGAATACACGATCAATCGCTCCTTCGACGAGCGCTACGGCTATCGTACGAAATCGATGCTCGTGATTCCCATGAAGGACCACAAGGACCAGATCATCGGCGTGCTGCAGTTGATCAACCGCAAGCGCAACCTCGACGCGGTGCTCTCCACTCCCGCCGACGTGGAGCAGCAGGTGGTGCCCTTCTCCAAACGCACCGTGGAGCTGGTGACGGCGCTGGCGGGCCAGGCCGCGGTCGCCATCGAAAACAGCCGGCTGTACGACGACATCGAAAAATTGTTCGAGGGCTTCGTGCTCGCTGCGGTCCACGCCATCGAGCAGCGCGATCCGACGACGTACGGTCACAGCGGGCGCGTCGCAGGGATGACGGTCAGCCTGGCGGAGGTCGTGGACCGCGCCGGCGACGGGCCCTTTCGCGGGGTGACATTCACGCGCGAGCAGCTCAAGGAGATCCGATACGCCGCCCTGCTCCACGATTTTGGCAAGGTCGGCGTGCGCGAGCAGGTGCTGATCAAGGCCAAGAAACTGTATCCCTCCGATCTCGGCCTGGTGCGCCACCGCCATGCGTTCATCCGTCGCACGGCGGAGCGCGAGTTCTGGCGCAAGCGAACCGAGTTCCTCGAAGCGAACGGCAAGCAGGACTACCCGGGGTTCGTGCAGCAACTCGAGGCGGCACACGAACAGGAGCTGCAGGAGTTGGATCGCTTCCTCGAGGTCGTGCTCCAGGCGAACGAGCCCAGCATCCTGCCCGACGGCAGCTTTGAAGAATTGAAAGCCTGGTCCAAGCGCAGCTATTTAGCATTTGACGGCGCGACCGAGCCGTTTCTCTCACCCGACGAAATGCGTTATCTCACGATCCGCAAAGGCAGCCTCGACGAGGCCGAGCGCCACGAGATCGAGAGCCACGTCACGCACACCTACCAGTTCCTGCAGCGCATCCCCTGGACGCGCGAGCTGCAGCACATTCCACTCATCGCGTACGGGCATCACGAGAAAATGGATGGCCGGGGCTATCCGCGGCGAATCACCGCCGAGGACATCCCGATCCAGACGCGCATGATGACGATCAGCGACATCTACGATGCGCTGACGGCGCAGGATCGGCCGTACAAGCGCGCCGTCTCGCTCGATCGCGCGCTCGATATTCTGGGTACGGAAGTGAAAGACGGGCAGCTCGACCAGGAGCTGTTCAGGCTGTTCGTCGACGCCAAGGTGTTTCAGCGCCAGGTAACGGACGGCGTGGGCGCTTAGGAAAGCAGCAGCTTTACCGAGATGAGCAGGAGAAACCCGCCGAACGCTTTTCGCAAGGTGACATCCGAGATACTCCCCGCGAATCGCGCGCCGAAGTACGCCCCGATCAGCAAGCCGATGGCTACTACGGCGGCATATGACCAGCTGACCTGCTGCCGCTTGGAGTACTCCATCACACCCAGTAATCCGACCGGCAGGAGCAGCGCGGCCAGCGAGGTACCATGCGCCGTGTGCTGAGGCATCTTGGTGATCAGGACGAGGCCCGGGATGATGACGACGGCGCCCCCGACGCCGAAGAGTCCCGAGATGACGCCCGCGAGCAGTCCGAGCAATGAGACCAGAAACCATGTCATACCATTTTTCCTTTCCCCCAGCCACCGCCGCCTGGGGTTTCGATGCGAAGAATGTCTCCGGCCGACAATTGCAGCGTTGTCTTCGCCGGCACCGGGACTCCGTTCAGCAGGTTCAGGCCGGCCGCGCCATCGCTTCCGTCCGCTGCGCCCGGCGG
>JBHEMG010000021.1:0-22527 GCA_046262715.1 Gemmatimonadales bacterium
CGCTGCTGATCGTCGTCGGCGTGGCGCTCGACACCGTGCAGCAGGTGCAGCAGCACATGTTGCTGCGGCAGTATGACGGCTTCATGAAGGGTGGTGGCGCGGGCGGCGGCGGCGCCTCGCGGGTCCGCTTCCGCCGCTAAAGTGTTCATCCTCATCCTGGGGGCGCCTGGGTCCGGCAAGGGGACGCAAGGCAAGATCCTCGGCGAGCGGCTCGGCCTTCCAAAAATCACCACCGGCGACCTGCTGCGCGCGGCCATGAAGGACGGCACGCCGCTCGGTGTCGAGGCCAAGAAGTACTACGACGACGGCAAGCTCGTCCCCGACAGTATCATCCTGGGCATGATCAAGGACGAGTTGGCGCGCCCGGAGGCGAAAGACGGCGCGATCTTCGACGGCTTCCCCCGCACGGCGGCGCAGGCAGAGCTCGTGGACCGTACCCTGGCGCAGCGCGGCCAGCGGCTCAATCACATCCTGCTGCTCGACGTCACCGAAGAAGAGCTCGTGCGCCGGATGCGTGCGCGGGCGCAGATCGAGGGGCGCGCGGACGACGCACCCGAAGCGATTGCGACGCGGCTCCAGGTGTATCAGCGTGACACCGCCCCGCTGATCGCGCACTACGGCCAGCGCGGTATCGTGCACCGTGTCCCCGGCACCGGGACAGTCGAACAGATCACCGGAGAGATCAAGCGGATCATCGGGCGATGATCACCATCAAGTCCCCGCGCGAAATCGAGACGATGGCCGCCGCCGGCCGCATCGTCGCCGAGACGCTGGCATTGGTAGGACGCCACATCAGGCCCGACGTCACCACCGAAGAGCTGGACCGCCTCGCCGAAACGTTCATCCGGAGCCACCCCGGCGCGCAGCCGTCCTTCAAGGGGCTGTACGATTTCCCCGCCAGCCTGTGCACCTCCATCAATCACGAGATCGTGCACGGCATTCCGTCCCACAAGCGCGTGCTGCACGACGGCGACATCCTCAGCGTGGACACAGGCGTCCGGTTGGAGGGACTGCATGCCGACTCCGCCGCAACCTTCCCGGTTGGTGACGTCAAGCCGGACGTCGCCCGGCTGTTGTCGGTGACACAGGAGGCGCTGGCCGCCGGCGTCGCGCAGGCCCGCTCCGGCAATCACGTCGGCGACATCGGCCACGCCGTGCAGAAGGTCGCCGAGGCTGCGGGATATTCGGTGGTGCGGGAGCTGGTGGGGCACGGGATCGGCGCGGCGTTCCATGAGGAGCCGCAGGTGCCCAATTACGGGAAACCCAAGCGCGGGGCGCGGCTCGTGGCGGGGATGACGATCGCGATCGAGCCGATGATCAACATCGGCAGCTCCGCGATCCGCACGCTCGACGATAAGTGGACGGTGGTGACGCAGGACGGCTCGCTGTCCGCGCACTTCGAGCACACGGTGGCGATCGGCGAGAACGGCCACGCGCCGCGCGTGCTTACGAAGGCGGACTAGCCAGCTCCTTTTCCAGCTCGGCGACCACGGGGCGGAGACTCGCGCCCAGGCTCGGCTCGCTCAATCCTTCCAGGTTGACCCGGACGTTTTCCAACGCTCCCGTGGCTGCGGTGCCGGCGAGCGCGCCCGCGACTGCGGCATCGCTGCGCGCGTTCTTGTTGCCAATCGCCCCAATCATCTTCGCCAGTCGCCGGATGGTGACCCCGGCCCGCGCGGTGTTCAGCGGCGTCAATGCCGCGAGCAGCAGGGCGCGATCGATTTCCGCGCCGCGCTTCGGATCGTCTTTGGCGAGACGATAGGCGGCCATGACGCCTTCGTACGAGGCGGCATCGTCGTCGACCTGCGCGCGCAGCAGCCGCCGGAGCTTCTCGGCTTCTCCCAGGATCTCGCGCGCCTGCGGCTCCGCCGCCGCATAGGCTTTGCGGCCGATCGTCAGCCGGCAGACCATCGCGACGAGTGCGGCGGCCATAACGCCCGCGAGTGCGGCCGCGCTCCCGCCACCGGGCGCGGGCGTGCCGGCGGCGAGCTCATCCATCCAGCCATCGAGGCTCGGACCCTGACGCGCGCGGATTCGGGCCTCGAGTACGTGCTCCGCGGCGTCGGGGAGCTGCAGCGCGGTCACGGCCGTGCCGAGCAGCGCCCGCTCCGGGATCAGCCCCACAAGCTCGCTTCTTTCCACTTGGACGCCGCGCGCGCCCGCCTCGGCCTTCACCGCCGCGAACACCGTCGCGAGCGGCGTCACATCGAGGTCGAGCAAGTTCATCGAGACCTGCGCCACGCCGTCCACCTCGAATCCGCTCGCCTGCACGGCCGGGAGACCGCCGCTCGAGGTGCGGACCTTCTTGGCGATGTCCTTGGCGACGGCGACGTCGGTACTGTCGAGATAAACGTTGAATGCCACGAGGAAAGGCCGGGCCCCGATCGCGATGGCACCGGCGGTGGCATGCACGGCGTTCGGTCCAAAGTCGGGATCCAGCGTCCGTTGGCGCAGACCCTCGAACTCGCCTTTCCGGATGTCGGGTAAGCGTTCGCGCTCGGGGCGTGTCGCGGCCCTGGCATAGAGGAATACGGGTATGGCGAGCTCGGTCGCCACGCGCTCGCCGACCCTACGCGCCAGCGTCACGCATTCCTCCATGGTGATGCCGGATATCGGAATGAACGGCACGACGTCGGTCGCGCCCATGCGCGGATGCTCGCCGCTGTGACGGGTGAGGTCGATGCGCGCCGTCGCCAC
Source organism: Gemmatimonadales bacterium (assembly GCA_046262715.1). Lineage (GTDB taxonomy): Bacteria > Gemmatimonadota > Gemmatimonadetes > Gemmatimonadales > GWC2-71-9 > 20CM-2-65-7. The sequence goes on from JBHEMG010000021.1 coordinate 2,698, forward strand.
GCGCGTCGCGGCGAGCGCCGCGTCTTCCACGCCCGCCGGCGATCCGACGAACGTGAACACGGACCGGTTATGGGACGGATCGCTTTGCACGTCGAGCAGATGGACGCCGGCGGTCTGTTCGATGGCCGCACGCAACGCGTCGATCGTCGCGGTGTCGCGCCCTTCCGAGAAATTGGGAACGCATTCCACGAGTGGCGCGGCCATCAACTTCTCCTCAGGAGATCCAGCAGCCAGCGGTGCATAGCCGCGTTGCCCGCGACAATCGATCCATTGTGGTCGGGCGACAACACATCGGTCGCGCCATCGGGCCGGGTAATAATGCCGCCGGCTTCACGAATCAGCAGCGCGCCCGCCGCGATGTCCCAGGGCGACAGATGCAGCTCCCAGAACGCGTCCAGCCGGCCCGCGGCGACGTCGGCCAGATCGAGCGCCGCGGCGCCCGCGCGCCGTACGCCACTCGTCGAGCCGACCACGGCAGCGAACTGCGAGAGATACTGCGGCAACAGCTGAAGCGCCTTGAATGGAAAGCCGGTCCCGATCAACCCGAGACGAGTCTCTGTCACGGCGGACACGCCGATGCGGATGTCCTCCTCGAACGCACCGCCGCCTCGGGTAGCCTTGTAGGTGCGGTGCCGGCACACGTCGTGGACGACGCCGACCGCCAGCTTTCCTTCCACGACACACCCGATGCTGACCGCGTACTGCGGATAGCCGTGAAGAAAGTTCGTCGTGCCATCCAGCGGGTCCACGATCCAGACGACGTCGCCACGCGCCTGGCGCTGCGGCGATAGCTCTTCCCCGATGATCTCGCTGTCGGGCACGCCGCGCATGAGTATCTCGGCGATCAGGCCTTCAGCGGCGCGATCGACTTCCGTGGCGAAATCGTATTGTGCTTTTTCGGCCCACGTATGCACCGCGGGACGCGCGGCGCCCCGCAAGTAATCGCCGGCGCGCAGCGCCGCGCGCTCGGCCAGCTTGACTAAGTCGTTGTATTCACGCACCTTGTGGCCCCGTGGCCCTCATGACACGCGTGTTTAGCGGCATCCAGCCCTCCGGTGAGCTGCACATCGGCAACTACCTCGGTGCCGTGCAAAACTGGGTCCGCCTGCAGACTCAGCACGACTGTCTCTTTTGTGTCGTCGATCTGCACGCGATTACGCAGGCGTACGACCCGGCGAACCTCGCGTCACTCACGATGGAAATGGCGGTGAGTCTCTACGCTGCCGGCCTCGATCCGGACAAGTGCATCGTTTTCGTCCAGTCCCATGTCCCCGAGCACACTGAGCTCAACTGGTTGCTCACCAGCGTTGCTCCGCTGGGTGAGCTCGAGCGCCAGACGCAGTTCAAGGACAAGGCGCAGCGCCATGAGAGCGTCTCAGCAGGACTCCTGGCGTATCCGATCCTGCAGGCGGCGGACGTCCTCCTCTATAAAGCTAGCCTCGTGCCGGTCGGCGAGGATCAGGTCCAGCACCTCGAGCTGATGCGCGAGATTACCCGCCGCTGGAACGCCCGCTACGGGGAGGGCTATTTCCCTGAGCCGCAGGCCTTACTGACGCAGTCCAAGCGGGTGTTGGGGCTCGACGGCAAGGCCAAGATGTCGAAGAGCCTCGGGAATACGATCGGCCTGTTCGAGTCTTCCGAAGCGATCTGGGAGAAGCTGCGACCGGCCGCGACCGATCCAGCGCGGGTCACCCGAAAAGACCCGGGCACGCCCGAGCTGTGCAACATCTACACGTTGCATCAGGGGTTTTCGCCGCCCGGCACCGTGCAAGAAGTCGCGCAGAAATGCCGTATCGCGGGGTGGGGCTGTCTCGACTGCAAGCGGGTACTCGCGGACAACATGATCGCGACGCTGGCGCCGCTGCGTGAGCGCGCGGAGGCACTAAAACAGAATCCGGCGGGCGTGATGGAGCGGCTGCGCGCGGGCGCCGCGCGGGCGCGCGAATTGGCGCGCCGCACGATGGTGGAAGTGCGCGACCGCATGGGGTTCCTCAGCGCCGGGACGGACTGACATGCACGATATGCTGCAGCAGATGATCGACGTTTTCCGCCTCGAGCTGTTGCTGCAGCTGGCGCTCGCCACGCTGTTGGGCGGCGCCATCGGGCTGGAGCGCGAGCTGGGCGGCAAGCCGGCCGGCCTGCGCACCAACATTCTGATCTGCATCGGGTCGACCCTCTACACGCAGCTTTCGCTTTCCATGGTGCACGGGGCGCCCGATGCAACCCGCGTCGCTGGGCAGATCGTGACCGGCGTCGGCTTCATCGGGGCGGGGACCATTCTCCACGCGCGCGGCGCCGTCGTGGGCCTCACGAGCGCGGCCACGATCTGGGTAGTCGCGGCGATTGGCGTGGCGCTCGGCGCAGGGCATTACCCCGAAGCGTTGCTCTCCACATTGATCGTCCTCGTGGTGCTTGCCGGCCTGGGCCGCGTGGAAATCGTCGTGCAACGGCACACGTCGAGCTCGCGAATCTCCGTGCACGCCCGGCCGGACCCCAGCGTGCTGGAGGAGCTCGAGACGGTGGTGCGGCGCACGGGCCTGCAGATCGCGAACGTCACGAGCCGGCAGGAAAATGTCGATCTGGTCGTCGAGTTCGAGCTGCGCGGCGCCAAGCGCCTGCACGACCAGGCCGTTCTCGCGCTGCTCCATCACGACAAAGTGCGCACGGTATCCACGGGCGAGTGACGTCGCGCCGCCTCGTCGTCGATTTAGCCTCTCCCCGCGCATCGTGGCGAATTCCGCCCGCGCGAGTCAGCGAGATCGCGCAGGCGGTGGGGTCCAGCTGGGACGTGCTCACCATCCAGACGCCGGTGTCCGCCGACGGTGACGGCGCGGCTGGCAGTGGATCATCCGAAGCGATCGCCGCCGCGCGCGGGGCAGAGATCTACATCGGCTACGGGATTGCCGCGGGCGTGGCGGGCGCGGGGAAGGGCACGCTCCGCTGGGCGCATAGTGGCACCGCCGGTATCGGATCGAGTCTCGAGCATCTACGCGGTACCGGCATCCGGCTCACTAACTCGGCCGGCGTGCACGCCGAGCCAATGGCCGATTGGGTGATCGCGACGATCGCCTACTTCGCGCGCGGGCTCGACCGCATGGCCGCCGCGCAGCGCGCGGGCCGCTGGGCCAAAGAAGAATTCGCCGATCACCCCGACACACTGCGGGAGCTGCGTGACCTCCGAATCGGTATTGTCGGCCTCGGCGGCATCGGGAACGCCGTCGCGCGGCGCGCACTGGGGCTCGGCATGCCGGTCGCGGGTGTGCGCCGCCATCCGGCACGCGGGGCGCCGCCGGGCGCGGGTTGGATAGGCGGATTGACGGATCTCCCGCGACTCGCGGCCGAGAGCGACTGTCTCGTCATCGCGGCGCCGCAGACCAGCGAGACGATAGGGGCGGTCAATCGCGCCGTGCTCGAGCGACTGCCGCGCCAGGCGCTGGTCATCAACGTCTCGCGCGGCTCCTTGCTCGACGAGACGGCGCTGCTGGCCTTGCTCGACGCGGGCCGGCTTGCCGGCGCGGCGCTGGACGTCTTCGCCACCGAGCCGCTGCCCGCCGGGCACCCTTTCTGGACCCATCCACGCGTCTTGATGTCCCCCCACGTCAGCGCCGTGACCAGCAGCTTTTGGGAGCGGGAAACGGCCCTCATCGTGGATAATATCCGGCGCTATCTTGCAGGTGCGCCCCTCACGAACCTTGTCGACCTCGAGGCCGGGTACTGAATGGAAAAGATCATCAAGGCCGCTGTAGATCGCGGGGCGTCCGACCTGCACATCAAGGCAGGCGACGTCTTCCGGGCGCGTATCGACGGCAAGCTCGTCCCGCTCACCAAGCAGCGCCTCACCCCCGATCAGACCAAGGCGATCGCCCTGCGCCTCATTTCCAACGAAGAAGACCGGGGGCGCATCGACAAGCTGCGCGACTACGATTGCTCCTGGGGTATGCCGGGTATCGGCCGGTTTCGCGTAAATATCCTGCGGCAGCGCTCGTCGTTCATGATCGTGATGCGGGTGATTCCCTTCGACGTTCCCACCTTCGAGACGCTCAAGCTGCCGGCGGTGCTCGCTGAAGTCGCCACCGCCGAGCGCGGCATGATCCTCGTCACGGGCGTGACGGGGTCGGGCAAGAGCTCGACGATGGCGGCGATCATCAACCACATCAACCAGAACCAGCACCGCCACATTCTCACGCTGGAAAACCCAATCGAGTTTCTGCACCGCGACATCAACTGCTCGGTCACGCAGCGGGAAATCGGCGTCGACACCGATGACTTCCGTACCGGGCTGCGCGCGGCGCTGCGTCAGGATCCCGACGTCGTCCTGATCGGCGAGATGCGCGACTCCGAGACGATCGACACGGCGATGAAAGCGGCGGAGACGGGGCATCTGCTCGTCTCAACGCTCCACACGCCCGATGCGGTCACGACCGTGAGCCGCATCGTCTCGATGTTCCCGCCCGAGGAGCAGGAGATCGCGCGGCTGCGGCTGTCGGAAGCCCTACACGCCGTGGTGTCGCAGCGGCTCTTGCCGCGGGCTGACGGGCGCGGGCGCGCCGCCGCCCTGGAGGTACTGTTGGCGACCGGCACGGTGCGCGACATGATCCGCGAGCGGGATCGCACGTCGTCCCTGCACGACTACATCAAGGAGTCGCGCGAGCAGTACGGCATGCAGACGTTCGATCAGCACCTCATGGACCTCGTCGCGGACGACGTGGTGACCTACGAAACGGCGCTGGCGGCATCCTCCAATCCGTCCGACTTCCAGCTGCAGCTGCGCACGCTGCGGCGCCGCTCCCGGACAGTGCCCGCCACGCATTCCACGCCGGCGCAGCCGGCCGCGCCGCTCGCGCCCGCCGTGGACAAGCCCGACGGGTTCACCGATGACCTATCGAGCATGCTGCCACCGTGAGTGCGCAGAGCACCCCGCCCGCGGGAATTTTTGCCCCGGTTACGACTCCGTTTGACTCTACCACGGGCGATGTTGCCCCGAAACCGTTCCGCGAAAACATCGCGCGTCTGTTAAGCGAAGGCGTACACGGGATCGTCGTCAGTGGATCTACTGGTGAAGCACCGCTGCTGGACACCGACGAGCAACGCCGGCTGGTAACGACGGCGCGCGAAGCAGTACGCGATGGGGCGTGGCTGATCGTCGGAACGGGCGCGGAGTCCACGCGGCAGACGATCACGTCGTGCCAGATCGCCGGTGTTGAAGGCGCCGACGCGGTGCTGGTGCGTCCGCCGTCGTATTTTTCCGCTGCGGCCACCCCGGAATCGCTGGCGCTGCACTTTCGCGCGGTGGCGGACGCCAGTCCGGTGCCCGTGCTCGTTTACAACATTCCCAAGTACACTCACCTGTCGCTCGCTCCGGCGTTCCTGCAGCAGCTCACGAGCCACGAGCGGATCATCGGCGTGAAAGACTCGTCTGGCGATCCCAAAAACCTCGCGGCTTATCGTGACGCCGTACCGCAGTGGACGATCCTCGCCGGGTCCGCGTCGCTGCTCTACACCGCACTCGAGCTCGGTTGTCAGGGCGGAGTCGTCGGCGTGGCGTGTTTCGCGCCGAAGCTGTGCCTGCAGCTCGTGCGTGAATTCGAGCAGGGTCACCGCGCCGCGGCGAAGCAGCTGCAGGATCGGATCACGCCTCTCGACAAAGAGATCGTCGGGAAGCTGGGCCCCGCGGGCGTGAAGGCCGCCATGGATGCCGCCGGGGGGGGCCTTCACGGCGGCGCACCGCGTCCGCCGCTTGCCCCGTTGTCGCCCGCGGATCGGGCGCGCGTGAATGCGCTCGTCTGTGGTGACTGACTATGGCGTGTTGTTCCGCGAGCTCGCGGTTCCGCGGCCCGTGGGAACTCCCAATCACCAACGCGTTCGTGAGGCGTTGAAGCGGGAGCTCTCGACCCGCGCGTTTGCCGTCGAAGAGCATCCGTTTGCCGGGCGGCCGGCACGGGCGTTGTTCGGCGTTCCGAAGTCGGTGCAGGGGATCAATCTCATTGCCCAGAGGGCGCCCAGCCGACTCGGCACGGGAGGAGGGCCGTCGGTCTGGCTCGTTGCCCACTACGATTCCAAAGGGCAACCCATCTCCATGGCGGTCCGGCTCCTCGGTGTCTTTGCCGCAGTCGCCGGCATTCTCGGCCTTCCCCTCGCTCCGCTGCCCGCGGCCGCGTTGCTCGTCATCGGGCTCGTCGTAGTCGCGCAGAACAGGGTGAACGACAACTCACCGGGCGCGGTGGACAATGCGAGCGCGCTGGTGGCGGTATTCATGGCAATCGATCAGGTGCCGCCCGAGAAGGACGTCGGCATCATCTTCCCCGACGCGGAAGAGTTCGGACTGGTCGGGGCGCGGGCGCTGATTGCCGACCGCGCCGAGCTGTTCGCGGAGGCCGCGGTCATCAACCTCGACGGCCTGGACGACGCAGGCCGCCCGGTAGCGTTGTTGCACAAGCCCGGACCGTTGGGTGAAGCGATCGCGGTCGCGCTCGGCGCGCGACGCGCGCGCCGTTTACCAGTAATCGTGGACGGCATCCCGCTGGCGCGCGTCGCCGCCGAATGCGTCACGATTCTCAAGGGGAACTGGCGCACCATGCGGATCGTGCACCGCCCCGGCGATACAGTAGCCCGCGTGCGTCTGGATGGTGCGGCCAACGTCGCGGCAGGGCTGGCGCGGGTGCTGCGCGGCCTCTAGCTTCCCTCAGAGGATACTCCAGGCCCCCACCGGGGGCCTTTTTTATTGCCAGGAAAGGAGTGCTCGCTTGTTCGGACCCAAGACGCAGTGCGTCGTCGTCGTTGGGGCTCAATGGGGTGATGAGGGCAAGGGCAAAATTGTCGATGTGCTCGCCGAGCGCGCGGATCTCGTCGTCCGCTACCAGGGGGGCGCCAACGCCGGGCACACGGTGGATACAGGGGAAGGAAAGTCGTTCGTACTCCATCAGATTCCCTCGGGCATTCTCCAGGGAGCGGTGTGCGTCGTCGGCAACGGTGTCGTCCTCGATCCCGAACAGATGTTCGCCGAGCTCGACGCGCTCGAGGCCAGGGGCATCCACACCGAGAACAAGCTGCACGTCTCCGACCGCGCCCACCTGACGCTCCCCTATCACAAGCTTCTGGACCGGGCGCGAGAACAGCAAGAGAAAATCGGGACGACGGGGCGGGGCATCGGTCCGACCTACGAGGATAAATACGGACGCCGCGGCATTCGCGTGGGCGATCTGCGTAATCTCGCGCGGGCGCAGGAGCACGTGCGCGCGCGAGCCGAATCGGCGAATCAGATGCTGGCCCTGCTGCAGGGAGCAGGGAGCAAGGAGCGCGCAAATCCGGAGGAGCACGCGGAGCTTTTGGCACGCCTGGCGCCGAGGCTCCTCCCGTTGGCGGTGGACGCGGGCCGAGTGGTGTGGGACGCTCTGCAGCGCGGTGAATCGGTTCTGCTGGAAGGCGCGCAGGGCGCGCTGCTCGACGTGGATCACGGCACGTATCCTTACGTCACGTCTTCCAATACCACCGCCGGCGGGGCGGCCGTCGGCGTCGGGATCGGGCCCACCGCGATCGACGCCGTCCTCGGCGTGGTAAAGGCGTACACGACGCGTGTCGGCAATGGCCCGCTCCCGACCGAGGCCGACCCGCCCGTCGCCGAGCGCATCCGGGATCTCGGCGGCGAGTTCGGTGCGACCACCGGGCGGCCGCGCCGCTGCGGTTGGTTCGACGCCGTTGTGGTGCGATACGCGGTGCGCGTGAACGGCCTCACCGGTCTCGCCGTCACGAAGCTCGACGTCCTGGATACCTTTGCCGAGATTCCGGTGGGCGTGGGCTATCGCCTCGACGGCGACACCATCGACAGCATGCCGGCGGACGTAGAAACGATCGGGCGAGTGCAGCCGATCTATGAAACCGTTCCCGGGTGGCAGAAGCCGCTGACGGAAGCTCGGCGGCTGGCGGACTTGCCGCCGGCGGCCCGCGCCTACGTGGATCGCCTGCAGGACCTCGCCGGTGCGCCGATCCGCTACGTCAGCGTGGGAACGCGCAGAGACCAGATTATCGAGGTGTAGCGTGCCGCATCCTGCACGAAGTCTTGCAGAACGCAGCTTAGGAAATTACCTAGGTCGTTTCTAGAGCGATTGCCGTGACAGAAGTTACAGAAAGGGCATTCTTTTTGCTTTAGTGAGCAGCGGATTCTCTGCAAAGGGCAAACCGTCGGTGACGGCGGGGCGCAAAGCCAAGGGGTCTCGAAAGTCGAGATAGCCCAGCTGCCAGAGGCGTCAAGCGCCAGCCCGATTGCGAGAAGGAGTTCGCTTCGCTCACATCGGGTTCTAGGGCGCACGGTGTGTGGCAGGCGATCACCCCCTGGGGAAACTCAGGGGGTTTCTCGTTTCCACGAGCTTGTATTCTTCCCCATGCCTCCCGTCGTCCTCGTTGCTCCCGCCGCCTTCAAAGGCACGCTCGGCCCGCGGCAAGTTGCCGAGGCGCTCGCCGTGGGCGTGCGCCGCGCGGTTCCGGGTGCCCTCGTCCTCGAGTGCCCCGTGGCCGACGGTGGGAACGGGCTGCTCGACGTCGTACTGGCGGGTGGTGCGCTACGGGAACGGCTGGAGGTGACGGGTCCCATCGGTGATTCGGTGTCCGCCGAGATCGGGTGGATCGATAGCGAAACCGCGATCATCGAGAGCGCCTCCGCGTGCGGATTGTCGCTGGTCGAGCCGGAAGACCGCGATCCGCTGCGCACAACCTCGCGCGGCGTGGGAGAGTTGATCTGGACCGCGGCCGATCGGGGCGCCAAGACCATCGTGGTGGGGCTCGGTGGCACCGCGACGGTGGACGGCGGGACAGGCGCCGCGCGAGGCCTCGGGTGGACGTTCGAGAACGGCGCGGGCGAGGCACTCGCCGAGGGCGGCGGGGCGCTCGCGGATCTCGCCACATTCGGTCCCGGCTGGGGACTCTCCGCCCGGATCGTTGCGTTGGCCGACGTCGCGACGCCGCTGCTGGGCACAGAGGGTGCCGCCCCGCTGTTCGGCCCGCAAAAAGGCGCGCGCCCCGAGGAGATTCCGCGCCTGACGGCTGGCCTGATGCGACTCGCCGAACTGTGGGCACAGGCGGGCCGCCCCGAGCTTGGGACGATGCCGATGGGCGGCGCCGCCGGCGGGCTGGGTGCGGGACTCGCGTTTTTCGCCCGCGCGGAGCTGGCGCGTGGCGCCGAATGGGTGCTGGAGCGCGCCGGTTTCGACGCGGCGCTGGCCAAAGCGGACCTCGTAATCACCGCCGAAGGGATCTTTGATAAGACCTCGCTGGTAGGGAAGGCGCCGGGGGAAGTCGTACGCCGGGCCCAGGCCGCCAGGAAGAAAGTCGCCGTCGTTGCAGCGCGAGTCGAAGGGCTGATCGGCGTGCATACGGTCGGCGGTCAGGGCGCGGATGGTCGCCTGCTGGATGCTCCAGCGCTGTCCCAAATGGCGGAGCAGGTCGCGCGCGAAGCGCTGCACATTTAACTTCCGGCTCCTTATGGCTCCCGCTCCGGCAACCGCAGACAAAATCATGGAGAAGCTCGTGTCGCTGGCAAAGCGGCGCGGCTTCGTCTTTCAATCGTCCGAGATTTATGGCGGCCTCGGCTCCGTGTGGGACTACGGGCCGCTCGGCGTGGAGCTCAAGAAGAACATCAAGGAGCGCTGGTGGCGCTCCATGGTCCACGAACGGCACGACATCGAAGGCCTCGATGCCGCGATCCTGATGCATCCCAAGGTCTGGGAAGCGTCCGGGCACGTCGCCGGATTCACGGATCCCTTGGTCGACTGCAAGCAGTGCAAGAACCGCTTCCGGGCGGACGATCCGAAGATCAAAGGCACCCCCGGCCAGCCTGACGCGCAGTGCCCCGTGTGCGGCAGCAAAGGCACGCTCACGGCGCCGCGGCAGTTCAACCTCATGTTCAAGACGTTCATGGGACCGGTCGAGGACCAGGCCGCCGTCATCTTTATGCGGCCGGAAACGGCGCAGGGGATTTACGTCAACTATCTGAACGTGCAGCAGTCGTCCCGGCAGAAGATTCCTTTCGGCATCGCGCAGATCGGCAAGGCGTTCCGCAACGAGATCACGCCGGGGAACTTCATTTTCCGCACCCGTGAATTCGAGCAGATGGAGATGCAGTTCTTCGTGAAGCCGGGCACCGAGAAGGAATGGTTCGAGACCTGGCGCACCGAGCGCATGAGCTGGGTCGAAGGGCTCGGGATTCGGCCGGAGAAACTGCGCTGGCATCAACACGGCAAAGATGAGCTGGCGCATTACGCCGCGGATGCCTACGACATCCAGTACGAATTCCCGTTCGGGTGGCAGGAGTTCGAGGGCATCCACAACCGTACCGACTTCGATCTCACCAACCATCAGAGGCACGCCGGGAAAAAGCTCGAGTATCTGGATTCCAAGACCAACGAGCGCTTCATCCCGTACGTCGTCGAAACGTCGGCAGGCGCCGATCGCACAACGCTCGTGGTGCTGTGCGACGCCTATAGAGAGGAGGAGGTGCGTGGCGAAGAGGCGGCCGAAGGCGGCGAACTACGCGTGGTGCTGAAACTCAAGCCCTCGCTCGCCCCATTGAAAGCCGCCGTGTTCCCGCTCGTCAACAAGGACGGAATGCCGGAGCTCGCGCACCGTATCTACGACGACCTGCGCCGGCAGCTGAACGTCTTTTACGACGACGGCGGCTCCATCGGTCGCCGCTATCGCCGGCAGGACGAGGCGGGCACGCCGTTCGGCATTACGATCGATGGGCAATCCATCCAGGACCAGACGGTCACGGTCCGTGATCGCGACACGCTCAAGCAAGACCGCATCGCCGCCAGCAAGCTCATGGAGTATCTCACCCAGAAGCTCGCCGGGTGAAGCGTGTCCTCGTCGAGTGTCGAGATTTGTTTTTTCGGGGGAAACTTCAGGCGGTGATCACGGCGGCGGGGGCCGAGCCGACACGTGATGAACCATTCGAAGTAGCGGTGGTGGAGCTGGGGAAAACCGGTATCCAAGAGCGAATTCAGGATCTCATGCAGCGCAACATCCCTGTGCTGGCGTTTGGCTCGCATGTGGACGCCGACGCGTTGCGTGCTGCGCGCAGTCTGGGGGCGCGCGCAGTTCCAAATTCCGAAATCGAATCGGCGCTGCGCGCGCTCCTGACAGCGTAAGCCTGCGTTACTGCTTTACCTCGAAGTCCTTCGTGCCCGCGGTCGTTCCGTTCAGCGTGAACACGATGTGGTATTTCCCGACCGGCCACCCACCCGGCTTGGAGATGTGGAACTCGGTCCGGGTCGGATTGTTTCCGTTCGGCGAAATGGTGCGCGTCGACTCATCGACGAGCTGATTGTCCTGGAATGTCCAGCGCGCCGCGAGCGTTGCCGAGCCGGATCCGTTCGTCTCGACGGACGCATAGATGGCGTCGTTGGGGTGGAACGTGTCAGTCTTGTCGTCGATCGACAGATCGGGCTTGAGCGACCGTCCGAGATCGATGTTTGCGACTGACATCGCTGTTCCGCTGCGGGCATTCGCGTTCTTGCCGCATGCCGCCGCGGCGAACGTGGCCGCGAGCAATAGGCTAAAGTATGGGATGAGTCTGGTGCGCATGGGGACTCCTTGGGTGGGGCGTTACGGTAACCGCAGCGTCTGACCGGGATAAATAAGGTCGGGATTCTTGACGATATCGCGATTGGCGTCGTAGATGCGGCGCCATTCCTTTGCATCGCCGTATTCCCGCTTGGCGATTTCGGACAAGCTGTCACCCTTGACCACGACGTAGGTCCGGCCGCTCGTCGTGTTGTCGGGCGTGTTTTCGCTGGGCGCAGTGGATGAACTGCCGCTCTGTACGTTGTTGAAATCAGGCGTATTAGGCATTTGTCCCTCCTGCTGCAGTATCCCCAGATCAGGGGTGGGGTCGCAATCGACTGCAGGTGGGCTGCGGTATTAAGCCTCGAGCGCTCGGGCGACCACCCGGAGATCATCGGTGAACCGGGCCATCTCGCGGCGACGATCTTCGCTCGTCGGCTGCCGCAGGATAGACGAAGGGTGAATCGTCGCGAGGGCCCGCCCGGCGAGCGTGGTGTCCCGCAGCACGCCGCGATCTCGCGTTACCCGGATCTCCGGGCCGAGCAGGGCCTGGGCCGCCGTCGCGCCCAGGCAGATCAGGATTTGCGGCTTGACGACCTCGAGCTCCTTCTCGAGCCATGGAATGCACGCGGCGATCTCCCGGGCGTTGGGCTTCTTGTGCATGCGGCGCCGGTTCATCGCGATCCATTTGAAGTGTTTGACGACGTTGGTCACGTAGGCATCGTCGCGATCGATGCCGGCGGACTGCAGCGCCCCGTCCAGCACGCGGCCGGCCGGTCCCACAAACGGGGCTCCCTGCAGATCTTCGGCATTGCCGGGCTGCTCGCCCACCAGCATGACCCGCGCGTCGCGGCGGCCCTGACCGAACACAGTCTGGGTGGCATTGCGGAACAGCGGGCAGCCCTGACATTCGCTGGAGGCCTCTCGCAGCGACTTGAGTGACACCTTGCGGGGCAGATAGGGGACCGCGCTGACCCAGGTTTCGGCACGCGTTGCCATGCGGCGATATACCCCCGCCGCGGGTGGCCGGAACTCGCGGGAGCACGGGCGGTAATCCGAGCATGCCACGCGACAAGAAGCCGGTCGACGTCCTGATTCTCGGCGCCGGAGCGGCGGGCCTCGCTGCCGCGCGCGATCTGTCGCAGGCGGGTTTGCGCGTGACACTCATCGAGGCACGCGCGCGCGTCGGCGGCCGTGTTCTCACGCTGCACGATCAGCGCGCTCCAGTGCCGCTCGAGCTCGGCGCCGAATTCGTGCACGGCGAGGCACCCGAAACGCTGGCGATCGCTCGCGCCGCCGGTCTTGCCGTCCTGGAGCTTCCAGATTTTCACGAAGTCGTTGCGTCGGGACGTTTCAAGCCGATCGGCGACTTCTGGGATACCATCAATCAGATGAATAAGGACCTTGCCAGACGCGTCGCCGCGCGCGGTAAGGACTTCGCGGTCAGCGAGTATCTCGACTCGGCGCGGGTCCCCGCGTCGAGTCGCGGCATGCTGCGGGACTTCGTGCAGGGGTTCTACGCGGCGATCCCCGAACGTCTGAGCGCGAAATCACTCGCGGCCGAAGCCGAAGAGGGTGGCGAGGATGACGCAGTGGAAGGGAAGCAGTTCCGCATCGCCAATGGGAATGACGCACTGATGAAGTGGCTTCGGGACGGATTGGATCCGGAGCGAACCGAGGTGCGACTGAGCACCATCGCGCAGTCGGTGGCGTGGAAGCGGGGCAGGGTGCGCGTCGCATGCTGTGGCGGCGACCGAAGCCCGCTTACGACGTTGCGTGCCCGCTGCGTGATCGTCGCGCTCCCCCACGCAATCCTGAAAGCGGGCATGGTCGTATTCGATCCCGCGCTCCCGGGCAAGCACCGCGCGCTCGCCGGAATCGAAACGGGACAGATCTTCAAGATCGCGTTGCGGTTTCGGGAGGCATTTTGGGAAAATGCGGAATTCTTGCGGGAGCGCCGGGTCCAGAAATCGTACGCGGGCCGTGGGATGCACTTTCTCCATGCGCACGGAGTGGAGGTCCCGACGTGGTGGACCACGCTGCCCGTGCGTTCCTCGATCCTGACCGGATGGCTGGGCGGTGTGGGCGCCGAGCAGCTACTCGCCGAGGAGCCGCAGTCGCGGCTCGAGCGGAGTTTGGTCGCGCTCTCGGACATTCTCGCCGTCCCCCGACGTGAGCTCGAGGAGCAGCTCGATGCGTCCGCCAGCCACGACTGGCGCGCCGACCCCTTCGCGCGCGGCGCCTACAGCTACATCGGCGTCGGGGGGATGGGCGCGCCACGGGCGCTTGCGCGGCCCGTCGACCACACCCTGTTCTTTGCCGGCGAAGCCACACAGGGCGATCAGATCGGGACCGTCGCCGGCGCGTTGACGAGCGGCCGGCGCGCCGCGCGCGAGGTTTTGCGCGTGTTACAATAGTGCCATGATCGCCAAAACCGTGGTCCTGCTCATCTGCTCCAACATCTTCATGACGTTCGCCTGGTACGCGCACCTGCGCCATCTCAGTCATCGGCCCTGGATCATCGCGGCGCTGGTGAGCTGGGGGATCGCGTTATTCGAATATCTGCTGCAGGTGCCGGCCAATCGCATCGGCCACACGCAGCTCGAGCTCGGCCAGCTCAAGATTCTGCAGGAAGTGATCACGCTGAGCGTGTTCGTGCCGTTCGCGGCCTTCTATATGAAGGAGCCGGTGCGCCTCAACTATCTGTGGGCCGGGCTCTGCATGTGCGGGGCCGTCTTCTTCATGTTCCGGCGCTGATATGTGGGTCCGCGTCATCGCCGTCTTCAAGTTCGTGAAAGCGCTGCTCCTGCTCGCCGTCGTGCTGGGGGCGTTTCAGCTCGTGCACCCCGGTGTCGCCGAGAACGCCAGGCGATGGATCGAAGGGCTCGCGCTGAGCGTCGATCGCCGGTGGGCGCACCATGCGCTGGCATCGATCACGCGCCTGCCGCCGGACCGGGTCGGCATCATCGCGGTGGGGGCCTTTTTGTACGCCGCCCTGTTCACGATCGAAGGGGTGGGGCTCTGGGGCGAGCGCCGCTGGGGGGAATATCTCACCGTGATCGCGACGACGTCGTTCGTGCCGTTCGAGATCTACGAGATCGCGCATAAGGGGAGCGCGCCGCGGATCCTCGCGCTCATTATCAACGTGGCGGCGGTCGTCTATTTGATCTACCGTTTACGCCATGACAAGCGACACGCGCGATCGTGAGCTGTTGCGGCATTTTCTCGCCGCGATCGCCTACCGCACGCAGAAGGCGCTGCGCGACGCGCCCGCGCACTACGCGTCATTCAGCGCGGGCAACCGCGCTCGGACTCCCGCCGAGCTCGTTCGGCACATGACGTCGTTGATGGGTTACGTGCGAACGTTTTTCATCGGCGGCACGTATCCGCTGCCCGATGCGCTTCCAGCCTTCCGCGACGAAGTGGCACGGTTTCACGAGATGATTGGAGCGGTGGGCGACCTGCTCGCGAGCGACGCGACGTGCGCGATCTCCGCGGAGCAGCTGCTGCAGGGCCCGTTCGCCGATACGATGACCCATGTGGGGCAGCTCGCCATGCTGCGGCGGCTCGCCGATTCGCCGGTCGCGCCGGAGAACTTCATTTACGCCGACATTCGCGCCGATCGATTAGACAGCGAGCAGGCCCCTCCCGCTCGGCCCGACGCGCACTGGCCCGACGGGCCATGATGCCTACGGGGTCACGGCCACGCCCCACGTGCCCGCGCCCGCGGTAATCGTTGCCGTGACGCGTTGCGACGCGGCGTCGATCACCGATACGTCCCCCGACAAACCGTTCGCGGTATAGAGCGTGCGACCATCCGGCGTGATGGCGAGGCCCCATGGGCGCTGGCCCACGGGAATCCGCGTCAGCACGCGGCGTGTGTGAAGATCGATGACGACGATGCTGTTGCCGCGCCCCGTCGCGACATAGGCGCGCTCGCCATTTGGTGACAGCACGACGCCCACCGGCTTGGCTGCGGAATCATCGATCGCGATGCTCGCCACCGGCGCGTGCTGCGCGACGTCGACAATCGTCAGCGCGCGGCCGATCTCCGAGGTGACGTAGGCGGTGCGGCTATCGGACGAAAATGCCACGGCCCGCGGCCGGGCGGGCACCAGAAAATTCGCGGCGACCTTTTGCGAGCGCATATCGATCACCGAGACGCTGTTGCTCGTCTCCGCCGTCACGTAGGCCCAGCGCCCGTCCGGGCTGATGCCGACCCCCTCCGGCTCGATGCCGACGACGAGCCGTGCCGTGATGCGGCGGTTGAGCAGATCGATCGCGGTCGTGGTGCCGGCATCCTCATTCGCCACATAGATCCAGCGGCCGTCGCGGCTGATCGCGAACTGCTCGGGGTCGGTGCCGGCCGGCAGACGGTACGCGATGGCGCGGGTGCGCAGGTCGATCGCCACGATGGCATCGGACGGACCGGCGGTTTGCCGCAGCGTGTCGCTCAACGCAACGAACACGCTGCGGCCGTCGGGGGAGACGGCGATTCCCCGTGGCCTGCCAGGCACGGGAATGGTAGCCACCACGCGCGCACCGTCGCGGTCGATCACGGTCACGGTGCGGGCCAGCTCATTGCTGACAAATACCAGCGCCGGCCGGGCATTGTCGCGCGCGGGTGTTTGCAGCGTGAGACTCAGGAACAACAGTTGGAGGGATGGGTACACCCTGCATCCTCGCCGTCTGCGTGATAACAATGGGTAGCGCCGCGCCACGTCTCACGCAATTCCAGGATCGCCCGTGAAACGACTTATGCTCGTGCTGTGCATGGCTGTTGCGGTCGTGGGGTGCACGACCGATCGCAACGCCCAGGCCGCCCCTGCGTCAACTGTGAGCACCGCCGGGGCTGCACTCCCGACGTCCCCTGCGCGGCCGCCTTCGCCGAACGTGTCGAATGGCGCTGAATGGCCGATGTCCACGGGCAACTACGGCGCCACGCGGTTTTCGACGCTCGCGGAAATCACGCCTGCGAACGCCCGCGAGCTCAAAGTCTCCTCGACCTTTTCGACCGGCGTGCTGCAGGGACACGAAGGCGCGCCGCTCGTCGTGAACAACACGATGTACGTGGTGACGCCGTACCCGAACACCCTGTATGCGATCGACCTCACACAGCCGGGCTCACCGGTGAAGTGGGCGTACAATCCCAACCCCAGCGATCGCGCGGTGGGGATCGCGTGCTGCGATGTCGTCAATCGTGGTGCCGCGTACGCGAACGGCCGGATTTTCTACAACACGCTCGACGCGCATACCGTCGCCGTGGACGCGAATACCGGCAAGGAAATCTGGAAGGTGAAGGTCGGGAATATCGACATCGGCGAGACGATCACGATGGCCCCCATCGTCGTGAAGAACAAAGTCATCGTCGGCAACAGCGGTGCCGAGCTTGGCGTGCGCGGCTGGGTCGCGGCGCTCGATGCGGGGAACGGCAAGGAGCTGTGGCGCGCGTATGCGACCGGCCCGGACAGCGAGGTGTTGATCGGGCCGGGCTTCAAGCCGTTCTATGCGGATCATCGCGGCCACGACCTTGGCACGAGCACGTGGGCGAACGAGCAATGGAAGCTGGGAGGCGGCACGGCGTGGGGCTGGTTCTCCTACGATCCCGACCTCGACCTGATTTACTACGGCACCGCGAATCCCGGCGTGTGGAATCCCGATATGCGGCCCGGGGACAACAAATGGTCCGCCACGATTTTCGCGCGCGACCCCGATGATGGCCAGGCGCGCTGGGCGTATCAGTTGAGCCCGCACGATGCCTGGGACTACGACGGCATCAACGAAAACATTCTTGCCGAGATCCCGGTGAACGGCACGGTCCGCAAGGTGTTGGTCCACCCCGATCGCAACGGCTTTGCCTACACAATCGATCGCGCGACGGGCGAAGTGCTGCTGGCCGGCAAGTTCGCCTTTGCCAACTGGGCGGACCGCATCGATCTGAAGAGCGGCCGGCCTGTGGAGAACACGGCGTATCGGACGAAACAGGGCGTCATCACGCGAGGGATCTGCCCGTCGTCGGTCGGCGCAAAAGACGAGCAACCGTCGGCGTTCTCGCCGCTCACCGGATGGTTCTACATCCCCACCAACAACATCTGCATGGATTACGAGGGGATGGAGGCGAACTGCATCGCCGGCACCCCATACGTCGGTGCCAGCGTGCGGATGTATGCGGGGCGCGGTGGCTACCGCGGCTCAGTCATCGCCTGGGACGCAGGGCGGGGCACCACGATGTGGCAAGTCAAAGAGAACTTCCCGGTCTGGAGCGGCGTCCTCGCGACCGCGGGTGGGGTCGTGTTCTACGGAACGATGGACGGCTGGTTCAAGGCCGTGGATGCGCGTGACGGCCATGAATTGTGGAAGTTCAAATTGGGCTCCGGAATTGTCGGCCATCCCATGACGTATCTCGGACCGGATGGGAAACAGTATGTCGCGGTCTATTCGGGCATCGGGGGCTGGATGGGCGCCGTCGCCTTTCCCACCGTCTCGACCGACGATCCCTACACGGCGCTGGGCGTGGCCGGCGCGATTCCCGATATCAAACAGGCAACCAGCATGGGTGGGATGCTCTATGTCTTCTCACGGTGAGGTGTGGGTGGCCGCGGCGACCGCGGTCGCCCTGGTCGCCGGCGTGGGGATGACCGCTCGGGGGTCGGGAGCCCGTCGTCCTGCCGCGCGCACACACGAGCTTGCGGTGTGTGCCGATCCCAACAATCTGCCGTTCTCCAACGACCGGCTCGAAGGATTCGAGAACAAGCTCGCCGATCTCATCGCGCGCGACCTGGGTCGCGAGGTCCGCTATACGTGGATGCCGCAACGCCGCGGCTTCGTTCGGAACACGCTGCGCGCGGGTCGCTGCGATGTCCTGATGGGTGTGCCCTCGAGCTTCGAGCTGGCCCGTCCCACGAATTCGTACTACCGGTCGACATACGTCTTCGTGTATCGGAAGGACAGCGGGCTCCATATCCGCTCGTTTGATGACCCCGAGCTCCGCCGCGTGCGCATCGGCGTGCACGCGATTGGCGATGATTACGCCAACGTGCCGCCCGCGGAAGCGCTGGCGCAACGGCACATCATCAAGAATGTCGTTGGGTACAGCATCTACGGTGACTACTCGCGTCCCAATCCACCGGCGGACCTGATGACCGCCGTGGCGCGAGGGGATGTCGATGTCGCGATCGTGTGGGGACCGTTGGCGGGCTATTTCGCCCCACGCCAACCGGTGCCGCTCGAGATCGTGCCGGTGACGCCGCAAATCGACGTCCCGTTCCTTCCGTTCGTTTTCGACATCGCGATGGCCGTGCGGCGAGGCGATGACAGCTTGCGCGCGCAGCTGGACGATGCGCTGGAACGGCGCAAAGGGGAAATCCGGCACCTGCTCGAATCGTACGGCGTGCCGCTCCTGCCGCTGCAGGTGGGGAACTGATATGCGCGCGCCCGTCGTCCTCGGATTCCTGTTGCTCGCGACCGGCCCGTTGTCGGCGCAAAAAATCGGTCCCACGCCAGGACCCGCGGGCGCGTCCACAGCGACGGCGAATCCGTACACTGGTAATCGCACCGCAATCGGCGAGGGCCGGCGGCTCTTCCTGTGGTACAACTGCGCCGGCTGTCACGGAGATCATGCCGGCGGCGGCATGGGGCCAAGCCTGCGCGACTCG
Organism: Gemmatimonadales bacterium; assembly: GCA_046262715.1. Lineage (GTDB taxonomy): Bacteria > Gemmatimonadota > Gemmatimonadetes > Gemmatimonadales > GWC2-71-9 > 20CM-2-65-7. The sequence continues at coordinate 21,906 of JBHEMG010000021.1, forward strand.
AGCTGGATTTATGGGGGATTAGACGCGCAGATCTTCGCGTCGATCTCACAGGGCCGCACGAAAGGCATGCCGGCGTGGGGCTCACAGCTGCCCGCCGGAGAAATCTGGAAACTGGTGGCGTACATCAAGACGCTGCGGACGTCGGCAGAGCCGGACCGGCCCGACCACTGAGGCTACGGTTGGCCGCTGTGCGTCGCGATCATTAACGGAATGGCGGCGAGCGCCGCCACCACGATGACGCCGAAGAAGACCCACCCAAACAGGTCCTGGACCTTGCCCGTCACATGCCGGCCCATCAGCGCCGGGTCGCGCGCGGCTACGAGTATCGGGTAATACGTGAGCGGCATGATCACCATGCCGAAGATGATCGAGAAATTGACGAGCGTCAGCGCCTTGATGCCCGTCACGGCGATGAGCAACGCCAGTAGCAGCGTGCCGACCCACCCCGCTGTGAATCGCGGCACCTCTCGTGGTGGTACGTTCTTGTCCCACCTGAATCCGAAGAACTGGCAAATGTTGTAGCCTCCCGACAGCGCCGTTTCCACCGCGGCGCTGTCGGGAGGCTACAACATTTGCCAGTTCTTCGGATTCAGGTGGGACAAGAACGTACCACCACGAGAGG
>JBHEMG010000022.1:0-3997 GCA_046262715.1 Gemmatimonadales bacterium
GCGATCAGCCGCCGCTCCGACGCGGCGCGCGAGCGGCGCTGGCATCTCGTCATTCCCGCCTTTGTCGGCGCCCTGGGCTGGCTGCTGACCGTCCGCTATGGCGCGCACAGCGCCGCTGCCCTCGTCGGCATGTGCCTCGCGATGGCCGGGGTGACCACGTCGCTGTCGCAGTTCTGGTGTCTGCCCACCGCAATGCTCGCGGGCGCCGCCGCCGCGACCGGGATTGCCCTCATCAACTCGATCGGTAACCTCGCGGGCTTTCTCAGTCCCTGGATGATCGGCTGGATCATCGATCGCACGCGCTCCACCGATCCTGGCGTCTACGCGCTCGCGGCGATCCTGTCGATCGGCAGTCTGCTGGTGTTGACGATACCGGGGCGGATCGTCAACCGCTGAACGGAGCCTCCGCGCGTTTTCTTGATGCCAGGAAGCGCCGAGCGTACTGTTATGATGTGACCGGAACGTCCAGGAGCTCACATGCCGGTCACCGCCAAACTGTCCCGCAAGTTCTATGAGAGGTTGGGCGACGACATTGCCAACGAGCTCGTGGATTGGTTCAACATGGTCGATGCGACGTACCGGTCTGAGTTGCGCGAGTTGAACGAGATCAACTATGCCCGGTTCGAGGCGAAACTCGAGCAACGAATCACCGAACTCCGGGCGGAGATGCAGATCGGATTCAAGAATGTGGACGTGAAGCTGGAGCAGATGGAGACGCGCCTGACGAGGCGCTTGTTCGGCTTCTGGATCGCGCAAGCCGCGACCACCGTCGGGCTCGTCTTCGCGGTGGTGAGACTGTTACGATTGTGAGCCGTCGCGTTAGGGTTGCGGCCCCTTGGTCAGCAGCCGCTCCGCAAAATCGATCCGCTCCTGCGCTTCCGCGAGCTCGTGCTGCAGGTTGTGCACGGTGCCTTCCAAAGTCTCGACGCGCGCCTCGAGCTCATCGGGTGCACGAGCCGCGAGACGCATCTTGCTGACCTTGAGCACGGCGGTGGCGATGATCGCAGTGACCGAAATACACGCCAGGGCGGCAACGACGAGATCCATATCCATGGCGGTATTGTACGTGAAATAGCGGGGCGGGGTTACGGCCTCGCTGCTTGTCTCTACGTTCGCGCTGCCACTCGGCGGAGCCTCCCGAGCGCCGGGCGCGCTAGCGCCGCGCCCAATCCTCCAGCCCCATCGCCCGCAGCAGCCGCCCAAATCGCGCGTCACCGCGCAAGCCGTCGAATCGCGGGTCCCACCCGACGTGGATCACCTGGGCCGAACGATCCGCGTACGCCTGCTCGAGCAGCGTGAGCGCCCTGTCTTTGTTGCCGAGCCCCGCGTTCACGACGGCGAGGTCATAAGGCGATATGTAGCGACGGCGTTGCTCGGTCGTGAGACGCTCGAGCAGCTGCGCCGCCGCGCCGCTGTCGCCCGCGACCGCGAGCGCATGGCCCAGCGATGCCTCGACGAACGGCATCTGCCCCGACAGCTCCATCGCCTTGCGTAGGGACGCGACCGCCTCGGGGTAGCGCCCCGCTTCCTCGTAGCCCCAGCCGAGCGTCTGGTGCGCCCAGAAGAAATCGGGCGCGGCCCGCACCGCGCGCAGCGACTGCGCCACCGCGCTGTCGTAGGAGTGGCTCGCAATGCGGTGCCAGCCCAGGCACGCCTCGAGGCCGGCATCCGCGGGATCGAGCGCCACCGCCCGCTCGCTCTCCGTGTCGGCATCGCGCAGCCGGCGCCGCGCGAGCAGCAGATGGGAATAATCATGACGCACCTGGGCGTTGTTGGGATCGAGCTCGAGCGCGCGCTGAAATTCGCGCTCCGCGCCACGCCAATCCTGATCCTGATGCATCAGCACGAGCGCGAGCGTGCCGTGCGCGTCGGCCAGCCCCGAATCGAGCACGAGCGCCCGCGCCGCCGCGGCGCGGATCCGCGCAAAGCCGTCGCGCGGCGGCAGCTCGCCGAAAAACGTCTGGAAATAGAGATTGCGCGCGAGCTCGGCATATGCCGGCGCGAGCGTCGAATCGAGCGCGATCGCCTGGTCCAGCCACTCGACGCCGCGCTCGAGACCTACGGTGCGGCCGTAGTAGATGCCCTTCAAGTACGCCTCGTACGCCGGCACGCTGGCGAGGCGCGCGGGCGCGGTATCCATCGTGCCCAGCACCACGCCTATCTGTTGCGCCACGCCGCGCGCGAGCTCGGCCTGCAGCGCCAGGATGTCGGCGACGTCGCGCTCGTAGCTTTGCGCCCAGACGTGGCGGTCGCTCGTCGCGTCGATGAGCTGCACGATGATCCGCGCCTTACGTCCCGTGCGCACGACGCTGCCTTCCACGACGTACCCCGCGCCGAGGCTGCGCGCGATGTCGGGCAGGCGCCGCTGAACACCGCCCGCGGCGTACTGATCGACCGAAGTCCGCGAGATCACGCCGAGCCCGTGAATCTCCGCCAGCTCGGTGCTGATCATGTCGGTCAACGCGTCGGCGAAATAGGCGCCGCTGTCGGCCTTGGGCAGCTCCTGGAACGGCAACACCGCGACGACGGGAACGGTGGAGACGGTCTTCGCGCCTCGTGCCGCGCGAGACCAACTCACCGCGCTCCATGTCGCGACCGCCACCACCGCCAATCCCGCCGCTACGACGGCCACGCCCCGCATCGGCCGGCGGCGCGGTGCCGTGGCGGCAGCCGGCGGAGCGGGCGTGTACGCGGACGCGGGCGCGGGGAGTGGGGTCGTCGCGTGCGGCGCCAACCGCTGTAGCCGCTCGATCTCCGCCGCCAGCTCGGCCGGCGGCTCGAGCTCCAGCTCGTCGTGCAGCCGCGCGACGTGACTGTGCGCGAGGTGCAGCGCGCCCGCGGCGTCGCCGGATGCCGCCAGCGCCCGCGCCAGACGAACCGCGACACGTGTGTTGTGCGGGTCAGCCGCATACAGCTTGCGCCACCACCCGGCGCCCGAGGCGAAGTCCCCCGCAGCCTCGCGTCCCTGCGCCAGCGCGTCGAGTACCGCCGCGTGCTCGCGCGCGAGCCGCTCGCGCTCCGCATCTACCCAGCGCTCGAATTCGACGCTCTCAGCCAGGAAAAATCCGTCGAGCAGCGGCCCCGAGTACAGCTCCGCCGCGCGCGCGTGTGCGCCGGCCCGCACCGCGTCTTCGAATTGCACGGCGTCGCAGGAAATGACCGCGGGATTCAGGCGCAGCGTATCGCCCGTGACCAGCAGCGCCTCGTCGCCCAGCGCTTGGCGCAGCACGTACAGCGAATGGGAAAGCAGGTGCCGCGCGCGCTCGCTGTCCGTTTCGGGCCACAGCAGCGCGATCAGCTTGTCGCGGCTGATTCCGGCCGGCTTCAGGGCGAGGAGCGCGAGGAAGGCGAGACGCTGCCGTTGCCCGGCGCGCCCGCCCACCGCGGCGCCCTCACGTTCGAGCGAGGCACCACCGAGCAGGCGCAGCACAGCAGTCATCGGGTGACGCTCAGGCGACAGAGTGAGATATGCAGGAGACGGCGGCGGTCTAACGTACCCCTTCAACGTTCACCCGCAAGTGAGGTGGTATATGTCGCATTGCAGAATGCTCTTTCTGGTGGTTGCCGCTTCGGCGCTGGTCGCCGCATGCGAGCAGCCGGTCGCGCCTCAGGCGAATCCGTCGCTTTCCTTCTCCCCGTCCTTCAGCGCGCGCGCCCTTGGCGGGCCGCCGAGTGGCATCGTGTTTCACAGCGCCCGCAGCGGCGTCTCCCACATCTATCTCATGGATGCGGACGGTGGCGAGCCGCAGGCCGTCGCCGCGGGGACCGGCAGCGATCTCTGGCCCGACATCTCGCGCAACGGCCACCTCGTGACCTTCATGTCCAATCGCAGCGGCAACAACGAGATCTACGTGCTCGACTTGTCGGACGACTCGCTGTGGAACGTCAGCAACAACGCCGGCGCGACCAACAACGACGACAACTGGCCGCGCTTCTCGCCCAACGGCAAGCGCATCGCGTTCCACAGCAATCGCTCGGGCAACTACGAGATCTACAC
>JBHEMG010000023.1:0-20910 GCA_046262715.1 Gemmatimonadales bacterium
TCCAGCACATCGATCACCACCTCTGCCGACGGTTTGCCGGGGAGCGCCTAGTACAGCGTCGCTCCGTCCGGGGGATTGGCGGCCAGCGGCTCCTCACGCGGGAAGGGGGTGTTGTAGTTCACGTTGTGGCGCACGCGTATCGCATCGCTCGGCACGAACAGATGAACCAGTGAGGCTGCGGGAGCGGCGATAAGCTGTCGCAGCACCGCGAAATCGTCGAGCACCCAAATCCCGCGACCAAAGGTGCCGACGATCAGGTCGTTGTCATGGATGGCGATGTCGCGAAACATGGTCGTGGGCAGGTTGAGCATCAGCGACTGCCAATGGTCCCCGGCGTCGAACGAGACGTATATCCCGCTTTGCGTGCCGGCGAACAGCAGACCGTCCGCCTTGGGGTCGACGCGAACGACATGGACTGACCCGCCGCTCGGCGCCGTCGCCGGTAAGCCCGTTACGATCTTCGTCCACGTCTTTCCATAGTCGCGCGTTCGGTAGATGTAGGGGGCCGAGTCGCCACGATAGTGTGCATCGATTGCCGCGTAGGCTGTGCCCGCGTCGAACGGCGACGCCTCCAGCGACATGCCGACAGGGCGCGGACCTACTGGGCTGCCAGGAACCGTGATGTCGGTCCACGTCGCTCCGTGATTCCGCGAAACTTGGAGGATCCCGTTGCTGGTACCAACCCACATAACGCCCGGACTCAGTGGAGACGCCGCGATGGCGGCGATGGCAACGTAGCCCGGTGTGGTCGTGTCGCGAGTCGCGCGCCGCGCTCCGGTAGCCACCGGCGTTGCCGGATGCGCTACCGTGAGATCGGGACTGAGCGTCGACCAGGTCAGGCCGGCATCCGTCGTGGCCATGACGTATTGGTAGCCCGCGAGGAGCTCACGTCGGCCGTGCCATGTCGCAAAAAGGAGTGGCGACTCGAACCAGCGGCGAAGCGTGTGCGACGGCTCCAAGTCAGGACCCACGTTGATCCACTCTTCGCTGGGATAGGTGATTTTCGAGATGCCAAACCCGCCCGAGAAGACAGTGTTCGGATCCCGTGGATCCGGCAGAATGGTGCCCCACTCCCACGCGGGCACCGGCTTCCAGTCGAGCGATGTGATCGCGCCCAGATTGCCCCGGCTACGCGTGGCGATCGCGCCGGCGTCCTGCTGCGTTCCATAAATCCAGTATGGGAACGAGTTGTCGGTGGCGACGTGGTAGATCTGTTCCGTGGACTGGTTGTACCATGAGCTCCAGGTGTCCCCGCCGTTAAAAGAGACGATGGCTCCCTGGTCGTAACCCATGAGGATGCGTCTGCCATCCGTGGGATCGATCCACATGACCTGCGGGTCGTCCCCTCCGGGCGGACCGCCTTTGAATCCTGTGAAGCTGTTGCCACCGTCGGTCGATCGATATGCCGTAATGCTGAACGTGTATACGATGTCCGGATTTTTCGAGTCGACATAGACGCCACAGTTAAAGCCACCCTGGCCATTCGCGATTCGCTTGTCGTCCGCGGCCATCTGACGCCACGATGTGCCGCCGTCATCGGAACGGTACAGGCCGAAGTCGCCGATCAGGTAGACGCGCTGCGCGTTGGTGCTCATCGCAACCGCGATGGAGGTGCGCCCCGCGAGTCGCGGCAAACCGCCGCCCGACAGCTCCCGCCACGTGATTCCTGCATCGGTGGATTTATACAGACGCGTGCGTGTGCGCGTGCTATCGGCAGGCGGCGGGCTGGCCGGGCCGGGCGCGAAGTAATGGAACAGACTGGTGGCAAAGATGACGTCGGGTTGGTCATCCGCCCGCGCGAGCTTCTCGATACCCGTCTGGTCATCGACGTATAGGGTTTTGGTCCACAACGTTCCGCCGTCGGTCGACCGAAAGACGCCGCGCGTTTCCGAATGGGCCCGGAAGGGACCGAGTGCTGCAACCAAGAGGGTGCGCGGATCGTGCGGATCCACGAGAATGGACGGGATCTGTTCCGTGCCGTCGAGTCCGATGGGCCGCCACGTACTTCCTGCATCGGAAGACTTGAACATGCCGTTGCCGGGCCCCTCAAAGTAGGAGTCCTGATCGCCCGTCCCGGCGTAAATCACATTCGGATCAGACGGGGCCACCTCGACGGCACCAATTGATGACGTGGTGGTGACGGAATCGAAAATGGGATACCAGGTCTCGCCGGCGCTCGTGGTCTTCCAGATGCCGCCATTTGGAGCGCCGAAGTAGAACACGCCTGGTTGCCCGATGACCCCCGACACCGCGGACACGCGCCCGGCGCGAAACGGGCCGACATTGCGCCAGGCAAGCCCGGAAAGGAGGCTAGGATCGAGGCTTTGCGCTCGGAGAGGAGCAGCCGTGAGCGTGACGACGCACAGCACCAACATGGCTGGTACGCGCATGAGTGGCTCCGACGAGGGGGACCGTTTCTACGCTACACCGTCTGCAGAGGCCCCACCAGTGCGGCCGCTATCTGCTAGTCGAGCCCCCGGTCCCGCAGCCGAATCACCTCGTCGAGCGAGGGCATCCCGTAGCCTCGGGATTTCACGCGCTGGATGAACGCCCTGGTGACGCCGTGGTCGCGCGCCCGGCGCAGATCCTGCAGCGACAGGTGCTCGTAGCCCACCTCCTTGAGCGACATGGCGAACGAGGCGTCGACCCCATGATCGCGTGACATCACCAGCTCCTCGAGGCTCGCCGCGTAGCCCAGCTCTTTCATGTCCGCGATATAGTCACCATCGACACCATGGTCCCGCACGCGCACGAGGTCCTCTGCATCCAGGTCCTTGTAACCCGCGCTGTCGAGCGACGCGATGAACTCCGGATCCACGCCATGATCCCGCAGCCGGACGAGACTCTCCGGATCCCTGAATTGAAATCCCCGTGCCCGCATCGCCGCGATATACTCGCCGTCCACACCGTGATCCCGCACGCGCACGAGGTCCGCCGCGCTCAGGTTCTTGTAACCGGCGCTGTCCATTGACGCGATGAACTCCGAGTCCACACCGTGATCCCGCGTCCGAACCAGACCCTCTGAGTCCCTGAGCTTGTATCCCCGCGCCCCAAGGTCGCGGACATATTGTAGATCCACACCATGCGTCCCCATCCGCGCGAGATCCGCGGCGGTGGGGCGAGCGTACCCCTGCCGATTCAACTCGTCCACGAAATCCAGTCCGACGTCCGCCATCGTCATTTCGAACTGCTCTCTCGCAGTGGGCGGGTCGATGCCGCGCTTGGCCAACTGGGCAACGAAATCGGGGTTCGGCTGATAGGTGAAGTGACCCGAGCCTCTGCGGCTTTCAAACCAACCCTCACAGCTGAGCGTGCCGGCGGATCTGACGATCTGGAAGTGCACCGGCTTCCCCGGTCCATCCATGTCGGCCGCAGAGAGGCCCGCCAGCTCGCTCACTAGCACGTCCCGGCCCCAGTTATTCGAGTACCTGCCCTCCCCGTAGCGAACGGTGAGCTGAACTGTGCCAGAATGATCTGCCGGTTCGATCAGCCACTGACCGTCGGACGGGACGACGTGCTGAGCCGTGAGTACGGGAACCGCCAGAAAGCTGGCGAGGAGGAGAACGGCAAACCGCATAGTGACTCCGGGAGATTGGGAATGCTGGTTTGGATAGGCTGGCCTTGCCAAGGGTTGCAGAGTTGGGTTGCAGAGTTCGCCGGAAGAAGGGGGCCCAAACACGACGGCCGCCGAACATCCTCGGCGGTCGTCGTGGCCATCATCCTGCACGCACGTTCAGCTCAGCAGGACCAGCTCGACCCGCCGCAAGCGCGACGGGCCGAACCGTTCATGTCCTACCGCTCCTCTTCAACGTATCCACCCTCGTCTTCGCGCTCGGGATTCGAGCCGGGGCGATTGCGCTCCCCATCTTTCTTCTTCATCGGGCCCGTCTCGTCAGGGCGCGGCTGCCGCGGGTTATTCGGGTCGAGTCGCATATTCTCTCCGTGATTGTTTTAAGGAAGAACTGCGTGCACAAGCAACCTACGAAGACGTAATTCCCGTCACTATCAGCCGGTGGGGGGAATTGCGGTCTAATGCCGTTTGGCACCCGAGGCTTAGTGCCCCGCGCGCGCGCATTGTATGTTGTGCCTCGGCCATTTCCCGAACTTCGGAGGTGCTGCATGCGTGCCGTACTCACCGCCGCCCTGCTGCTCGCGTTCCCGCAACAAGGATGGGATCTGCTCGGTGCGCGCCGCGTGAGCTTCACGCTGGATCACGACGCCATTTTGGTCGGCGCGCGCGCCGGCGCGTACACGGCGGTCAAAATCGAGGTCGCGGGCGGCAACCTCGAGATGTACAACATCCTCGTGACGTTCGGGAACGGTGACACCTGGTCACCCAACACGCGCGTGCAATTCCGCGAGGGTTCCTGGAGCCGTACCATCGATCTCCCCGGCCCAGTGCGCGCGATTCGTCGCGTGGACTTCTGGTACCGCAGCCGGCTGCGCCGCGGCGGCGCCACTGTGCGTGTGTTCGGCCGTGGCACGGACGCCCCCGCCCCGCAGCCCGCGACGGTGGCCGAGGCGCGGGCCGCGCTGACGACCGCACCGGCCTCGACCGCGGGATGGGAGCATCTCGGCGCGCGTCCGGTGGACTTCCGTGTGGATCACGACGCCGTGCTCGCGGGCGGCCAGGGCGCATTTCGCGCGGTGCGCTTCGATGTCGAAGGCGGCAACATCGAGATGTTCGATGTGAAGATTACCTTCGGCAACGGCGAAAGTTTTTCCCCCGCGACGCGATTCTTGTTCAGCGGCGGCACGACGAGCCGTGTGATCGACCTGCCCGGCAATGCGCGCATCGTTCGCCGCATCGACTTCTTTTATCGGACGGTCGGGGGATTGCTTACGACGCCGGGCCCCGCGAACGCGACCGTGCACGTGTACGGCCGGCGTTGACGCCGACCCAGGCAGCCATATTCGGGTACGCCATTCTCAGTCGGGTGGCGTACGTGTCGTTCGTGGGCTGGTCGTTGCGACGGGAGACCCAGGCCGTGGACTTCCCGGTGTTCCGGCGCCGCGCGGCGTTCGTGATGAACCACGACGCGGTGGCGTTTATCCTACTGTGCGTCGCGACTCGCAACACGTGGACCCCGCCGCTGCGATCGGCGGTCTCGTTCACCGCCGGCGCCGTGCTCGCCGTCGTGGGACTCGGTATCAAACTGTGGGCAGCGCGGACGCTGGGCGCCAAGGCGTATTACTGGTACAACTTTTTCGACCCCGATGACGCCGGCGGGCCTGTGACGAGCGGCCCGTATCGTTTCGTTAATAATCCGATGTACACCGTCGGCTATCTCCAGACTTACGGGCTCGCATTGATCTGTCGCTCGTGGCCCGCGCTCATCGCCGCTGCGTTTTCCCACCTCGCGATTCTTGCGTTCTATCTCTTCATCGAGAAGCCGCACTTTCAGCGCCTGCATCGCCTATCCTGATTCGGTAGCCCGCCAGCCGTTTTCCCTCTACTATATGCGCGCGCGCTTGACGGTTTTCCCGGCGCGCTGTAGCACTAGTGCCACGGTTCCTCTTTACAAGGGCATGCATATGCGACGCGTTGAGACGTTACTCGCTGGTCTGGTCCTGGTGCCGTCGTTGCTGCTGGCGCAGAGCGGCTCAATCCGCGGCCGCGTGGCGGACGCCGCCGGCGCCCCACTGGCGCGCGCGCAGGTCTCGGCGGAAGGAAGCGGTTTCCGGACCACGACGGACGAGCAGGGTCGCTATGAGATTCGCGGCGTATCGGCGGGAGTGTACACGATGCGAGTTCGCCTGCTCGGCTACGTGCAACAGGCGGTCCGCGTCACGGTCGGGCCGGGACCAGTCACACAGGACTTTGCTCTGGCAGAGCAGGCCATCAGCCTGTCGCCGGTGGACGTGGTCGTCGGCTCGCGCGCGCGGCACACCGCCGCGGAACAGCTGGCGGTGCCGGTGGATGTGTTCAACTCCGAAGACATCGCGCGGCAGGGGACGAACGAAACCAGCCAGATTCTTCAGGCGCTCGCCCCATCGGTCAACTTTCCGCGCCAGAGCGTCACGGACGCGAACGACATCGTGCGGCCCTTCACGCTGCGCGGCCTCAGTCCGGACCACACGCTTGTCTTGGTGAACGGCTGGCGCCGCCACCAGATGGCGGTGCTCAACACCTTTGCGTACGGCATGGGCGCGGGCTCGAGCGGTGTGGACCTCAACGCACTGCCGGGCGGTGCCATCGACCGGATCGAAGTGCTGCGGGACGGTGCGTCGGCGCAATACGGTTCGGACGCGATCGCCGGCGTGGTCAACGTCGTGCTGAAGGAGGGCGGGTTTTCGCCCTTCTTGAACGTCGACGCAGGGCAGTACCGCACGCAGGGATATCCAAATGACGGCACGACGGCCGATCTCAACGGCGGATTCGGGATCGGCCTGGGGCGCGGCTCGCTGGCGCTATTCGGAGAGTATCTGCACCGCGATCCCACCAATCGCGCCTGGCCCGACATCTTCTTGGCCGACGCCAACGGTGTGACGGATGTGATCGACACATTGACCGGCCGCATCGTTCAGAAGCGTAATGCGCTGACCCAACCGAACTATCACTGGGGCGACGGGCTCGAGAAGGACGCGATGACGTTCGCCAACTTCCGCATGCCGCTGAACGACGGCGGCACGAGCGAGGTCTACGCGTTCGGCGGGTACAGCCATCGCGGCGGAACCGGCAATGGATTCTGGCGCTATTCCGACAGCAACAAGAACTGGCCGAACTTCTATCCCCAGGGATTCCTGCCGCAGTTCCATCCCGACATCGCCGACTACTCCGGCGTGGCGGGGTTCCGCGCCATCGTCAGCGGCTGGTCGCTCGACCTCGGCGGATCGTTCGGGCGTAACCGGTTCGACTACGATCTCGAGCACACCAATAACCCCTCGCTCGGGCCGTGCCTCGACACGGCTTGCGCGCCCGGTCCGGACGGCCTGCTCGGCACGGGTGACGATCCCGGCATCGCGAACCAGCTCGCCTTTTTCGCGGGTCGCCTGCAGCGCACGGAAGCGATTGCATCGCTCAACCTGGCAAAGCCGCTGCATATCGGACTGTCTGCTCCGGTGAACGTCGCCCTGGGCGCGGCATTCCGGCGCGAGCGCTTCACGATCGCCGCGGGCGATTCAGCGTCCTGGATCAACGGGTACCACCTCGCGCAGGACAGCGCCGGCGCTGACGGCATCTGGGGGACGCCGGATGACGACAGTCTTCCCGCCCCTGCGGGCTCGTCCGTCTTCCCGGGCTTCGCTGCGTCCGACGCGAGCGAACACAGCCGCACCAACGTGGGCGCGTACATCGACCTCGAAAGCCAGCTCACCAAGCAGTTACTGGCAAACGTGGCGGGCCGGTTCGAGCATTACAGCGACTTCGGGCAAAAGTTTACCGGCAAGCTGGCGCTGCGGTTGCAGCCCACGCAGCGACTCGCGTTGCGCGCGGCGGCAAGCACCGGATTTCGCGCGCCGGGGTTGAGCCAGAGCTTTTTCAGTCACACCACGACCAACGTAATTGGCGGGCAGTTCGTCCAGGTCGGCAACTTCCCCGTGGACAACCGGGCATCGCGGATTTTCGGCGCCACGCCGCTGAAGGAAGAGACCTCCGTCAATTTCAGCGCGGGATTTGCGTTCACTCCGCGTGACAACGTCACGTTCACTGTCGACTACTTTCGCATCACGATCAAGGACCGGATTCTGCTCGGCGCCACGTTCGGGGGCAGTGATACGGTGTCGGCGCGGATTCTGGCCGACTCCGGTTTCGCGGGCACCATCGGGGCCGTGCAGTTCTTCACGAACGGGCTCGATACGAGGACGAACGGCATCGACGTGACGGGTGGCATCACGCTGCCCGCTGGGGCGGGAAGCCTGGACCTGAGCGCCGCGGTGAATTACACGAAAAACCGCATCACGCGGGTCGATCCCTTGCCACAGATTCTGCAGGGTACCGCTACGGACCTGACCAGCATTCTCGATCTCGTGACCAAAGTCGGCATCGAGGAAGAGCGTCCGGACTGGCGCGGCACCTTCACCGGGCAGTACACGGTTGGCCGGGTGCACGGGCTCGGGCGGATCTCGTACTATGGCGGCTTCGCGTCGGCGCAGCCGAGTTTCACAGACCGGGAAGTGTACGGCGCCAAGACGCTGGTCGACGCCGAGGTCGGCTATCAGTTCGGCGCGGTGAATCTGTCGGTGGGCGCGCGGAATCTGTTCGACGTGTATCCAGACCGGCCGAAGGCCGAGTTCAACAACAACGACAACACATTCCCTTGGGCGGCGGCATCGCCCTTCGGCTACAATGGCCGCTACCTGTATGCACGAGCAGAAATGCGTCTGCTCCAATAGGAGGAGTGCTATGGTTCGCGTAGGAAAACTTCTGAGCTTTGCCGCACTCGCCGTTGCGTTGTCTGCCGCGCCGGCGCAGGCGCAAAACGGCCGCATCAAGGGCACCGTTCGCGACGCGAGCGGCGATCCCGTGGCTGGCGTCACCGTTCGCGCCCAGAGTGCCAAGTCATCGGGGCGCGCCGTAACCGCGCCAGACGGCAGCTACGCCATCGCCAATCTCTCGTCTGGCACCTACTCGGTCACCGCCTCGCTGCCCGGCTTGCGCGCGCAGGTTCGGCAGAATGTCGTCGTGAGCGAGAACGCAGAGACGAGCGTCGACCTGGTCATGCAGGCCGTTGAGCTCGAAGCGGTGACCGTCACCGCCATGCTGCGCGAACAGCGGCTCGCCGACGTGCCGTTCTCGATTGCCGCGCCGACCGAACAGGCGCTACGGCTGCGCGGCGCCGAGACCATCGAGCAGGTGGCGCAGAACGTTGCGGGCTTCAGCGTGCAAAACCTCGGCCCCGGACAGAGTCAGGTCGCGATGCGCGGCGCTTCGTCAGGGCAGATTGCACGCGATCAGCCCGGAGTAAAGGAGCAAGTCGGCGCGTATCTCGACGACTCGCCTGTTTCATTGTCGCTGTTCACGCCCGACCTCGATCTCTTCGATGTGAGCCGCGTGGAGGTATTGCGGGGACCGCAAGGGACGCTGTTTGGCGCGGGTTCGGAGGCCGGCACGGTGCGCTACATCACGAACCAGCCCGAGCTGGGTACGAGCAGCACGTTCGGCCAGGTGGGGGGGCACTGGGTTGGCGGTGGATCGCCCGGCAGCACCGCCAAGATCGGTGTGAACGCGCCGATAGGCGAGCGTGCCGCCGCTCGCATCGTGGCCTTCAGCAATCATGTCGGCGGTTGGATGGACGCCGTGCAACCCGACTTCCGGATCAATCGGGACGTCAACGCGAGCGACAAGACGGGTCTCCGTGCGGCCCTGCGGCTCGCGCCGAATGATCGCTTCAGCATCACGCCGCGCATCGTCTTCCAGCGGACGACGGCAGAGGGGTGGAACCGGATCGATGCGTTCAATATCCTGGCCAATCCATACACGACGACTCGGCGCGCTGTCACGCTGGGGGATCGGCAGCTCTTCACGCAGATCAACGAGCCCTACACGGATAATTTCGTGCTGGGCGACGTGAATTTGCAGTACAAGCTTGGTGGGGCAACGCTCTCGTCGGTGACATCCTATACGCATCGCAACATCCTGGTCGTGCGTGACGCCACCGCGCTCACCGGTAGTGTCATGGGTGGTACGCTCGGTTTGTCAGACCGTGTGTACACACTCGACGCGCCGCTCAATGACACCACGCGGAGCGGCGTGTGGACGCAGGAAGTGCGATTGACGGGAGTCGCGAGCAAGCTGCGCTGGCTGGTCGGCGGGTTCTACGGCGACAGCAAACGGGGTTACGGGCAAAACGTCCAGGCGGTGGGCGTCGACTCGCTCGCGGCTGCGGAAGGGTTTGCAGGTGGCACGCAGGGATGGAGCCAAGGAAATTTAGGAGCGGGTATCGACGTGCTGTTCTACTCCAAGCTGCATAACCATCTCAAACAGTCTGCCGCCTTCGGCGAAGTGACATTGTCCGCGACCGACCGGTTGGACGTGACGGCCGGCCTGCGCTACTACAATTTCTCCGAGGATCGGTCGTTGATTTTCGATGGCGTATTTGCCGTACCCACTGATACGACGGGCAAGACCCATGCGAGCGGCGTGGCACCGCGCTTTGTGCTGAGCTACAAGGTATCGGACGCGGTCACGCTCAACGCGCAAGCCTCGCGGGGCTTCCGGCTGGGTGGGATCAACGATCCACTCAACGCGACGCTCTGTACCGGTGCGGATTTGACCACCTTCGGACCACTGGCGGGTTCCTGGAAGGATGAAAAGGCCTGGAACTACGAGGCGGGCGCCAAGACGCAGTTTGCGGGTGGTAGGGGTTCGCTCAACCTCTCGGCCTTTTACATGGACATCCGAGACCTACAGCTGACCGTCACCGCCGGGTCTTGCTCCTCGCGACTCATTTTGAATGCCGACAAGGCGCGGTCGCTGGGCGGCGAGCTCGAGCTCACGGCGAGTCCCAACGAGCACCTGGACCTTTCCGTCTCCGCGGGCCTGAGCGATTCCAAGCTGCTGACGACCTTCAGTCAGGGAGGGAACGTGGTCGCCGGGATTGCAAGCGGAAACCGGCTCCCGAGCGTCCCCAAATTCCAGGGAAGCGCGTCCCTCACCTACGGCTGGTCAGTGTCCGCCGGATCGCGGGCCTTTGTGTCGGGAGCGTATCAGTACGTCGGATCGCGATACACGTCGATCGACGACCAGGGGGACGGCGTCGGTGCCGCGTGTGCCGGTCAGAAGTTCGGCTGCCTGGATCTCAATACGTTCGGTGCAAACACGATCGGCGGTCCTCTGTCGCAGGGGATATTCCAATTCAATCCTCTGCTGCCGTCGTATAGTCTGGTCAACCTGCGCGCCGGCTTGACGCGTCAAAGCTGGGAATTATCCGTGTACCTCAATAACGCACTCGACGAGACTGCGTTGCTGGCCTTGGATCGGGAGCGCGGTACGCGGGCTCGGGTGGGCTATTTGACGAATCAGCCGCGGACGGTGGGATTGGCCATGCGCTTCAATTACTGACGCAACGGGCGCGAGCCACGAATACAGACCGCCGGACGGCACTGCCGCCCGGCGGTTTTGTTTGGCGACTTCCCGCCTCCACGGTAGGGATTGCACCGGGGTCAGAGCACGTTCAGGACCGCGAGCATTCCCCCCATACCGTCGGAAATGACCGCCACCCCACCTGGTACGACCCAATCCGTTCCGTCGACGATCAGGTTGAAGTAGTACGTGCCAGGGGCGAGCCGCAGCGCCGCCTCCCAGACGTCGTCTCCGACGCCACGCAGCGGAGCGGGCGACCAGGAATTCCAGTTGCCGGCGATTGCGACCGACTGCGCCGCCGGCATCCGAAACCGCACCACGACGGTGTCGCCGCCGCGATGCGTGGCGATGAGTGGCTGAAGCCTTGCCGGCCTCGCGGGCATCGCGGCGCGCGCCAGCTGCGCGCGCGGTGACGCGTACAGCCTGATCCCCCCGGTGGCGTATCCCGCGCGCGGCAGCCCCTGAAATGGATCGCGGAGATAATTGCCGCCGGACGCTTCGACGACGACGTGCGGTGTGAGGAAGTACTGTACGCTGGCACTCGCCGCGGCGGTCGAGCCGTACCGCTCGCTCGTCCGCCCACTCAGCCATACTGATCCGACGAGCCTGCGCCGCTCGATGCTCACCCCTCCGACGACGTCCGCGTACCACGCGCCGAGCAATCGCGTACCTTCAACGGTGAGCGAGAGTTGTGCAGGTGAGTCACCCAATGGCCGCCACCCGCGGCCGCGCACGCGCAGTGCTCCGACCCCGGGCTCACCCTCGATCACCCCGGTGATTGCACCGGCACCCAGTGCGACGCTGTTCCAGGCGACTTCGCCCAGCGCCATCCCGGAGCCTGCAGCGAGTCCGTCGGACCGTGAGCTTGCGGCAATCGAGATACTCAGCGCTGGACGGACGCCGCTCGCACGCTGGGAGAAGGTCGTCCACAGATCCGCACGGCCCTGGGTCGCCCACACGGCGCTATCGAGGAGAGATACCGAGCCTCCGATGCCGACATAGGTCGCGGGGGAGAGCAACTGGAGAGAGGGGGCTGCGGTGAATGCGCTGAAGCTCGACCCGCCGGCGTATCGGACGATGCCGGTCCCAATACCGAGCGACGCCTGTCGCTGAGCGGCGAGCGTTGAGGGCCCAATGGCGAGCAGGGCTAAAAATGAAACCGGTCCCACTTTCATGGGACCGGTAAGATAGCGAGCGGGAACGCGGCCTACTTACGGGCGACGGCCGTGGCCTGCACCTGGATTATCGGGTCTATGTGATGCGGATGCCGGCACCGCGGGAGTCGCCGGCGTGGCCGGAACGGCGCGGGTGGCCGGACCGCCGTCGGGGTTCGGCACAGCCGGAGTGGCGCGCGTTGCGCGTACCGCGGGCGTGGCGGGCGTCACGGGACGGTTATCGAGGTCCACCGCTTCACCGCGCACGTGGATCGCGCGCCGCGCCATGTTCGCGGCCACCTTGGCCTTGGCAACGTCCGAGGCGTGCTCATTGGGAGTCGCCACTTTCGGCGCCTGCGCCACGAGCAGGGCAGGGAGTAACAGGGCGGGGCCGAACGATAGAATTCGCTTCACCATCTTACCTCCGACATGTGGGTGCAGGGCGTAAGGCGAGCTCGGCGCGCGCCAGCTCTCGGGTCATTTCTCGCAGCAACGTCAATGGACTGCGGGTCCCGGTGTAGCGGGTCGCGGCAAACCAAAGCTGGGAGAAGGTATCATGGACGACGCGCTCCGCGGCACTGGCGTCCATTACGACGCCATAAGCCTGAGCGTATAGTGATGCGCGATACCGGCGCTCTAGCTCGACCAGCGCGGTGGAATCCCGCAGGGCCAGTCGATTCATCAAGACGGCATCGGCAACAACGGGTGTCTGGGGCTCTAGCATCGACGACATGACACGTTGAAGATTCGCCCGGGGTGAAAAGGTAACGCTGCGTTACCAGATGCCCTGCGGTGTGCTCTTTAGCGGAGGAAATCGGTTGCGGCCTGAAACTGGGGCGTCGGATGGCGAGATCGTTCGGGCCGTGCTGGCGGGAGACCGCGAGCGCTATTCCCTGCTGGTGGAGCGCTATCGTGACCAGTACGCCCGCTACGCCGCCCGGATGCTGGGCTCGAGCGACGCGGCCGAAGATGCGGTGCAGGACGCATTCGTGCGTGCGTATGATCAGCTGGCACAATGCAAGGATCCCAACAAGTTTGTCGGTTGGTTCTTCCTCATCCTGCGCAATCGCTGTTTTGCCGAGCAACGCCGCAACCGGACGCAGGCGCCGCTGGACGCGGCGGACGCAGTGGCCGCGGCAGATCGTACGGAAGGTGGAGCGGAAACGGCGGAGCGGCGCCGCGCCTTACAGCTCGCGCTGCTCGAGCTCACGCCGGATCAGCGTGAAGTGTTCGTCTTGAAGCACGTCGAAGGGTTGTCGTACGGCGAAATCGCGGAGCGGTTGAGCACGTCGGTACCGTCGCTGAAGATGCGGATGCACCGAGCCTATGATCGGCTGCGCGAACAACTGAGAGACCATACATGACCGAACGCGAATTCCATCCTCTGGTGAAGCAGCTGCTGGACGGCGAGATCACGATCGCAGCCCTGCCCGCGGAACTCCGCGTGGAAGGCGAAGAGGCGCTGCGCTTGCTCGCCGCGGTCGATCGCCGGCCGGTGGAGTTGTCGGGTGTCATGCAGCATGTCATGCGCGCACTCGTCCGGCCGCCCCAGCGCTCGGGCATTCGTCAGCTGACGCGGCCCTGGATCCTTGGTCCCGCCCTCGCGGTTGCAGCGTTGCTCGTGCTGTGGCTCGGTTGGCCGTCCCACCAGCGGGAGTCGGTATCGAACACCGTGGTCATGGTGCGCTTCGCCCTCACGGCCCCCGGTGCACATCAGGTGAGTGTCGCCGGCACATTCAATCAGTGGGATGCGCACGCCACGCCGCTTGTGCGCAGCGGCCCGAACGGCCTTTGGACGGCGACGATTACCCTGCCCGCTGGGCAGCATCAATACGCCTTCGTCGTTGACGGCGAACGATGGGTACCCGATCCGGCGGCGCCCGCGGTGGACGACGGCTTTGGGCGCCGCAACAGCGTTCTGACTCTATGATGCTCACAGCTCTTGCTTTGCCGCTCGCACTACTCGGCATGCAGGAGGGAATCGCCGAGCGGCTCGATGGCCGCGTCCCCCCGGACCTGGCCGCGCTCGTGACGCAGATCGGCTCGGCCGCCGCGGCGCGAGGTCTACCGGTCGATCCGCTGATTCAAAAGGCGATCGAGGGCAGCGCCAAAGGGATTCCAACGGATCGTGTCGGCGTGGCCGTGCGCGTGGTGGCAGCGCAGCTCGACTCGGCGGCGGCGGCCCTGCGGGAGGCAGGGCTGGCGCCCGATACGCTGGCGATCGCGGCTGGGGGATTTGCCATTTCCGCTGGGCTGAATGGGCGCGATGTCGCGCAGCTCGCGAAGAGCGGCGCCGCCCTGCCGGCACTCGTCACCGGGCTGCGCGTGGCGGGAACGTTGGCGGCGTTGGGCGTGCCGGAAACGGAGAACGTCGCCCTGGTGCGCGCGACGTTACACTCGGGCCGTGCAACTGCGGAGCTGCTGGCGCTTCCGCGTCAGGTACAAGCGGAGATCGCCAAGGGCACCGCACCAGCGCAGGCGGCTGAGGGGCTCGCGCGTGCGGCCGCCGCGCAGTCTCGGCATGGGCCGCCGCCGGGCCACGAGCATCCGGCCCATCCGCAGCGGTCGCCGCATCCCTAGTCGCGAGCAAGTTCGGCGCGCGTGACGGGCGCAAAAGGCGCGGTGAGTGCAATGCCACCCACCGCGCCTTTTCACGTCGTTCTGCGCCGTTGAAATCCTACATTCTCGCGCCCATTCCCGCGCCGGCGCCCGATCCGATCCCCGCACCCATCCCGGCGCCTTCCAGATAGAACTTGGCACCTACCACGGCAGCCAGGGGCCACTCGATCAGCGATGCCAACGTGGTCGTAATCATGAGATTGTGCGGCATGACAGAGCCTGGCCACATGAATAGCGTCGTCAGCAGACTGCCCACGAACCATGCGGCAATGCCCGCTTTGGCCGCAGTCGCAGGTCCCGCGCCAAAGCGCGGCCGCATGGCAGCGTACAGCCACACGAGGAAGCCGCCGGTGACAAAGTCGAGGAAGACGTACCAGGGGATCTGGGCGTTGCTCATCGGCGGCTTGCCGATCGCGAGTATGGCCGCCGCCATCTGCGGCTTGAGGATCACGCCGTACAGGACTGTATCGATGGCATTCAGCACGACACCAGCGATCAACCCACCAATAATCACTTTCTGCATGTTGATCTTGCCCATGGTGGCACCTCCGCAGAGAGAGGACAGCGTCGAACCGGAGCTTGAAGCCCGCCGCCACGGTAGGGAATCGGACGGCAATCGTCAAGTCACAGCCCGCGGTGCTCGCGCAACGGGGGCCGCAGAGTTACTGCGGGAGGCCGTAGATGAGGGAGAGAGTCAATGATTCTACAGTCTCACGCAGGCCCTCGGCATGCGTGGACTCGATGCGATAGCCGAGACGGCCCCAGAGCGCCCGCTCACCAAGGTGTACTTCCAACCCGCCATTGGCCCCGCGGCCCCTCGCCTTCAGTGCCGGATCACCGACGTTGCCTGAAAGCGCGCCCCAGACCTCGACGAACGATTGCATGCGGCCTGGCAGGAGCTCGCCGCGCGCCGAGACACGGCCCGTCCAAATGAGCCAGCGCTCGTCAATGTCGCCCATCGTGTACGCGCGAGCACTCGGCCCGGCCAACAGGGTCAGCCACGGCAAGGCGCGGAACCCGAACAACGCCTCACCCTCGACGACATCGCGGGAATCGAGACTGCCGCCGAGACCGTCACCGTTCTTCGGGTTCACGCGACCCTGGCCGTACCGCAGCCGGACCACGAACCGGTCATTCACCAAGCCACCCTCGGCACCCAGTACGAGACCGGTGAAGCGATCACTCGAGGCGTCGACGTGACTCTGCACGATCTCCTGAGCTGCCACGCCACCAACGGTGAACTGCAGGCGTTGCGCGCGCGCAGCCACGGGGATGGTGAAGGCGAGAATGAGCAACGAGCCAGCAAGCGCCTTCATGGCGTTTCACCGGTCTGGAGCGATGGCGCCCCGGGCTTGATGATCAGTCGGGCCTGGCGCACGCGGTCGGCATTGCGACGCGTGATTTCAGCGGAATTTCGCTTGTACTGATCGCGCAGGTTGCGATTGTACTGCTCGTTGCCCGGCAATTTCTGGCCCGGGTGATGAGAGAGAAAGGCGGCGATGCCGGCAATCGCTACCGAGCCGCCCACGATGAGTCGTGTGCCACTGGCGTGTTCTCCGTTGGCGACGACTTTCGGCAGCACGACGATCGCCGCACCGGCCAACACGCCCGGAATCAGCGCGTGCATCGCGCCGTGCATGTCGCCGCGCTCCGGCCGGAACAACGAATCGGGCGGCGCCACAGGCAGTGGCGTAGTGTCGACAGCCGGCCGGGTGAGCTCGAGTGGCAAGCGCAGCGTCCAGGTGGCGCCACCGCTGGCACTGCGCCGCTCGCGCGCCGTCGGCGTGACCATGATCGTATAGCGGCCCGCGGGCGGAGCGTTTCCGGACGCATCCAGGCCGTTCCACCGCACGTCCACGCTATCGCGAATCGTGCCGGTAAACAGCGTCCGCACCACGCGTCCGTCGTCGCCGTTCACCGTCGCGACGACCTCGGGCGCGGTCGTCGAGCCTAATCGGACAATGAAAGCGTCGGCGCCCGGCCGAATCGCGGTGTCGCCCGACGCACGGATGGAAACAGTCGGCGAGGTGCGCCGCGCCTGCTGATAGAGCGCGACGACCTGCGGAGAAAAGGTCTGCGCGTCCGGCTGGTACTTCGGGTCGATCACGATCAGGCGCCGGGCGGCGGCGAGTGCGGAGTCGCGCTGATTGCGGGCGACTTCGACAGCCGTGAGATACATGAGGGCGCGGGCCGCTTCACTGGGGGCCAGGGCATTGGCGCCATCGATGGACAACGCCCGGCGTAGCAGCCAGGCGCCGCCGTCATACTCGCGCTGCGAGTAGGCACGGACGCCCTGGTCCAACAGCGCGGAGGCGCTCTGGGCTCGGAGGGTGACCGGTGCGAGGAGCATGCTCATGAGCAGTCCGGCGGCGAGTAATCGAATCACGGCTGGTCTCCCTTCCTACGGCCGTCTCGCCGGGCTGCCGCCCGGTGGAGGTACGGCGACGCTGAAGTCAGCGTCGGTTTCCGCGTTATTGCCGAACTGCAACCACACACTGCAGCGACCGGTGTCGTCGCACGTGCGGGCCTGCCAGTGATATCCGCTGTCCGTCAGGCCGCCGGCGGTCACCGTTGTCGTCGCGCCAGGGTCGACGAAAGCGCTCGTGTGCGTAGCCACATTCGTAAGCGGGCTGCCCAGCGGCTCCAGCTCGATTTCGAGCCTCACCGCTTGGGTTTTGTTGGGATCGTTCACCTTGCCCCGGAAGACGACGGTGTTGTCGGGAATCGTCTCGCCGATGCCAATCGGCGTGTTGCCATCCGAGCGGAGCTGGCGCAGCTCCTGGGTCGGGGTGGGTGGCCGCTCCCGGACGACGGTAATCGTGAGTGGTCCGGTCGCGCCAGGTGCGGTGCTCGTCGCTTCGATGAAGTAGCGGCCGCCTGATGGGACCGTGAACTCGCGGATGCACGCCGTGCCGGATTCTCCGGGGCACTCGTCATTCTGCGCCAAGACGTTGCCGTTGAAGTCACTGAGAATCAGATACGCGTCGAAGCCTGCCTCGAGGCGAATCGAGTAGGTGTCGCCGCCGTTGGCGTCGAAGCTGTAGACGTTGGCGAAACTGCCGGGCCGGTGCGGTGCCTCGCAATCGTTCGCGTCGAGCGTGCCCGGGCGCTGCACGTCGGGGTCCAATCCGATGGCGTTGCACGGCTTGGAGCTGATGACGAGCTGCACCGGGACAACGAATGGGCTGCCGGCCGCCCCCGGCGACGTTATGGTCACGTTACCGGTATGCGTCCCCGCGCCGAGGTCGCGTGGGTCCAGCGTCACCGTCAGGGTCGATGGAGCGATCCCGCCCAGCTGATCCACCGAGATCCAATCCGCGTCGGTGCTCGCGAACCAGCCGAGCGTGCCGCCACCCGAGTTTGTCACTCGCAGATCGAAGTTCTGCTTCTTGTTGTCGCCGGCGTCCGCGGTCGCATTGATCGACGGCGGAGTCACCGAGAGGCCCGGCTGTACGATTTCGAATTCGACCGGGATCTCTATGGACCCGTTCGTCGCTTCCGCCGAGCTGAAGACGATCGTGTCGCGCTGGATGCCCGGCGGCAGGCCGGTCGGATCGAGCGAGACCGTCACATCGGCCGGCGCTCCGCCGCTCGTCTGTGACAGCGAGACCCACGGCTGGTGTTTGGTCGCGCTCCACGTGATGGCGCCGTTGCCAGAGTTCGAGACATGCAGATTCTTCGTCACCGGAGTCGTCGAGCCTGCCGGCGCCGACTCATGGATCGAGCTCGGATTTACCGCCAGTCCGGGCGCGAGCACCGTGAGCGTCACGGAGACACGTACCGGGCTCCCGAGCGCGCCGGGTGCCGTCACGACGATGTCGTCGTGATACGTGCCTCCACTCAGGCCGCTGCTATTGATCGTGACCGGGATGTCGCCTTCTCCACTGCCGGAGGTCGCGCCCAGCGTCACCCACGGCCTCGATTTGCTCGCGGTCCAGTTGAGCTGCCCCGTACCGCTATTGCTCACGTGCAACGTTTCGTTGAACGACTGGTTGCTGTTCACATTGGTCGAGTGCTCGATGGAGGTGGGCGTGACGGAAAGCCCCGCCCGTTGCACCACGAACGTGACCGCGATCGTCGTGAATTGGCTGTCCCCCGCCTCGCGGGCGACGATCGTGACGTCGCCCTCGTAGACCCCCGGCCCCAGATCTTCCGGATCGAGGGAGATCGTCAGGGTACCCGGGGCTTCGCCGTCCTGGGGATCGAGTTGAATCCACGGAGAATGATCGGAGGCGGTCCAGGTGAATGAGCCGCCGCCGTCGTTGTCGATGGCGACATCCACACTGCGGATGTCGTGCGAGCCGGCGCGCGCGGAATCACGCACCTCCCGCGGGGCCACGGTGAGCTGGGACCGCGCCGCGCCCGTAGGCTTGAGCAACATGTCCAGGCGACAGGCAACCGACAACGCGAGGAGCGCGATCGTGCCCGACAAGCACAACTGGCGGATGCTGCGCGAGCGGGCCATTAGTCGTGACGCTTCCGACGCAGGGTGACTTCAATTCGCTGAGGACTGTTCTTGGCGCCGGGTGACGTTACGATGATCGTTTCGCGATAGGTACCGAAGTACGACAAACCTTCGTTGCTCGCTCGCACGGCGATCGTGCTGGGTCCGGTGCCGGCGGTGTCGGCGAGCGTCAGCCAACCGCTGCCGTTTTCCTTCTGGGCGGTCCACGCAAGTGGCCCATCGCCCTCATTGGTGATTCGCAGCGTGTCGTTGAAAACCGAATGATCGTTGCGGGCCGTGTAATTGAGGTCGTTCGGTTCTACCTTCAGGACGGGCTGCTGGATCTTGAAATCGACGGCGACGACCGCGGTGAGGTCGCTTTCCTTTTCCTGTACCGTCAGCACCCCGCTGTGCCAGCCGGGCGTGAGGGTCTGGGGGTCGAGCGCCAGGCGCACGTCAGTGCGCGCCCCGCCGCTTGCCGGTGTGACATGGATCCAATCCCCGTCAGCGGTGGCGGACCACGTCCCGCCCGTGACGGCCAGGGTGGTCACCCGCATGGCCCTCGTGCCGGCGATGGCAGAGTCCCGTACGGCGGAGGGCACCACGACGATCGAGCCGCTGACACCTTCAGTGCCCGATCGGCTGAGTAACTTGCTGATCCGACAACCATTTACGAGCAGACCGCCGAGCAGCACGACAGTCCCTGCCGCCAATGAGATGACGACAGGCCCCACCGAAGTCTGGGCCCTGCGCGGTTGGATAGTCATTTCCCTGGGGTTGGATGAGGCAATAACCGGGCCAAGTACCGGAAGTGGTCGGAACCCTCTAAGATTCCCCTTCCTCATATGACTATCGCCTCGAATTTGGGCTTCCCACCCCTGGGTGCTGCGCGCGAATTGAAGCGCGCGACCGAAGGGTACTGGAACGGCAAAGTGACTCGCCAGCAGCTCCTGGCCACCGGCGCGGAGCTGCGCCGTCGCCACTGGCAGCTGCAGCAGGGTCTGGGCCTGGACCGCATTCCCGCGAACGACTTCTCGTTCTATGACCGCATGCTGGATACCTGCGCCATGGTGGGCGCGGTGCCACCGCGGTACGGCTGGACCGGCGAATGGGTTGATCCCGAGACCTACTTCGCGATGGCGCGCGGCTCCCAGGGCAAAGGCCGCGACGTCACCGCGATGGAAATGACCAAGTGGTTCGACACCAATTACCACTACATCGTCCCCGAGCTGGAGCGCGGACAGCGCTTCCGCATGGCGTCCGCCAAGCCGGCGAACGAATACCGCGAGGCCAAAGCGGTGGGGATCGACGCGACGACGGTACTGATCGGGCCGCTGACCTTCCTGCTCCTCGCCAAGGCCAAGGGCGGGGCGTTCGACCGCCTGTCCCTGCTCGATGCGCTGCTTCCGGTGTACGGCAACGTGCTGGAATCCCTGGCCGCGGCGGGGGCGACGTGGGTGCAGCTCGATGAGCCGTGCCTGGCGCTCGATCGCAGCAAGGGCGAGCGCGATGCGTATCGGAGCGCCTACAAGTATCTGGCGTCGCGCGCCGGGAAATTGCAGCTGCTCGTCGCGACGTATTTCGCCGGTCTGGACGACAATCTCACGACCGCCCTGTCGTTGCCGGTGCAGGGCCTGCACGTCGACCTGGTGCGCGCGCCGCAGCAGCTC
>JBHEMG010000024.1:0-10456 GCA_046262715.1 Gemmatimonadales bacterium
CTTCTACGTAGGATACTGGGACGAGTGGACCACGTTCCAGGGCGCGAGCGGAATGACGTACGAAACGGACGGCGGGCCCGAGTTCCGCAAGCGTCGCGACGATGGCTCGATCTCCACGCTACGCGACGGCATCGCACATCACTTCGTCGCCTCGCTGGCGACGCTCGAGACGACGGCCAAGAATCGCCAGAACCGGCTGCTCGATTATTACGACTTCCGGCGCTCCGCGCTCACCGAAGCCGCGACCGACCGCATGAAGCGCGTCGTGATCGTCCCCGGCAACGATCCGCAATCGGCGGCGCACGTCGTCGGATTGCTCTTGCATAACGGCATCGAGGTCACGCGTCTGCGCCAACCGTTCTCCTCGCGCGCCGCCCACAGTTATCTGAGCCGTGGCGCCGGCAGCGCGCGCACTTTCCCCGCCGGCAGCTATGTGATAGACCTGAATCAGCCGCAGCGACGCCTCGCCAAGGGCATGCTGGAGCCCGATGCCGAGCTGCAGCGCACGTTCGTGGAGCGCGAGCTGGCCAAGTTCCGCCGCAACCGCCGCCGCGGTGCGGACGCGGACAAGGAGGATTACGGCTTCTGCGACATCACGGCGTGGTCCCTGCCCCTGTCCTTCAACCTGGACGCCGCTTGGACAGAAGACGGCGGGGCGGCGGGCGATGCGGTCACCGATACCACCGTCGCGCCTGTGGCGGCACCAACGCATGCGGGCAGCGCGTATCTCTTTCTCAACGACCGCCCCGCAGCCGCGAGACTCGCGCTCGCCCTCGAGGCGGAAGGGTTCCGGCTGTCGATCTCCCGCACGGCGATGCGGGCGGACGGCCGCAACTATCCCCGCGGCGCGTTCATTGTCCGCACGCAGCGCAACCTGCCGGCACTCCACGAACGCATCGCCGCCCTCGGGCCGGCCCTGGGCGTTCCGGTAGTTCCAGTGCAGACCGCCTTTCCCGATTCGGCGGACATCGGCATCGGGTCCGATGAAGTGATTGCACTGCAGGCGCCGAAGATCCTGGTCGCCGCCGGTGACGGGATCTCCGAAACGAGCTACGGCTGGCTGTGGTATTTCCTGGACAAAGAGCTCGGCACGACGTTCACCCCGGTACCGCTGCGCGCCATTGGCCGCATGGACGACCTGCTGACCTTCAACGTCTTGATCATTCCCGACGGCAATGGCAGCCGGATGCGCCGGGAGTTGGGCGATGACGGCGTCGAGCGGCTCAAGGCGTGGGTCCGCTCGGGTGGGGTGCTGATCGGTTACGGCGGCGCCGGGGATCTCGCGGCGAACAAGGATCTGGAGCTCGCCAGCGTCGCCAGCGTGGCGCCCGACAGCACCGCGAAGGCCGATACCACGCTGGTGGGCGACGCGCCCCCAGCGATCTCGACGACGGCCGCACCCCGCGACCGGCCCGAATGGATTCCCGGAGCGATCTTCCGGGCCACGCTCGACACGACGCACTGGCTCACGCTCGGCTACGAGCGCAACAAGATCCCCGTCTTCATCGATGGCGACACGTTCTGGCGGCCGTCCAAAGCCGGGGCCAATCCGGTGAGCTTCACCGATCCCGCCGATTCCCTGGTGTTGTCGGGCTTTACGTGGCCGGACAACACGGCCCGTCTGCTCAAAGGGACGACGTGGGCCGCGGTCGAATCTCAGGGGAGCGGGCGCGTCGTGCTGTTCCTGAGCGATCCGCTGTTCAGGGCCTTCTGGCGCGGACCGGCGAAGATGCTGACGAATGCGATTCTGATCGGGCCGAACAGATAAGGACGAGTTTCTTAGATCGCCCGCGTCGTCCGAATCACGTCGCGAAGCTTGAACACACTCGGCTCCTCGTGCATGCGCGGCTGCATCTGGAAGTGACGCATCTCATTGTCCGGTACCTTCCAGCTCACCGTCACGTGCTTCTGCTTGCGCAGCACATCGAGCGTGACCGTTTCGCCCGGATCGTAGGAGCGGAGAATCCGCATCGCCTGCGTCGGTGACGTCGGCTTGCGGCCGGCGATCGACACGATGACGTCGCCGCCCTTCAAGGCGAGCGACGAATCTTCCGGCGCGCTCACCACCAGCACCCCTTCGCGCGTCCCGAAGTAATCGCCCAGATCGGGATTGAGCTCGACCAGCTCGATGCCGCCCCACGGGCTGCCGAACGCGAACTCGAACTCGTTGCCCGGGCCCATGCGCATCTTGGGCAGCATGTCTTCAACCATGTCGCCACGCATGTCCGGCATCTCGCTCCAGCTCGAGCTGCTGCCGCCCCCTCCCAAATCTTCGGCCACGACCGACGCCTTGCGCGCGTCGTTGCCGCGGCGGTACTCCACCTGCACCGTATCGCCCGGCTCGAGCTCGCGCGCGAGCGCGATCAGCTTCATCCCCGGACCCGAGTCTTCGTCGTCCGCACTGGCCGCTCCGCCGAGTGTGGTGCCGTTGAAGCGCGTGATCACGTCGCCTGCCTTGATCCCCGCCTTTTCCGCTGGACCCCCGGGGGTGATCCCTTCGACGCGCGCACCGACCTTGTCGCCCGTCGCGTTCGCGCGCGTATCGACGACGACGCCGATCCGGCCGCGGTTGTCATTGAACGAGAACACACCGAAAGGCGCGGTTTGCACCCGCACGCGCGGACGGGTCCGTGTACGCGGGCGCGGCTGCGCGTCCTGCGCCCGTGCCGCGGCCGGTACCAGCAGACAGACGGCAAGCATTCCGATAGTCCAATTGCGCATCATTGCTCTTCCTCCAGGGCCTTACAGCCCGACGTAGCGAGCGCGCGTCGCGCGGGCCGTGACGAGCTCCCACATCAGCCCGACGCGCTCCTGCCAAAGTTTTACCAGCTCGGCATCTCCTCCCGCCGCCGCGATGTTGCGCTGGGCGAGAGAGCCGTCGATTACGGAAATGCGGTCTTCCAGCTCTGCCACGACGGCGGCCGCGTGACCGCTCAATACGCGCCCGTCGATCCCGAACTGTTGCAGGGAATCTTCCAGTGTGGCGGATTGCTGCTTGGCCTGACTCAGCTCCGCATGGAGCGAGCTCTGGGCGCCCCACGGTCGGACCAGCAGCACGCCTGCCAACGCCGCCGCGGCCGCGAGGCTGCCGCCCCACGCGCTCCAGGTACGACGACGACGCGACCGATCCGCGCGTAGCTCGGCACGGAGTACCGGCCAGCGATCGCGTGACGGCCGCAAGGCGGGCAGCGACTTGAGCTGCGCGACCCGCTGATACAGCGCCTCGAGCTCGGCCTGACACTGAAGACAGTCCGCGATGTGGCGGCGTGCCCACACCGACGCCTCACTCGCGCGCAGCGCTCCCAGATCTTCCATCGTGCAATGCATCATGCGTTCGCTCCCTCGTCGAGCATGCCACGCAACCGGGTGTGGGCTCGCGCCAACTGCGACTTCGAAAAGCTGACCGTTTTTCCCATCTGTTCCGCGATCTCTTCATGCGTGTAGCCCTCGACGTCGTGCAGCCACACCACCGCCCGCGAGGTCTGCGACAACTGCTCGAAGGCACGCTCCAGATCGATGTTCGCGCCCACGTGCATTCCCGGTTTGCCGGGCGTCTCGTCCAGCTCTTCCGTGGCGCGAACCTGATCGCGGCGGATCCGCATCAGCGCCTTGGTCGATGCGATGCGTCGCACCCAACCCCACAGATGTCCCTCGCCGCGAAACTGCTTGATGTTGCGCACCACCTCGAGAAACGTCTCCTGCAGCTCGTCCTCCGCGTCCTCCGGACGGCGCAGCATGCGGCGCACGAGGTTGTAGACGGGCGTCTCGAAGGCCCGGAACAGGGCTTCGAGGGCTTCTTCATCCCCGGCTTGTGCTCGGGCGACAAGAATGTCCGGAACGGCGAGAGCCACGGTCATTGTCCGAAAAGTATGATGCCACAACTACGTAGAACGTCGCGAGATGGCCTAGGGGGACCCATGGTTCCTTAAGGCATTGGGACGCAGTAGCTTGTGCCGCATGGCGAACCCCGACGTGAAGGAATGGCTGCATCATTGGCAAGACGAGGCTGACGCGGCCTTCCTTTATTTGGCGCTCGCCGGGCAGGAGCGGGACCCGCACCGCAAAGACGTCTACATCAAGCCCGCCGGCGTGGAAGAGCGCCACGTCCATATGTGGGGCAAGCTGCTCGCCGACCACGGGCACCTGGTGGCGAACGCCCGTCCCTCCGTGAATGCCCGGCTGCGTGCCTGGTTCGGACGCCGCTTTGGCACCCGCTATCTGCTGCCGATGCTGCTGCGCGAAGAGGGCCAGGAGGTCAAAGGGTACCTCAACCTCCACAACGCGTCGCGTCTCCCCGACGCGCAGGAAGTCTCGCTGCAACTCGCCAAGGAATCCGCGGCGCATGCCGGGACGCTCGCGAACCTCGCCGGAAAAGGCGCCGAGCCGTGGCATAAAACGGGGTCGGGCGGATTCCTGCGGAACGTCGTGTACGGATTTAACGATGGGCTGACGGCCAACTTCGGGCTCGTCGCGGGCGTGATCGGCGCCGCGGTGCAGCCGCACGTGATCCTGATCTCGGGCGTGGCGGGCATCGTCGCGGACGCGCTCTCGATGGGCTCGTCCGGCTATCTCGCCGCGAAGAGCGAGCAGGAGGTGTGGGAGCACGAGATCGCGATGGAGAAGGAAGAGATCCGGCTGATGCCGGACATCGAGCAGGACGAGCTCGCGCTGCTGTACGAAGCGAAAGGGGTGGAGCCACGCACCGCGCGGCGCATGGCCGAAGAGGTCATGCGCGATCCGGAGCGCGCGCTCGGCGAATCGGTGCGAGAAGAGCTGAAGATCGGCGAGGCGCATGCGACGCCGTTTCGCGAAGGATGGATCACCGGGCTCGCGACCGCGGTGGGCGCCCTCATTCCCGTCGCGCCGTTTCTCGTGTTCGAGGGCCGAGTCGCGATTTGGGGGGCGTTCATCATCGCGATGCTGTCGCACTTCGCCGTGGGAGCGGCGCGCAGCTTCTTCACGGGCCGAGGCGTGATCCGCAGCGGCATCGACATGTTCGTGATCGGATTGGGAGTGGCCGCCGTCGGGTACTTCGTGGGCGGCTTCATCGCGAAAGTGTTCTAGACGACGAGATTGACCAGCCGATCCTGCACATAGATCACCTTCTTGAGCTGTTGCCCGTCGACGAACTTCTTCACCGCCGCATCCGCCAGAACGATCTTCACGATTTCCTCTTGCGCCATGCCGCGCGGCACGAGCAGGCGCGAACGCAGCTTGCCGTTCACCTGCACGGCGATCTCGACGTCGCCCGCGGCGGCAAGGCGCTCGTCATGCGCGGGCCACCGCGCCTCGAACACCGACCCCTGGTGACCGAGCAGCTCCCACATTTCCTCGGCGATGTGCGGCGCGTACGGCGCCAGCATGAGCACGAGCGGCTCGATCTGCTCCCTGCGCGCTGCTCCCTGCTCCCGGACGGCGTTGACGTATTCCATCATGGCGGCGATGGCGGTGTTGTACTGCAGCCCGTCGGTATCCGCCGTCACCTTGCGAATCGTCTGATGCAATTTCTGCTCGACAGACCCTGCCGCCCCCGCCCCCCTTGAAGCCGTGGCATGCACCAACGCCCACACCTTCTCCAGAAAGCGCCGTATCCCGACGATCCCCTCGTCGCGGAAATCGCCACCCTCCTGAAAGGGGCCCAGGAACATGAGATACATGCGGAAGGTGTCGGCCCCCCACTGCTGGATGTAGGTGTCGGGCACGACGACGTTGCCACGCCGCTTCGACATCTTGGCGCCGTCTTTCACGATGTGACCGTGCGCGCGGAACTTAGGGTACGGCGTGTCGAAGTGCACGAGCCCCAAATCATTCAACACCATGCAGATGAACCGCGAGTACAGCAGGTGCAGCACGGCGTGCTCGTTGCCGCCGATGTAACTGGTCACGGGCAGCCATTTCTTTGTGCGCGCGGAATCGAACGGCCGGTCGTCGAACTCGGTCGACGGATAGCGCAGGTGATACCACGCCGAATCGAGGAAGGTGTCAGAGACGTCCGTTTCACGCCGGCCGCGGCCCCCGCATTGGGGACACTTCACGAAGTACCACTCTTCGTGGCGCGCCAGCGGGCTCACGCCCGTGTCATCGGGGCGGAAATCGTCGATGAGCGGGAGCTCCACCGGAAGATCTTTCTCGGGCACCGCCACGACGCCGCACTGCTCGCAGTAGATCACCGGGATCGGCGGCCCCCAGTAGCGCTGCCGCGATATACACCAGTCATGCAAACGGTACTGCACGCGTGGCGTCGCAAGCCCGCGCTCGGCGAGCCAAGGCACGATCTTGCGAAGGCCGTCAGAAACCGACAGGCCGTCGAACGCCCCCGAATTGATCAGCGTGCCGGTCTCGGACACAATTGGCAGCGTCTCGCCGGGGACGCTGACCACCTGCCTGATCGGAAGCTGGAACTGCGTGGCGAACTCGAAATCCCGCTTGTCGTGCGCCGGCACGGCCATGATCGCGCCGGTGCCGTATTCCATCAGCACGTAGTCGGCGATCCAGATGGGAATCGCCTCCGCGGTCGCCGGATTGCGCGCGTAGGAGCCGAGAAAGACGCCCGACTTCGTTTTGTCGCCGACGCGCCGCGAGACGATGTCCTTCGATTGGACCTCGCGCTGATACGCCTTCACCACCGAGCGCTGCTCGAGGGCCGTTAGCTCCTCGACCAACGGATGCTCGGGCGCGAGCACGAGGTAGGTCGCGCCGAACACCGTATCGGGCCGGGTCGTGAAGACGGTGATCTGCTTTGCCGACGGCGTTTCGAAGAGCAGCTCGGCGCCGTCGCTCCGCCCGATCCAGTTGCGCTGCAGCAGCTTGGTGGAAGTGGACCAATCGATGTGATCGAGATTGGCGAGCAGCCGCTCGGCGAACGCGGTGATACGAAAGAACCACTGATCGAGAAAGCGCTGCTCGACGGCCGTGTCGCAGCGCTCGCAGCGCCCATCGATCACCTGCTCGTTGGCGAGCACGGTCTTGTCCTTGGGGCACCAGTTGACCGCCGCGCGCTTCTTGTAGGCGAGCCCCGCCTTGAAGAGCTGCACGAACAGCCACTGCGTCCATTTGTAGTACGCCGGGTCGGTCGTCGACAGCTCGTGCCGCCAGTCGAACATCCCGCCGAAGCGCCGCAGCTGGCGCCGAAAGGTCGCGATATTCTGCGGGATCAGCTTGGCCGGATGCGTGCCCGTCAATAGCGCGTAGTTCTCGGAGTGAATGCCGAACGCGTCGAACCCCATCGGCTCGAACACGTCGTAGCCCTGCAGCCGCTTGAAGCGGCCGTAAATGTCGGCGCCGGTGAACGCGAACATGTTGCCCACGTGCAGCCCTTCGGCCGACGGGTAGGGGAACATCATCAGGTTATAGAACGGCCGCTCGGCGCCATCGAGGTCTGGCTCGTTGGTATGCCGCGCGTTCCAGCGCTCCTGCCACTTTGCTTCGATCGAAGACGGGTCGTAGCTTGGGATGTCTCGCATGTGGAGCTAAAACTAAGTCAGAATGGCGATCAAGTCACAGCAACTCCGGCAGAGCTTTATGATTTCGGGGGCCGGCGCCGCCATCCTTCTCGTCGTCTTCGTCGCGTGGATCGCCAGCAGCCGGGTGGGCCACGTCCTCGAACAACAAGCCGACATTCGCGGCCGCGACGTCGCCACCCGTGTGGCGGCGATCGTCACACAATACCTGAAGGAACGGCATCGCGAAGTCACGTCGCTGGCGAGCATGCCGCAGGTGATCGACGTGGTACGCCGTGGTGGGGCGGAGGCCGTCGTGCGCGGTCTGCCGCAGCTCTCGATCGCCACGCTAGAAACGCGATTCGATTCCTTGCGCGAGCTGGGGGGCGATGCGGCGTTGGGCAGCTATCTCCGCGCCTACACCGTGCTCTCCGACTTCTCGCAGCTGAGCCTCACCGAGGGACATGGCTTCAACGTGCTGGTCGCGGGCGACTCGCCGGATTTCGTGCAACGCGACGAGGCATGGTGGCAGCGTACGATGGAAGAGGGATCGTACGAGGGCGAGCCGCAATCCGACACCACGGGCACCGAGACCGCGCTCGAGTTCGACGTCGCGATCCAGGCGCCCGGGCAGACCCGACCGGTCGGTGTGCTGCGCGCGCTGTTCAGTCTCGAACGCCTGTCAAAACTGCTCGGCAGCGACGAGCTCGCGGGACGCGCCTATCTCCAGGTCGTAGCCGCGGACAAAACCGTCCTGGTCGCGCGGGACGCCACGCTGCTGCTCCAACCGATTCCCGACAAAGACCGGCTCCCGTTCCAGACGCAGCCCGCGACCGCGCATATCACCACCACGGGCGGTGATCGCGAGCTCGTCGTGTCGGTGCCGGCCAATGAGGGAGAATGGTGGGTGCTGTACCGCGAGCCGGCCGCGACCGCGTTTGCGGTGGCACGCTCCACCCAGCTCACGATTTGGATCGGCGCGTTGCTCGTGGCGGCCGTCGCGATCGGCGCCATGTTCTGGCTCGCCCGGCGCCTCGGACACCTCGTGACCGAGCCGGTGATGGCGGCCGGGGCGATCGCCAGCCGGGTGGCAGCGGGCGATCTCTCGGTCACCGTGTCGACGCACCGCGCCGACGCGAGCGAGGTCGCCGAGCTGCTGTCGTCGGTGCACTCGATGGTCGTGGCGCTGCGGCGGCTGGTCGGCGCAATCCGCGCGGCGGCCGATGAAGCCGCTGCCATGGCCACGGAGATCTCGGCGTCGACGGAAGAGATGAGCGCGTCCACCGAAGAAATGGCCTCGACGTCGCAGGATCTGTCGCGCCGCGCCGGCGAGCAGGCGCAGCTGGTGCGCGCGGCGGCGGACGATGCGGCGCGCATTCTCCAGATCGCCGCGACCCTCGCGGGCGGCGCCGAGGAAGCAGCGCGCCGCAATGCCGACCTCGCGGCACTCGCGCGCCGGCACAAAGAGGGCCTGGATCAGAGCACCGCCCGGCTCGCGAAGCTGGCCGATGAGGTGACCAAGGGCGCGGAAGAAGCGGAGGCGCTCGCCAAGGCCACGGCGAAGATTCAGACCTTTGTCACACAGACCAAATCGGTCGCGACGCAGACGAACATGCTGGCGTTGAACGCCGCGATCGAAGCGGCGCGGGCCGGTCCGCAGGGCCGTGGCTTTGCCGTGGTCGCCGACGAGGTGCGGAAATTGGCGTCGGTCGCGGCCGCCGCGGCCGGCGAAACGGCGAACACCGTGCGCGGCGTGCTCGAGCGCGTCCAGAGGACGCGGGACCGGCTGGTACGTCTGGCGGAGGGTGGCGCGGCGGTGCGCGAAGCCTCGCAGACGGCGGCGCAGGGGCTCACGATGGTGGCGGCGGAGGCGGACGCCAATGACACCTGGAGCCGGGAAATCGCGCAGTCGGCAGGAGAGATGCGCGCGCTGGTCGAAGAGATCGCGACCCGGCTCGGCACGATCGCGGGCCAGACCGACACGCTGCTCGCCTCGGCGGAGGAGCTGGCCGCGTCGGGTGAGGAGCAGAGTGCGTCGACCGAGGAGATCGCGTCTTCGGCCAATCAGCTCGCCGAGGCGGCCGACCGGCTCACGGGGGCGGTGAAGTCATTCCGGTTGTTGGCGGACGAGCAGGCGCAGGAGCAGCAGCAAGCGGCAGACTAGATTGGAGCATGACGAAAGTTCGTGTTCATAACTTCGCGATCTCCCTAGACGGCTACGGCGCCGGACCGCGCCAAACAATCGAACAACCACTCGGCGAGGGTGGTGAAGCGTTGCACGCATGGTTCATCCCGACCCGCACGTTCACGCGGATGACTGGGAAGTCCGGTGGAACGACCGGCGTCGATGACGACTTCGCGGCCCGCGCGATGGTGGGCGTCGGCGCCTTTATCATGGGCCGCAACATGTTCGGCCCGGTCCGCGGCGCGTGGCCCGATGCCACCTGGCGAGGTTGGTGGGGAAAGAATCCGCCCTATCACGCACCGGTGTACGTCCTGACGCACCACCCGCGCGAGACGGTAGTGATGGAAGGAGGCACGGAGTTCCACTTCATCACCGGCGGTATTCATGAGGCGCTCGCGCAGGCGCGCGACGCCGCGGATGGCAAGGACATCCAGATCGGCGGGGGCGTATCCACCGTCCGGCAGTTCCTGGAAGCGCGACTCATCGATGAGCTGCACATTGCGATCGCACCGCTCCTGCTCGGGTCGGGAGAGCACCTCCTCGCTGGGCTCGACCTGCCGGCGCTCGGCTACACCTGCTCGCAGCACGTCGCGTCCCCTGCCGCGACACACGTCGTGATTGCGAAGGCCCCCCGCGTCACAAAGGGTTTCGCGAACTGACGCATTTTACTATAGTGACGTATGGTCCTAATCGGCTCGGACCGGACGTTCCTGCTCGAGTGCCGGCTCGAGCAGCTCCGCGGCGCGCTCGATGAGGCGCGTGCCGAAGCGGATCAGGCCCGCGTTCGGCTCGCCGAGGCTGCGGCCCGTGAGGCCGGTGAGACCCGGCGCCT
>JBHEMG010000025.1:0-5225 GCA_046262715.1 Gemmatimonadales bacterium
CCTCGGGCGTCCAGCCCAGTTGCTCGCGGGCCTTCGTCACCTCGACGAACGATTCCTGCTGCTCGCCGGGCCGATGCGGCGCAAACTCCACGGGAACGCTGCTGCCGGCGGCCTGCTGCAGCAGCTTCGCAATCTCTATGACGCTCGTTCCCTTGCCGGTGCCGATGTTGAAGGCGCGCGCATCGAGTCGTCCGCGCGGCGGAAGGGGCTTGGTGGCAGCGAGCCACACCGCCCGAGCAACGTCGCCGACATAGACGTAGTCGCGGGTCTGAAGACCGTCCCCGAAAACAGTCAACGGACGATCGCTCAGAATCCGGCCGCAAAAAATCGCCACGACGCCGGCCTCACCATGCGGATCCTGTCGCGGACCGTAGACATTGCCAAAGCGCACCGCTACCGTGTCCTTGTCGTGAACCTTGCCGTAGTAGGCGAGGTAATGCTCGATGCTGAGCTTGGAGATCGCATAGGGAGACTCCGGGTCCTTGGGGAACGTCTCGACGTTGGGCGGAGTGTTGAAATCACCGTAGAGCACGCCGCCAGTGGAGCTGAAGACGACCCGACTGTTGGCGTCGCTCTGGCGCAGCGCTTCCATCAGGTTCAACGTGCCGAGAATGTTGATCGTCGCATCGTTGATCGGGTCCGCCACGCTGTGACGGACGTCGATTTGGGACGCGAGGTGGGCGATTACGTCGAACCGTCCTTTACGCACTAGATCGGCAAACTCGCTCGAGTTTACGCTGATCTCGTGGAAGTCCGCCTTGGCGGGAAGGTTTTCGCTCTTGCCAGTCGTCAGGTCGTCGACGATCACTACGTCGTCGCCTTTGGCGAGAAAGAGCTCCGCCACGTGCGAGCCAATGAAGCCGGCGCCGCCGGTTACGAGAATTCTAGACAATGTCGGTCGCGTCTCCTAGGGAGGTGTGCTCGGGATCCGTCATGTGGTCGGCATTCGACGGCTTTTCCAGCGCGAACAGATAGCGCGCCGCATCGACGACGCCGAGTCCACGCCCATTTGCCGCCGCCGCCTTGAGCCTCACGCTCGGCTCGTGGAGAAACTTGTTCATGAGTGACTTTGAGAAGTGTTCGATTGCGTCGGCCTGTTCCGGAGTGAGCGGCCCCATTCGGCGCAATGCCGCGGCAAGCTCGGTACTCCGCACCCGGTCCATTTCTTCGCGGAACTCGCGCACGACCGGTACCGCGGTCAACCCCGCCACCCAATGCCAGAATTTCCGGCTCTCGGCGCCAACGATTTCCATCGCCGCCGGGACATCTTCACCGCGCTGCTCGAGATTGGCCGCTGCCGCCGCCCGCAGATCGTCGAGATCGTAGAGAAAAACGTTGTCGAGCTCTCCGACTGCCGCTTCGACGTCTCGCGGCAGCGCGATGTCGAGGACGCAGAGTGGACGATCGCCACGCGCTTCGATCGAGGTGCGAACGCGCGGCACGGTTACGACCGGCACCGGCGATGCTGTCGAACAGATGAGCACGTCGACATCGCGCAACGACTCCCAGCACTGATCGTAGTGCATCGCTGTCGCCGCGTGGCGGTCCGCCAGAACCTGGGCGCGCTCGTGGGTGCGGTTGGCGACGATGGCAACCCGAACTCCCTCGGCGAGCAGACATTCGAGCGCGAGCTCGGCGACGTCTCCGGCTCCCAGTATCATGGCGCGCCGTCCGCCGAGGCCGCCAAAGATCTTCTTCGCCAGCTGCACCGCCGCCGAGCTCACCGAGGCCGCGCCACGACCGATGCCCGTCTCTTCCCGCGCCCGGGATCCGGCCAGCAGCGCGCTCTGAAAAAGTCGGTTTAGAATGGGCCCGGATTCCGAGCGGCACTGCTGCCAGGCGTCCTTTACCTGACCCTGGATCTGCGCTTCGCCCAGGATCATCGAATCGAGTCCGGCGGCAACGGAAAAAAGGTGCGCCGCGGCCTCCCGGTCGTGACGGACGTAGATGAAGGCGGAGGCATCCGCGCCCAACTTCCCGGACAGCAGCGAGGTGATTTCCGGCAGCAACTCCCGCCCGTTGTCGACGGCGTAAATCTCGGAGCGATTACAGGTCGAGAGCACGACGCCTTCGCGGATCAAATCGCTTTCTCTAAGACGTGCCAGCTCGGTGAGGGCTTCATGGGGGCGCAGCACCAGCCTCTCCCGCACTTCGATCGGAGCCGTTGCGTGGCTCACTCCGGCGACGATCAGCCCCATGAGTCGAGCTTCTCGCTCAGGGAGCCGTCCTCGACCGATGTGCAGAAATCGTCGCCGATCAACTCCGGCGCGGCGGCGCGCCAGCGGTCGTCGCCGGTCGCAATCAGCTTCGAGCGCAGCCCGCGCAACGCCGAGACTGCGCGCTCGTAACGGCCGTCGAAGCGCTCGGCGATGGCATCGCGGATCCTCGCCGCCGCGCCGGGAACGCCCCCCGCGGATACGGCGATGGTGACATCGCCCGAGCGATGCAGCGCCATGGAGTGGAAGTTTCCTTCCTCGGCACGGTCGGTGATGTTGACCAACTTGCCGCGGACCCGCGCATCCGCGGCGACCTGTGCGTTGATTTCGCGCGAGTCGGTCGCGGCCACCACCAACGTCGCGCGATCGAGCTGGCTAGCGCGATAGGACTCTCGCAAGAGGGTGATTCTCCCGAGCCGCGCGGCTTCTTCCAGCTCGGATGTCACCGTCAGAGAGACGACATCGACGCGCGCGCCCGCGTCGAGCAGGGCCAGCACTTTGCGCGTCCCCACGGACCCACCTCCGATCACCACCGCCGTGATGCGCTCACCGTGCAACGCGATCGGGAAATCGCTCACAGGAACTGCCCCCTGTTGAGCGACGCCATCCTGAAGACCAGGTAAAGTGCGATCACGCTCGCGAACGTGACGGCCGACATCAACGCGGCTCGCCGGGCCTGCCACCCGCGTAACACTCTGCCGAGCGCCAGTGCACTCACCCCCGCCCACGCGCCGACACCCCATATGAGCTGGGGC
This sequence comes from Gemmatimonadales bacterium, assembly GCA_046262715.1. Lineage (GTDB taxonomy): Bacteria > Gemmatimonadota > Gemmatimonadetes > Gemmatimonadales > GWC2-71-9 > 20CM-2-65-7. The sequence goes on from JBHEMG010000025.1 coordinate 2,972, forward strand.
AGCACCAGCGCTCGGTACTCGAACGAATACGCGCCCGCCAGGGCGAGTCCGAGGGTGAGCCCCAGAAAGCCGGCGATCGAGGCAAGGTGGTTTACGCGGTCAAGAGTATCGAGCGGCGGAAAGAACCTGAAGACGGGACCAAAGCGCGCCGATTTGAGCTCATGCCTGGCGACGAGGTACATAGTACCCGCCGCGGCCGCCGTGGCGTAGGCCGCGATGCCAATGAAGCTGAGGACGATGTGCATGCTCAGCCAAACGGCGCGGACGCCCTGCGGCTCGAGGAAAGGCCGCATGCCGGCGAGGTTTCCCGCCACCGTCACTAGCGCCGCGACCGGAGCGGCGACGAGCGTCAGGCTCACCTCACGCGCGAGGCTCTCGACGATGACCAGCGAGATCGCCAGCACGAGACCGGCGAATGAAAGCGCGGGCCCGAGGCCCGTAAGCGATGCGGCACCGGATTGTCTGCTGAGGCCAGCCAGCGCGGTTGCATGGGCACCGATGCCCAGCAGCAGGGCTATCACGACTGCGCCGACCGGCGCGCGCAGACGACGCGCGAAAGGCAGCGCCGCGATGGCGGCGGCGCCGAGATAGAACGTGACGGCGAAGAAGTGGGCGATCGGAATCATCTGATCGCCTAATTTAACGCCCTCGCTGCTTCTTTAGCGCTCTAGAGCTTGCTGAATGCGCTGCGTGCTGCCTGTTGCGATGCGGCCTACTGGTCGCCAGGCATTGTGCCGGTTTGCCGTACCGGCATTCCGTCGCGAATCGTCGGCTGGCTTTGCCGCAGAATGATCACCGTGGAGGCATAGGGCGTCACCCTCACCACCTGGCCGACGGCGGCGACAACCGGCGGCGCCGAGGTCGGGTCCTGGCGGCCCGTCGAGTTGTCGATGAAGGTCACTTCGTCGCCCGCCTTGACGCCGTTCTTGGAGTTGAGGGAGACAAGCACGTAATGGCCGATCGACGGCAAGACGGGCTCCTCGTGCACGTAAACGACCTTGCCCCGAGTGCCGCCTTCGAGCGGCGACACCGGTCCAGCGGGAAACGGCAGCGAAGGCGCCGGGATCACGCGCTCATCGAGCATGATCTCGCCGTATTGCTTGACGATGCGCGCGACCGGACGCTGGCCCGGGATCATCGACTCGATGCGCAACAGGCCCGTTGGAATGACGACTTGGCCGTAATCGCCGCCGAGGTCGGGACCGAGGACGTAAGACATGTACGTATCGCCAAGCCGCGGCACGAGACCGCGCGGAAGCTCGACGTACAGATTGTCATTCAGCTGATAGCGGGACTCGACGATGCTCGCCTTGATCCCCGGGCGATCGACGCTCGCCGCCAACACGCCCGCTCCTCTCGGACCGCCACTACGATCGGCGTAGGGAGCTGCGTCCACTTCGCCTTTCCGCACCCCGCCACCACGCGAACGTCCGACGAGATCTATCTGCGCCGCTGCCGCGGCGCGACTCAACGGAGACGCGAACACCGTCAGATCAGATTTCTCGCCGCTCTCCGCCTGTTGCTGGGCGGGAACGGGCCTGGTTACTACGTGTGAGACCACTTCACCGGCGCTGTCGGCGCTGGCGAGTGCCCCCGACTTCACATCGGTGCCCCAGATGCGGATCACTTCCCCGGGATATATCCAGTGCGGGTTCTTCACGACGTCGGTGTTGCGGCGGAAGATCTCCGGCCAGCGGAACGGATCTTTCAGGTAGAACTGGGCCAGATCCCACAGCGTGTCGCCCTTCTTGACCACGTGCTTCACTTCTTTGGAAGTGTCGGCCGTCATGACGAGATTGTTCGTCGTGTCCGGCGCCGCGGGGCGAGTCGTATCCGGATTGGTCGGAACCTGCGCGAGTACGGTGCTCGAGAGAGTCGACGTCAGGATCAGTGCCGCGCCCACTATGGCGGCGCGGACTGCTACTCTCGTTGCGGTTTTTGGCGGTGCTTTCGTTGAAATGCCGATCACTCGTGCTCCCGACTTGACGGATTGATAGCCCGCCAGACGGGGCGGGTCAACAATCTGACGGGCTGGCGTAGGGGAAAGTCACTCCTTGCTGGCTCGGGTTTCCGGTACCTGAGGGCTACGACCTGTACCCCTGGTCCGAAAGGCAGCAGTCTGGAGACATGGTCGCTTTGGAGTTTTTCAGTCTATCCGGCGCCGTCCAACGTCGCGTGACACAGCGAGAAGCCATGTATAACAACTGAGAAACTCCTCACTGACCGATGTCTCCAGGCTGCCACCTTTGGAACT
>JBHEMG010000026.1:0-12951 GCA_046262715.1 Gemmatimonadales bacterium
CCGCAGCAGCTCGAGCCGCTCCTCTCGGCCTGGCCCAAGGGTCGCGTGCTCTCTGCTGGGGTGATCGACGGGCGCAACGTGTGGCGTGCCGATCTCGAGAAACAGCGCGCCGCGCTCGATCGCGCCGCCGCGAAAGTCGGCAAGGACCGGCTGTGGGTGGCGCCGTCCTGCTCGCTGCTGCACACGCCGATCGACCTGGATCTCGAGACGAAGCTGGATCCCGAGCTGAAGAGCTGGCTCGCATTTGGGAAACAGAAGCTGCAGGAAGTGGTGGCGTTAGCGCGAGGCGACAAAGCAGCGATCGCGGCCAGTGGCCGCGCGTCCAAAGCGCGCCGCGCCTCCAAGCGGGTCAACAACGCCGCGGTGCAACGCCGGGCGAGCGCGGTGACGGAGAAAGACCGCACGCGCAGCGCGCCATTCGTTGAGCGTCGTAAGGCGCAACCGGAACTGCCGCCGTTCCCGACGACCACGATCGGCTCGTTCCCGCAAACGGCCGAGGTGCGAGGGGCGCGCCGCAAATTCCTCGACGCGCAGCTGAGCGCGGAGCAGTACGAGCAGTTCATCGAAGCCCAGATCGCGAAGACGGTTGCGCTGCAGGAAGAGATCGACCTCGACGTGCTCGTCCACGGCGAGTTCGAGCGCAACGACATGGTCGAATACTTCGGGGAGCAGCTCGCGGGCTTCACGTTCACGGAGCACGGTTGGGTCCAGTCCTACGGGACCCGGTACGTCAAACCCCCTATCATCTTCGGCGACGTCTCGCGACCCACCGCGATGACGGTGCGCTGGAGCCGGTACGCGCAGTCGCTCACGAAGCGGCCCATGAAGGGGATGCTCACCGGTCCGGTGACAATCCTGCAGTGGTCGTTCGTGCGTGACGACCAGCCGCGGGCCGAGACGGCCAAGCAGCTCGCGCTCGCGATCCGCGACGAAGTGGTCGATCTGGAAGCGGCCGGTATCCGCATCATCCAGATCGATGAGCCGGCGCTGCGCGAGGGATTGCCGCTGCGGCGTGCCGACTGGGCCGACTACCTGCGGTGGGCGGTGGACGCGTTTCGGCTGTCGACGGCGGGCGTGCGGGACGGTACACAGATTCACACCCATATGTGCTACAGCGAGTTCAACGACGTGTTGCAGGTGATCGAGCGCATGGATGCCGACGTCATCTCGATCGAGAATGCGCGATCGGGTTCGGAGCTGCTGCAGGGATTCGAGCAATACACGTATCCCAACGAGATCGGGCCGGGCGTCTACGACATCCATTCGCCACGCGTGCCATCGACCGGCGAAATCACGACCGCGCTCAAGAATATGTCGCGGGTGCTGGATGACGCGCAGATTTGGGTCAATCCCGACTGTGGCCTCAAGACCCGCGGCTGGGACGAGACGCTCGCGGCGCTCAAGAACATGGTGGCCGCGGCAAAGACGATGAGAGACAACGGTGCCCGCTAACCCCGCCGACATCCGCATCACCGCTGAACCGATCGACACGCAGCGCTGCAAGTTCATGGTGAGCGAGCCGGTGATGACCGGCACGCGGCGCTTCTCGTCGTCCGACGAGGCCACGGGCTCACCCCTGGCCGTGGCGATCTTCGCGATCCCTGGCCTGGATGTGAGCGAGCTGATCGTCTCCGGCAACATCGTTACCGTCGTAAAGCAAAATCCAACGCCATGGCAGGCGGTCGGACGCGCGGTCGGCAACGCGATACGAGCCGCGCTGGCGTCGGATGCACCGCCGGTCGTTGCGGCTCCCAAGCCGGCTCGCAGCGATGGAGCGCCAGTTGATGACGACGAGCTCTACGAACAAGTCGCGAAACTGTTCGACGAGCAGGTCAACCCGATGGTGGCGCGTCATGGCGGCCGCGTCGAGCTGATCGACGTCCAGGATGCCGTCGTGATGCTGCGCATGGGTGGCGGCTGCCAGGGATGCGGAATGGCGGACGTCACGCTGCGTCAGGGCATCGAAGGTATGTTGTCGCAGGCCGTGCCCGCAGTGCGTGGCATCGTGGACATTACCGATCACGCGACGGGCGCCAACCCCTACTTCCAGGCCTCAAAGAAATAGCGCCGTCTCCCCGGCTCTTGCTGTTGCTGCCCACCACGACGTACCGCACCGCGGCGTTCGTGGACGCGGCGCGGCGGATCGGGATCGAGCTGACCGTCGCCTCCGAGCAACCCAGCACGCTCGCGGCGGCGAATCCCGCCGGACTCCTCACTCTCGATTTTCAGCATCCCGAGCGCGCCGCCGACCAGGTGGGGGCGTTCGCGCGCGAACATCCCCTCCAGGCGGTCGTCGGCGTAGACGATGATAGCGCCATTGTCGCGGCGGCGGTCGCGGAGCGCCTGGGCCTCAAGGGAAATCCAGTGGCGGCAGCGCGCGCCGCGCGCGACAAGCACCAGCAGCGTGCGCTACTCGCCAAGGCCGCTGTCCCGATTCCGCGATTCCTGCTGCGACGGCTGGACGAAGATCCGGCGGCGATCGCTGCACGCGTGACCTACCCATGCGTGCTGAAGCCGTTGCAGCTGTCGGCATCGCGCGGCGTCATCCGCGCGGACAATGCGGCTGCGTTCATCGCGGGGCACGCCCGGCTGCGGGCGATCGTCGCGGAGCCCGCCGCGGAGTTCCTCATCGAGGAGTTCATCCCAGGCTATGAGGTCGCGCTCGAGGGCATCGTCATGGATCGGCGCCTGCACGTGCTCGCGATTTTCGACAAGCCCGACCCGATGGATGGACCCTTCTTTGAAGAAACGATCTACGTGACGCCGTCACGGGCGCCCGCGGGTTTGCAGGCAGCGATCAGACAATGCGCGGAGCGGGCCGTCCGGGCGGTGGGGATTACGGACGGACCGGTGCACGCCGAGCTGCGTTACAATGAACGCGGGCCATGGCTCATCGAGCTCGCGGCGCGGCCAATTGGCGGACGCTGCTCGGCGGCGCTGAAATTCGGGGACGGGGTGTCTCTCGAAGAGGTCGTTCTCAGAAACGCGCTCGGCATGCCGATCCCCTCGCTGCAGCGGGAGCGTCAAGCGGCGGGGGTGATGATGATTCCGATTCCAGGTGCCGGCACGTTACAAGAAGTGCGTGGTATCGCAGAGGCGAAGCACGTCCCCCTGATCGAAGACGTGCAGATCACGGCGCACCCAGGGGAACGGCTTGTGCCGTTCCCCGAAGGTTCGCGGTATCCCGGATTTATTTTTGCGCGTGGAGAGACGCCGGCGGACGTGGAAGCGGCGCTACGCGAGGCCCATCGGAAGCTTGCCTTTATACTGCTTCCGCCACCACCTCGAGCCAGTGACGCGGGACCGAGTCCACTTTGAGCTCTTCCATGGTGCGCTCGAGGCCGACTTCCAGGGCCTTGGCCCCTTCCTCGAGCGGCACGCCGGGCAGCGCGCCTTCGATAAACAGCGAGAACCGGCCGATATCGATCAGCGCTTGACGCGTCATGTCGACGCGCAGGAGCTCAACGGTCGTGGGGCGCAAGTCGGCCGCTACGCACGCGGCGCTATATTGCTCCGCCGAAAACCATTCCATCGCCGGCGCGTGACCGGTGTGCTGCACGTCCATCCCCTTCTCGCGCAGCGCCTGCACGGAGCGGACGATCCAGCGACGCCAGAAGCCGCTGGTGCCTTCGACGTACGCGCCGTTGAAGAACGTGCTGTTGAACGCGAGCAGGCCGCCCGGCTTCAGCACGCGCCGGATCTCCTTGAGCACCGCGCCCTTGTCGGGCATCAGGTGAATGGCGTTGAGGAAGACGACCGTGTCGGCGGATTTGACGAGCTTGGAAAGCCATTCGGCGCTGCCCTGCACGAATTCGGCAAACTTGGACGAGATCGCGGCACGCGCCTTGTCCAGCGCGGAGGGTGACGGGTCGACGCCGATGACCCGTGGTAGCGGCTGCTGGCTGCGCACCCGCTCGATGATGAGCTCCGTAACCGCGCCGGGACCGCAGCCGAGATCCACGATCACCTGCCGGCCGGGGCAGATCACCCGCTCAAGCACCCATTTGTTGACGTACGTGAAGAAGGGGTGCCGCGTGAAGGGTGTGAAGGAAAAGCGCTCGTCGTCTGTGGCGGAGTTCAAGGCGGTCATGCCTTGTGAATCCCGAGCGTCCCCAAGTGGACGTCGAGATTGTGATTGACGCGGTACCCGACGACGCCGTTGACGTCGAGGGTCGCCGCATCACCGGTGTATACCTGTTTGCCATTCACCATGAACTTTGCCTTTCCACCCTGCACCAGCACGCTCAGCTCGTTGGTCGCCCGGCCGCTCGAATCTGCCTTGTTGACGGCGTCGCTGGCCGTCCACTCGACGACCGCGGTGGGGCGCGTCGCATAGCTCGAGCGGCGGCGAATCGAGTACATGCCATCGATCGGGCGAACGAGAAAGTATGTGTAAGACTGGCCGGAGTCGGCCAGTTTTTTTCCGCCGATGAACAGGCCGAACGCTTCGGGGTGCGCGGGATTCTTCATTTGGCTCAGCTTGGCGACCACGTGGTAGTTGCCGGAGATCGTGTCGCGGTCGCGCCAGTAAATGGCCGCGGGTCCCACCGTCGTATGCAGCTCGTTGCCCATCGCGCTGAACTTCACGTTGTCGAGCGGCGCGGGCTGACCTGTCTGTCGGTTCGTTTCAGTCCGCACATGCCAGCCGGCGGGGAATGTGCCGCCGCCGGCGACCGTCCGATCAGGATCGGCCTGCGCCGCTACACGTCCCGCAGGGGCGAAAAGCAAGAAAACCGCCGCAGCGGTTAGAAAACGCATCGACATCGTGGGCTCTCCCAGAGGTTTGGCTATCGTAACGGCCGTCTAAGTGAGCTTAGGAAAACGTTTTAGTCAAGTGCGCTCCGCCAAGTCGTGGACCGTATGCAAGCTCAGGATCTTGAGCTTACGCTTCCCCATGGGCAGGGTAATGTCGACTTTCTGCCCAACCTTGCCTCCGAGCAGCGCTTTTCCGAGGGGCGATGCCATCGATACGGGCATCTCCACCATTCCCTCTTCACCCTCGATGAACTCGCCCAGAGTCAGCGCGTAGACTTCTGTTTTCTTCGTATCGAGATCTTCGACCGTCACGCGTGAGCCGAACCCGACGCGATCGCGCGGGATGTCCTGCTCGCGTACGTCCGAGAGTTTCGAAAGGCGCAGCCGCAGATGATGCACGCGCGCCTGCGCGAATTGCTGCCGCTCGAGCGCCGCCTTGTACTCGGAGTTCTCGCGTAGATCGCCGTGCGCGCGCGCCTTCTCGATTTCCTTTGGAAGAATGAAGGAAATCTCGTGGTTCAAGCGCTCGACTTCTGTTTGCAACTTCTGCTTCAGTGCTTCAATCATAGAGGGCGGTAAGGGTTAGGCAGTTAGCGAAACGTTCCCCACGCATACTAACCGCCTGACCGCCTCACCGGCTAGCTTATCTCCCCCATGCGTACGTATCACGAGCTGACCGATCCTGACCGGTCGGGACTCCCCCAGCAGATCGCGGCCCAGCGCCGCCGAGTGGCGGAGAGCTTGGCGGGCGTCCGGCGGATCGTGGCGGTCATGAGTGGGAAGGGCGGCGTCGGGAAGAGCTATGTGACTGCCCACCTGGGGCGAGCGCTGGCCCGCGCCGGTCGGTCGGTGGGCATTCTGGATGCCGACCTGAATGGGCCGACGATTCCCCGCCTGCTGGACGTCCTCCCCAGCACGCCGCGCACGGTGCAGCAAGACCGTGTCGAGCCGGTCCAGGGCGCCGACGGCGTGCGGTGCATCTCGATGGCGCTTCTGCTGGACGAGGGCGCCCCCCTGATGTTTACGGGACCAACCGCCGAGAGCTTCGTCTGGCGTGGCGCAATGGAGGCGTCGGCGCTGCGGGAATTCCTGGGCGATGTGCATTGGGGATCGCTGGACGTCCTGCTGCTCGACCTGCCGCCCGGCATGCAACGCTACATCGAGTTGTGCGACCTCCTCGGAAACGCGCCGGCGGTACTCACGGTCACGATCCCCACACCGGAGTCCAGGGACGCCGTGCGGCGTGCGATGCGAGCCGCCGTCGAGCGAGGCTCCCAGCTCATCGGGATCGTCGAAAACATGGTGGGTTCCGGGTTCGCCGGGAGCGCTGCCGACGAGCTCGCCGGCGAATTCGGCGCTCCCGTGCTCGCGCGCATCCCCTGGCACCCGTCGGCAGATACCTGGTCGGCTCTCGGAGCGCTGCTGTGAAGTTCCTGTGTGTGGAATGTGACCAACAAATGGCATTCGGAGAGCGGCAGCTTCCCGGTGATGGGACGTTGGCCGCGACCTTCAAGTGTCCGAAGTGCGGCCGCGTGGTGGCGATGCTGACGAATCCGATGGAAACCCAGCTCGTTTCCTCGCTCGGCGTCGAAATTGGCGGGCGTACCGTGCCCGCCGAATCCTTCGAGATGGTGCGAGCGACCGTGGTGGCTGGCGGTTCCGGGGCGAGTCCCTCGTGGTCGGCCGAAGCGCAGGAGCGGTTGACGCGCGTGCCGAGTTTCGTGCGCGGCATGGTCAAGAAGATCTATGCCGATTACGCGCGTGAGCGTGGCATTGGGGAAATCACCCCCGCGGTCATGGATACCGCCCGTACCGAGCTGGGGCTGGAAGGCATGTGAGCGAATTCGAGGAACGCAGCATTGGCGATCTGCGCGTGCGCATCGACCGGACGCTGTGCGTCGGATTCGGCGACTGCATCACCGAAGCGCCCGAGGCGTTTGTGCTCGACGAGAGCGGCGTCGCGGTGTTCGTGCAGCCCGACGTGGTGGAGCGCGAGCGGTTGGTGCGCGCGTGCGACGCCTGTCCCGTGGACGCGATTACGGTTTGGAACGGTGACGCGCAAATCGTTCCTTGACAGCATTCCGCGCAAATTGCATATCCCATCATCCGTATAGCCACTTCTACATCCTGAATTCAAACCCGCTCGAGCCGCGTCACTCGAGGAGGTAGTGGTGTACCGCGAGATATTCGTTCCGGTGGACAACTCGCAGCACTCCGATTGGGCCGTTGACCGTGCCATCGAGATGTGCCGCAAGACCGGAGGACGCATTACGGGCAATCATGTCTACGCCGCCCGGCTCCACGATGTCCGCTTCCGCCAGCTCGAAACAGGCCTCCCCGCGCAGTTCCAGACTCCCGAAGAAATTAAAAAGCAGCGCAAGATTCACGACAAGCTGATCGAGAAAGGGCTGCAGCTCATCGCCGACAGCTTCCTCGATCAGCTGGGCAAGCGCTGCGCGTCCGCCGGCGTTCCGCTCACCCGGCAGCTGCTCGAAGGCATCAACTACGAAGAGATCGTCAACGAGGTGAACCGCGGCGCCGGCCGGCTGCCCGGACTCATCGGCTTCGATCCCAATCGCGCCGCGGGCTACGATGGCGGCGACAAAGTCCGCAGCGACGTCAAGCTCGGCGAGAACGGCAGGCTCGTGGCGGAAGAGGAGGACGCCGCGGCGCGCCTCGTCGGCTCGTCGGGTCGGCAATACGACTTGATGGCTATCGGGGCGCACGGACTCGGCCGCCAGCCGTTTTCGCAGCTGGGCGGCGTCGTGGCGCGGGTGCTGCCCGACATCGAGAAAGACGTGCTGATCGTGCGCGATCAGCAGCCGCTCGAGGGCGGCCGCTTCATGGTTTGCGTGGACGGATCGTCCTACAGCTACAAGGCGATGAAATCAGCGCTCGAGCTGGCCAAGGAGTTCGGCGGCTCGCTGTACGTGTGCAGCGCGTTCGATGTCGAATACCATCACGTCGTCTTCCACAACATCAAGGACGTGTTGTCGTATCAGGCGTCCAAGGTGTTCAAGTTCGAAGAGCAGGAAGAGCTGCATAACAACATCATCGACAAGGGACTGCTCAAGCTGTGTCAGGCGAACCTGAAGCGCGCCGAGGTGATGGCGCAGCAGTTTCCCGACGTGCCGCTCAAGACGCAGATCCTCATCGGCAAACCGTTCCAGGTCATCATGCAGTGGGTGGAGGAGATCAAGCCGTCGCTGCTCGTGATCGGCCGTCACGGCGCGCACCGCGTCGAGAACACCGAGCTGGGCTCGCAGGCGGAGAATCTGCTGCGGCTGACGCCGTGCTCGGCGCTGTTGACCGGCGTGGTCGGTGTGCGCCCGGAAGACATCCCCTGGATCGAAGAAGATGGTCAGGCGGGCCTGCCCTGGGCGCCCGATGCGGAAGTCCGGATTCTTCGCGTGCCGCCCTTCGCGCAGGGGATCGCGCGCCGGGCCGTCGAGGAGTATCTGCTCGAGCAGGTCGGCAACGCGGGTCCGCCGCCAACCGTGACCAACAAATGGCTCGATGAGGCGATCAAGAAGCTGCTGCCGACGCACATGCAGCTGATCATGGGCATCGGCAACGCCGAAGAGATCGCACTGGCGGAGGTGAAGGCGGCCGAGCAGATGAAGGCGACGAAGGTGCAGGGCAATGACGCCGATCCCGAGCCTGCCACGGCGGAGGTCGAGACGAAATGTCCCGTGACGGGCGCCATCTCCACGCGCGCCCGCGTCGCGACGGACCCGATCATCTGGACGGAGGAAGGCTGGCAACGGCTGCAGCTCGTACCGCTGATTGCCCGGCCGCTGGCCCGTAATACCGTCGAGCGGTTCGCGCGCAACCACGACATCTGGCGCGTGACGACACGGGTGATGGACGAGAACAAGCAGGCGATGATCGAGGCCGATGAGTTCGACATCGACACGATGATGGTGATGTTCACCGAGCTGCGGGCCAGGCAGATCCGCGCCGACGCCGAGGGCGCGGACGCGCTCTCACCCGAGATGCGCGCCTTCATAGAAGACGCCAAAGCGCAGGGGATCACGCGCTGCCCCATCCGCGACATCGAAGAGAAGATGGACAAGTGTCCCGTGGACATGAAAGCGGTCACGCCCGCGGATGCGAAGCGGGCAATCGAGAAATTGCTGCAGTGAACTTCGTGCCCCACGTCGTGGCGTGGAATCTCACACGCCGCTGCAATCTCGAGTGCGCCCACTGCTACATCGCGGCGGGACCGCACGAGAGCGCCGTATCCGAGCTCGCCACCGCGGAGTGCCTGCGGATTGTGGACGAGCTGCTGGCCGTCAACCCGGCGCCGCTGATCATCCTGTCCGGCGGCGAGCCCCTGCTCCGCACCGATCTGACGCAGATCGCCGCGTACGCATCGCAACATGGCGCCACCGTGGTCGTCGGCACGAACGGCACCCTCCTGACGGATGAGCGCATTGCGGCGCTGAAGGAGTCGGGCGTCCGCGGCGTCGCGGTCTCGATCGATTCGTTGCGCCCGACCTATCACGACAACTTCCGCCACGGGAAGGGCTCGCTCGAGGAAACGATGGCGGCGTTGGGTCGGCTGCGGGAACAGCGCCTCGATTTCATCATTCAGACGACGGTCACCAAGGGAAATCGCGCCGAGCTCGAGCGCGTGGCGCAGTGGTCGGCGGAGCAGGGGGCGGTGGCGTTCAACTGCTATTTCCTCGTCGCCACCGGCCGCGGCGCGTCGCTGACCGATCTGTCGCCTGCGGACTATGAAGCGGTCCTCGCCGATTTGGCGAACTGGCAACGCGACTATCGGGGCCGGATGCTGGTGCGCGCCAAGTGCGCGCCGCATTTCATGCGGCACGTGCACAACGCCGATCCGGCGTCGCCCATCCTCAATTACGAGACGCGCTGTCCGTGCGGCACGCAGTACTGCCGCATCACCCCGGATGGCAAGCTGACGCCCTGTCCCTATCTCCCGGAAGTCGCCGGCGATCTGCGGATGCAGAGCTTCGGCGAGATCTGGCGCGCCGCGCCGCTGTTTCGGCAGCTGCGCGAGGGCCACCTCGGCGGCAAATGCGGCAGCTGTGAATATCAAAAGCTGTGCGGCGGTTGCCGCGCCCGCGCCTTCGCGCTCGAGGGCGACGTGCTGGCCGCGGATCCGTCCTGCATCTACGAGCCGGCGGGCGGGGCCGTGCTCGAGCCGCAGCGCGACGTCACCTATGGCGAAGCGTTCACGCCGGCGTTGGCGTGGTCGGCCGGCGCGCGCGCGCGCCTGGACCGGATCCCGTCGTTCGTGCGCGGCGTCGTGGTCAAGCGCGTCGAAGAGTGGGCGCGCGAGCGCGGCGTGCGCGAGATCACGCCCGAGCTGCTCGGCGAAATCCGCGGCGCGATGCCGGTCGACTTCTCCAAGAAACGCCCATTCTTCGTGGCGGATAGCTGATGCACGACGCCCTGTATCTGCTCCAGGCCGCGGCCGACACCTCCGGCTACCGCGACTTCCCGGTCATCGGCAGCCGCGCCGCGATCTGGATCGCCGCCGAGATCCACCTGATGTTCGCCGCATTCGTGCTCGGCGTGCCGATCTTCGCCGTGGTGGCCGAGGCCATCGGCATTTTCGGCAAGGACCAGCGCTACGACCGGCTGTCGAAGGAATTCACGCGGCTGCTGCTGATTGCCTATAGCGCCACGGCCATTTGGGGCGCCGTGTTCGTCTTCCTGCTCTCGACGCTGTACCCGCGATTCTGGGCGTATCTCACGGCGATCTTCGGGCCGTCGATGTGGCTGTACGTCTCGATCTTCTTCCTCGAGTCGTTCACGCTCTACCTCTACTATTACGGCTGGGATCGCTGGAAGTACGGCCGCGCCAAGCTGGTGCACTGGGGGCTGGGCCTGCTGCTGAACGTGTGGGGCACGACGGTGATGTTCATCGCCGATTCCTGGCTCACCTACATGATGACGCCGCCGCGCGACATCACCCCGGACACCGCTCCCGCGAGCATCAAGATCTGGCACGCGATTCTGAACCACACCTGGATGCCGATCAACATCCACCGGCTGATCGGCAACGTCGTGTTCGGCGGCGCCATCGTCGGCGCGTACGCGAGCTACCGCTTTCTCGCCGCGCGCAGCGACGAAGAGCGCGACCACTACGACGGGACGGGGTACGTCGGCAACTTCATCGCGATGTCGGCGCTCATCGTGCTGCCGTTCGCGGGCTACTGGCTGGGGCGTGAAATCTATCAGTACGACCAATCGATGGGCATCACGATGATGGGCGGCTTCATGAGCTGGCTGTGGGTGATTCAGGCCTTCCTGATCGCAGTGCTGTTCCTGGCCGGCAACTATTACCTCTGGGTCGGGATGGGACGGATTCCCGGCGCCGAGCGCTACCGGCCCTATACGAAATGGCTGCTCGTCGTGCTGGTGCTCGGCGCGCTGGTCTGGGGAACGCCGCATACGATGATCGCCGACTCCCACGAGCTCGCGGCAATGGGTGGCTCGCACCACCCGCTGCTCGGCGCCCTGGGTGTGATGAGCGCCAAGAACACCGCCGTCAATCTCATGATCCTTTCGACGTTCCTTTCCTTTCTATTGTATCGGCGCGCCAACATCCGGCAGGTGGTGCCGTGGGCAAAGACCGGCACACGGATTCAGGGGGGCATGTTCATTATCGCCGCAGCGATCGTGCTGTTCTTCGGCATCCGCGGCTACTTCGTGGAAGCGATCGTGCGGATCGGCTATTCGGTCTATCAGGTCGGTGCGGTCCTGGCCTGCATCGTATTCGTGACCATCATCGACGTGCTCATGGCCAAGGGTGCGCAGTCGCTGGGCACCATCCAGTGGGGCAAGATGCCGCCCCGCTCGCAATACGCGCTGTTCATACTCGCCGTCACGTTTACGTGGCTGATGGGTCTGATGGGCTTTGCGCGCAGCGGCATTCGCCAGCATTGGCATGTGTGGCAGGTCATGCAGGACACGTCACGGTATGCCGCGACACCCGCGCTCGGCTACGCGGCCATCATGATCAGCACCTGCGTGCTGATCTTCCTCTCGCTCGTCGGCTTCATCTTCTGGCTCGGCGGCCTCGCCGAGAAGTCCACGTTCGTCCCCCCCGTGAGCACCGTGGAGGCGCCGCATGTGGGCCATTAACCTGCGCATTTTCGGCGTCGTGCTCGGCACGCTCGCGCTCTATACCCTGATCGCCAACAAGATCCCGCAGGTGCAATCGGAAGTACCGCACGCCTTGGCGCTGGGCGCCAACGTCACGCCCGAGCAGCTGACGTCGGCGGGCGACCAGCTCTACCACGGTGCCGGCGGATGCACGGCGTGTCACGGACTCGGCACGCGCGCGCCGAATCTGCTGACCGACGAAAAAGGCCAGGGCCCGATCGGCGCGCGCTGTGCCAAGCGCGAAGCGGGCAAAGACTGTAAGGCGTATGTGTACGAGTCGCTCACCAGCCCGCGCGCCTATGTCGTGGCCGGGTACGAGCCGATCATGCCGGAGATGGGACGGATCCTGTCGCCACAACAGATCTGGGCTTTGGTCGCGTTCCTCGAGTCCAACGGCGGCAGCGTCGACGTAACCGGCGCCGACATTCCTCCTGCCTCCGGCGCGGCGGGGACGGCGGGCACGTCGGCGTCCTCGTCACCCGCAGGCAACGGCATCGCCGGGGGCAGCACCGATCCGTTGACGATGATTCGCGGCGCGGGGTGTACGGGATGCCACAAGGTCGGCACCGAAGGCGGGGCGATCGGGCCGGATCTCACACACGTCGGGGGGCGTCTGACGGCGTCGCTCATCCGTGAGTCGATCCTGACGCCGGACGCGAAGGTCGCCAAAGGCTTCGAAAAATTCAAAGGCATCATGCCGAAGACGTTCGGCAACCAGTTCACCGCCGCGCAGCTCGAGGCGCTGGTGCAGTTCCTCGCGAGCCACAAATGAGAGACTACGCCAAGCATCCGTTCTGGCAGGCAGTCGGACTCCTGGCCCTCGCGTTTTTGTTCATCACGTTCGTCATTCCGAACCTGCCGGGGAGCGCGGTCGTCCCCAAGAGCGTCGTGCTGCAATACATGGCGACCGTGCTGGTGGGGGTCCTGATCTGGGTGAGCGACGAGGAAGCGCGCTGGACGACCTTCAAGCAGCCGTTGCACGAGGTCCTGATCCAGCCGCGGCTCAAAGTCGTGCGCACCGGCCTGCTCGCCGCCGTCACGCTGATGGTCGGG
>JBHEMG010000027.1:0-6876 GCA_046262715.1 Gemmatimonadales bacterium
TGGATCGTGCCGGTCACTAACCCGGCGAGCAGCGCCACTTTCCAGAGGATGTCAGCGGCGCCGGGCTCGAGCCGGAGGCGGCGGGTGGCGAGCCACGCGATGCCCAGCAGCACGGTGCTGTGGATCGCATACGTGAGCAGCCACGAGAAGAGACCGTTCATTGGGACTCCGGTGCGTTTGTTTCGACGCGCTCGATCATGTCGCGGATCTTGGCGAGGTCGCCGGGGCTCATGTCTTCGCCCGAGAGGAGGTGCTGTACTAATGCCGTGATGTCGCCGTCAAACAGGCGCTCGGTCAATTCGCCGACCATCGAGTGCTGCACTTCCTGCTCGGTGACCGCGGCGCGGTAATGGTACTGACGCGATTCCGCGCGCCGGGTGACAACCCCACGGCGCTCGAGGCGCGACAACATGGTGGCAATCGTAGTCTGCGCGAGCCCGCGGCCCGGGTGCAGCGCTTCCCAGATGTCCTGGACCGTAGCCTCGCCCTTGTCCCATACGACCCGCAGGATGGCAAGCTGCAGCTCGGTCAGTTGATGGCGCTCCGTCATGTCTCGGCCTCGCGGTTGGTTGATCTACAGCTGTAGATTTACAAGTGTAGTTCTGATCTGTCAAGCCTGCTGCCCGCGGCTACTATCCTCGCATGGCCTACCTCGTGGCGCTTCTCGCGGCCGGCTTCTACGGCGCGGCCGACTTCACCGGCGGGATCGCCACCCGTCGCGCCGCGGCGCTCCCGATCGTGTTCCTGTCGCAAGCGGCCGGGTTCGTGCTCGTTGCGATTGCCCTTCCGCTGCTCCCGGCCGCGACGCCCACCCGAGCCGACCTCTGGTGGGGAGCCCTCGCGGGACTGACGGGAGGCGTCGGGGTCGCGCTGCTCTATCGCGCACTCGCTACCGGCACGATGTCCATCGTGGCGCCGACCACGGCCGTGGCCGCTGTCGCGCTCCCGGTGCTGACGTCGATTGCCCTCGGCGAACGGCCAGGCTGGCGTGCGGTGGCGGGGATTGTCCTGGGAATCGCTGCGATCGTGTTGGTGAGTCGGCAACGGAAGAGCGACCCATCCGACCACCGCCCGTCCGGTATTGGTGGCGCCCTCATCGCCGGTGTCGCCATCGGGCTCTTCCTGCTTACGCTCGCGCAGACGCATCGCGCCGCGGGCATGTGGCCGCTGCTGACCGATCGCATCGCTTCCGTCGCGTTCTTTGCTCTGCTGATGGTCGTGACGCGGGCGTCACCGCGCCTGCCGAGGAACGTGTTGGCGCTGGCGCTCGGCGGCGGCACAGTCGACATGATTGCCAACGCGCTCTACTTGATCGCCGTGCGCATCGGCCCGTTCAGCCCTGTCGTCACGCTCTGCTCGCTCTACCCCGCGAGCACGGTGCTGCTGGCGCGCGCCCTCCTCAAAGAGCGGTTGAGCGCGTGGCAGACAGCAGGTGTTGTTACGGCGCTGCTCGCCGTGGCCCTCATAGTGTCTTGATTGATCGGCCAAACGTCACGCCCCGCCGCTCCGGCCCCAACGTCGCCACGACCGCGCAGACGATGAACACGAGCGCCGCCGAGAGCGCCATCGTCTGAGCATAGGTCGTGTGCGCGGCAAACAGCGCCTGCACGTGCGGGATCAGGCTCGCGACGGCGACACCGCACTGATAGGCGAAGCCGGGCAGGAAACCGCGCACGCCGTCGGGCGCGAGCTCGTTGATGTGCGCCGGAATCACGCCCCAGGCGCCCTGCACGCAGAACTGCATCGTGAACGCACCGAAGATGAGCAGCGGCGTCGCGGGTGCGAAGGCCCACATCGGGATGGCGAGCAGTGCGCCGGCGAGGGCGATCCCGATGGTGCGCCGCCGGCCGAGGCGGTCGGAGTAGAGTCCGCATAGCACGCCGCCGGCGAGCGCGCCCACCTGCGAGAAGGCCGTCAGCGCCGCGCGGGCCTGCGGCCCCCAGCTCCAGTCGCGCTCGAGGAAGGTCGGATACATGTCCTGCGTGCCGTGCGAAACCATGTTCATCAGCGCCATCAGGCCGACGAGATAGAGGAAGAGCTTCCAATTCGATACGATCGCGCGTCCCAGATGTCGCCACGTCTCATGCCGAGTCTCGCGCCACACCTCTGATTCGTGCACGCGCGCGCGCACGAACAGCGCGAGTAGCGCCGGCAGCCCGCCGATGAAGAACAGCGGCCGCCAGCCCCAGCGCGGAAAGACGATCAGGGAACACAGCGCCGCGAGCAGATAACCGGCGGCATAGCCCTGCTGCAGCAGGCCGGACATGATGCCACGGAGGCGCGGCGGCACTTTCTCCATGACGAGCGACGCGCCCACGCCCCACTCGGCGCCCATACCGATCCCGAACAAGGCGCGTAGCACGAGAAAGGTGACGTAGTTCGGCGCGAAGCCCGTGAGCACTTCGACGCTCGAGTAAAACACGAGGTCGACCATCAGCGGGATTTTGCGGCCGTAGCGGTCGGCGACGAGACCGAAGATGAATGCCCCGACGGGGCGGAACAGCAGGGTGAGGGTGATCGAGAAGGCGATGGCGGCGTCGGACTTGTGGAACTCTCTGCCGATCGCCGTCAGCGTCATGACGACGAGGAAGAAATCGAACGCGTCGAGCATCCAGCCGAGGAAACCGGCGGCGACCGTCGCGTTTTGATCGCTCGCGGGAGGGCGCGGCGGCGTCATGGCCCGAAACTACCGTTGCCGGTGCCTTCGCGACACCACGTGGCATCCGGCCGCAAACAGTGCGATCTTCGTACGGAGTTTCGGGGTCCCTGTCCAACGCGGAGGATTCAAGCGGTGTTAGCCGACCTGAGTATCTGGCACATTCTGATTCTGGTGGCCGTCGTGACGCTGCTCTTTGGGACCAAGCGCATTCCCGAGATTGGCGCCTCGATCGGAAAAGGCATCCAGTCGTTCAAGCGTGGTTTGGCCGACGCGACGTCGATGGACGAGGTCTCGCCTCCTCCGTCCGCCCCGCGTACCGATCACGCGGTCCCGCCGAGCGGGGCGGGTTCGGGGGCGCCCAAGCGGTTGAGCGAGTAGCAGCCGGCTCTCCGCGCCGGCGCGCACTTTAAGTTTCGGCGGTCAGGCGCAGGCGCGTCTGCCAGGGATCACGCGTCATCAGACTCGCGCCATCCCACTCCGCCGGATGTCCGCCCTGCGAAAGACTTTCCGACACACGCTCGAGGTCGGCTCGGGCCGGGACCTCGATGCTCCACTCGAGCAGCCGCGCTTGCTCGGCGGGCGCCGGGACCGCGTCGCGACCCGCCCAGATGTTCGTGCCCAGATGGTGGTGATAGCCGTCGGCCGCGAGGAATAGCGCGCCGGGATAATCCCAGACCGTGCGGTCGAGGCCGAGGGCGTCGGAATAGAAGCGCGACGCCGTGGCCAGATCTCCGACGTGCAAATGCACGTGACCCATCACGGTGCCCTGCGGCATCCCCGTCCAGGGAGCGAATCCCGCCTCGCGCGCGAGTCCGACGAAGTCGAGCGGATCGGTCGCCATCATCAGCTCCCGGCCAATGCGTTGCCAGGTGTTGCGCGGGCGATCGGCGTACACCTCGATGCCGAGGTTGTCGGGGTCTTGGAGGTACAGCGATTCACTGACCAGGTGATTGGCGGAGCCCACCGACGCACCGATCTCGGCGAGGTAGCGCGCGAAGCGCCCAAGCGAGGGACGATCGGGCAGCAGGATGGCGAAATGAAAAAGGCCCAGGCTGCCACGACGCGGTGCGGGTGTGGCGCCCGGACGTTCGTGCAGCTCGACGAGCGGCGTGTCGTCTTGGCGGGCGCCGAGTTGCGCGTGCGCGCCATCGCGATGCAATACACGCATCCCTAACGTCGTTTCGTAATAGGAAATCGAGCGGGCGAGGTCGGCAATCTGAAGCCGGACGGCGCCCACATGCGTGCCTTCGGGGAGCCGGTGGCCGCTCGGCGCCTCCCCGTAACTCCCGGGAGTCGCCGGCTGCGGTCCTACTTCTTCGTGCCGAATCACGGGTGTGCAAACGCCTGGAATCGCGAACCCTTGATTGTCAGCCGCCGTGCCAGCTACGCGGCCGGCAGGACCGCTTCCACGACCGATGTTTTCCGATCCGTTATGACGTTGAGCTTGCCGCCCAGCTGGCGGAACCGTTCGCGGATTGGCGGAAGTCCTCCCCCAAAATCGCTCTGGATGCCAGTGAGCGCGTCGACGAGTCCGAGGGGAAGCGGCCCGTGGATCGTGATCTTCAACGATAGCTCGTCGTCTCCACTCAGTCGCACGATCGCGCGGCGGGTGCCCGGCCGTCCCACGATGAAATTCAAGCATTCCTGCACGAGGCGGAACAGCACGATTTCGGCCTCTTTGGAGACGCCGATTGGTTTGTCTGGGAGCTCGGCCGTGACCTCCAGCCGCTCACCAGAAACGGCATTCACGTACCAGCGCAGCGTTTCCACCAAGCCGCCCTGCTCCAACTGGGAGGGATGGAGCATGTGTGCGACGCGGCGGATCACGTCGGACGCCGCCTCGACTTTGCCGATGCTTTCGCCGACTTCATTCAAGAGCAGGACGTCAGCCGACTTCAGGTGCGCTTTTACGCGATACAGACTGCCGAGGACTTGCGTGAGATAAGTGCTGGTGCGGTCGTGGAGGTGGCCAGCGAGACGCTGCCGCTCCTCGTCCTGCAGCCGGAACAGCCGGGCCGACAGCTCCCCGATGGCCGCTTCCGCGGTGCGCCGCTCCGTCAAATCCCGCGTGATCTTGGCGAATCCGACGAGCTGGCCCGTGTCATCGCGCACCGCAGTGATCACGACATCCGCCCAGAAGCGCGAGCCGTCCTTGCGCACCCGCCACCCCTCGTCTTCCACGCGGCCGTTGGTTGTGGCTTCCCGCAGCAGCTCGGCGGGTCGGCCGCGGCGTTGATCTTCGGGTGTGTAGAACTGCGTTATCGAGTGCCCGATGATCTCCTCGCGGCGGTATCCCTTGATCAGCCGCGCGCCGTCGTTCCAGGACATTACTTCGCCCTGAGGATTCAACATGAAAATGGCATAATCCTGAACCCGAGCGATCAGCAGGCTGCAGAGCTTATTCTCGAGGAACGGATCGATCGGATCGGTTGGAGCGGTCATCGGCGCTCATGAGAGGGGACGTAGTTCATACCTTGGGGACAGACGAAGGATGCTCACGATTTTGGACTAATCCCTCACGCGCTCAGGACGGGGGTATCATCAACACCACCTGGTCCCCGGGTTGCACGGGGATCGTCTCGGTGCGGGAGTTCGCGGCAGCGCCGGCGCCGCCAATCGGTCGAAGGTCGAAGCGGAGCAGCGAGGCTCCCCGCACGACAATGGCGGGGATCGTGAACACCGGCGACGTAAGCGACGCCGCGCGCCCGAGGCGGATGCGCAGGCCATTCTGCAGGACGAACACATCCACGTCGAGAAAGCTCTGATTCTCGACCTTCACGGTCGTCTCCGCCTGGGGCTCGGCAGCCTCCGGTTTTGGGCCGTGATGGCACGCCGCGCTCAGCAGCGCCAGGGCGAGCAGCGTTCCTCTCAATGTGCCTCCATATTTGGTATCGCTCTCGTCATACACCGGAGAACATATGCACAAGTCATGGCTGCTTTCCCTGGGTCTCCTGAGCGCCCCAGTCCTGGGGGCGCAAGCACCGACCAAACTGTCGGTTCATTGGGAAGAACTGACCGCCGCGGACTTCCGCGACGCCATCGGCCGGGCGCAAGGCACCTGCCTGTTGCCGTTCGGCATCTTGGAGAAGCATGGGCCGCACCTGCCGCTGGGCAACGATCTGCTTAATGTGCGTTATGTCGCGCTCAATGCCGCGCAGCAGGAATACGCCGTTGTGTTCCCCGAATACTACTTCGGTCAGATCTTCGAGGCGAAGCACGAGCCGGGCACGGTGGCCTACAGCCGGGGACTTCAGCTGCAGATGCTGCAGGAAACGACCGACGAAATGGCGCGCAACGGCTGCAAGAAGATCATCATTGTAAACGGCCACGGCGGCAACAACAGCCTGCTGCCGTTCTTCGCGCAAAGCCAGCTCGAAGCGCCCCACGATTACGTCGTGTACGTGCAGAGCATCGCCCGTAGCGGGGCCGGCGAGCCGAAGCACAAATCGAATCCCGAAACAGACATGCATGCCGGCGAGAGCGAAACGTCTGTGAGCATGGTCGCCCGGCCAGACCTCGTACACCTGGATCGCGCCGCGCAGGAGTCGGGTGCCGATCAGGCGCGCCTCAAGTTGCCGGAAGGCCTCTATACCGGCATCTGGTGGTACGCGCGCTTCCCCAATCACTACGCGGGCGAAGGCGCAGTTGCCTCTCGTGAGCTCGGCGAGTTCGAAGCGAAGACTTGGATCAACGAGATCGTACTTGCGATCAAAGCGGTCAAAGCTGATCAGGAAAGTCTGCGGCTCCAGAACGAGTTCTACGAGCAAAGCAAGCATCCGCTGCAGACGCGCTGACCTGTGGGACCACGCAAGAATGTGCTATAGTATGGGATACGTCGTCCCACCGTTTTTACTACTCGGAGTCGATTGTGACACCTGCACAGTTGAAGCGCGAGTTGCGCCGCATCTCCTGGGGACATGCACGTCTCGCCGAGAAGCTGGGCGTGTGGCCCACCGAAGTCCGCGACTGGCTGTCGGGTAAGGAGCCGGTGCCCCCCGTCGTCGCCGCTGATATCCGCCACCTGCCTTCCGCCGCGAAATAATCCGAGCGGCAACACGCGACCGATCCCGGGGTATCGCATCGATCCCCGGGGGGTGAGGGTCCGTGCAATTTTTGAAATTGTTGGTCTTCGTCGCCGTGCTGATGGCCTGCAACGGCACCGTCAATCCGCCGCCGCCTTCGCCGCCTAGCGCTCCCCCCCCACCGCCGCCGCCGCC
>JBHEMG010000028.1:0-3638 GCA_046262715.1 Gemmatimonadales bacterium
CCGCGAGTCTCCTCGAGCACCTTGCCCATCTCGCGCGTCATGTCGCGCGCGAACTGTTCCTTGCGCTCGGCAATGAGCTGGGCCGCGCGAAACAGCATCTCGGCGCGCCGTGGCGCCGGGACAAGCCGCCAGCTCGCATAGGCGCGGCCGGCCGCGGCAATGGCGCGCTCCGCATCGTCGGGCGTGGACTCCTGAAACATGCCAATCAGATCGTCCTGATCGGCGGGATTGCGATTGTCGAAGAGCCGCCCCGAAGACGAGGCGATCCACTTTCCGTCGATGAGATTTGCGTAAATATCTGCAGGCATGTGTTCGCGGGGACGCATGGATCGGCACTGTGACGCAAGCCGATCAGCCGTGCAACTGCCAAAACTGACACGCGTCTGACCCACCCCGTACACGGCGTCCAACGTTCAGTGAACAAATGGCTTAGAGCTCGAGTGTAGATATTTCCGGAATATCCCCGCCGAGGACAGGCGGCCGCGCCACTGCCGAAATTTTCCCGAAGTTGCTGCATTTCGGGGCGGTTTGCGCGTGGCACGGATCCTGAATCCCAACTGTGACAGAAGGGCGGGTTACTCAGATGGCTGACACGAACCAGATCGCCGCCACGCCGGTTCAGAAAGTGGTGGTCGTCAACGGCAACACCGAAGTGCTCGGGATGCTCGAGACCGTGCTGGACGCCGGCCGCTACGACATGGTGTTTGTCGAGTCGAGTGACCGCGCCTATTCGCAGATCAAGAAGGTCGTTCCGAACCTGGTGATTCTCTGCACGCGGATCGAGGAGCTCGAAGGCTTCCAGCTACTGACGATGCTGAAGCTCGATGCGGAGACAAAAGACATCCCGATTCTGACCTACACGACCGAGTACGAAGGTCAGGACTTCGACTCGGCGATCTCGCAGCTCGCCGATGACGACGAAGACTTCCTGCCGCCGCAGCGCCCTGCCCTGCGGATGAATTGACCAGGGGGCAGGAGGCAGCGGGCAGTAACTGACTACTGCCACCTGATAACTGCTGCCACCTGCCCCCTGCCCCTGCCACCTGTTATAGTTCCTGCCGGATGGGTTCCGAGTCAGACAAACGCGATACCGAGCGCGTCCTGATTCTCGGCGATCTCCAGGGCGAAATCATGGTGTTCGAGCCGCTGCAGATCAAGGAGATCAGCCGCGGCGGCGCCTCCGTCGAAACGCGCTTCCCGCTCGCCCTCAACTCGCTGCACGAGCTCCGCCTCACCCTCGGCCACAAGTCCGTCGTCCTCAAGGGGCGCGTGGCGCACTCGCGCATCTCGGATGTCGATCAGGAAATCGTGACCTACCGGAGCGGCATCGAATTCGTCGAGCCGTCGGACCGCGTGAAAGCGGTCATCACCGAATTTCTGGACACGCTGAAAGCACACCGCAGCGGAGTGTAATCAGTAGCGTGTAGGGCCGGCCCTTCACGGGCCGCCACATCATCGCGCTTTCAGGTACTCGAGATAGTCGCCCGAGGGAATGCGCTGCGCGCCGCCGAGCGGCGCGTTGTAGAAATACGCCCACGCATCCACGCCGCCGCCATCATCCAGCGTGACCGGTGTCACCAGCCGCGTGTAGAGGCTGGTGTCGGGCTCGTTCGGACTGTAGCCTTCGATTTCATCGAGGACGGCGAGCACGGCGGGCGCGGCGGTCATCTCGTAGACCTCGCCGCGCACGCGCGCGATCTCGTGTTCCGCCGGGACCGCCGCGGGGTAGATGCCGAGATCGAAGAGCGCGGCGGCGATCGTTCCGCCCCCCTTGAACACCAGATGCGAGTCGATGCGGCGGCGCCCCGGCCGGTTGAACGGCGTCATGAGCGTGCCGTAGAAGAAGATCAGCGGCGGCGTACGGCGCCCCCCTGCCGGCTCTGCGCGTCGAGGGCGGAGGGTGGCAGGTCGAACGACAGCGAGACCGATTTGCCCTGCGCGTTCAACGCCACCGAGTCCAGCATCCCTTTGTACGCGGGATCGCGCGAGCCCTGGAGACGCGCCAGCGACAGGAAACCCTGCACGACGTCGCGAAGATCCTGCGCGGACCGCTCGTCCTGCGCTTCCGCGCGAACGAGACCATGCAGGCGGCTGTCGATGCGGCCGCTCGCGGCGAGCCAGTTGATCGGCGGCAGCTGATTGATGACGCCGCCCGGCAGCGGCGCGCGCCCGGAGATCGAATCGAACTTCGCCACGCTCCAGGCGGTGCCGTCGTCCACGTCGTTGACGAGCGCCATGAACTCGCCGTTCGCGCTGATGCCCGGCGCGGCGCCCGCCTTCGCGTCGAGGGCACCCCGAACGCCGTCCCCGGGACCGAAGAGAACGAGACCGGCTTCGGCGAACGTCAGCGCCGCATCGTTCTTCTCGTCTTTGACGATGACGAGACGCTTCCCACGGTACTGCTCGATCTGCGCGCCGCGCTCGCGCATCAGCGCTTCGATGCGAACGGTGTCGAAACGGCCGCGCGCGATGATGAGCGCGCGATCCGACGCTGTCGGCGCCTGGCGTGTTCCGCTGGACGCGATGAGCACGGCGTCGACGTCTTTGTCGAACTGAATGCCGGTGCGCGCTTCGAGACCGTCAGGCGAGGCCGGGCTGGTGGTCTCGAACTCCCGGAACCGATCGTGGAACGGGGAGTTCATGACCTGCCGCACGTCGGCATAGGCGACCATCTGGGCGTCGCCAGGGACGTAGGCAATCTCGGCAGGAGCATTCGAGCCGGCCACCGCCCCCCCGGCCCATGCGACCAGTCCGGTCGCGAGCACGGCGGTCAGCACGCCTGCGGATGCCAGCAGGAAAATTCGGGTGCGCTTCGCCATCTGAAGGGCTCCTCGTCCCTTGGAGAATTATACGAGGGGGGTCTGCATAGGGTTTCGGCGCCAGGCGCCTATTGCTCCAACACGTATTCGCGCCGCTCGATGGTCTGCATGGCCAGAAACAGCGCGGACGCGGTGACTGCCAGCAGCACCGCCACGCCGAGCGTGGTCGCCTGCAGGTAATACGCGATCGTCAGCCGTCGCAGATACCCGGGGAGCACCAGCGCCACCGATTCCCACCCGAACACGAAGATGAGTCCGCCGACGAGCGGACGCTTGAACGACACGCCGGCCCAGAGAAACACGGCGCCGTAGGCGCCCAGGCCCAGTGCCATCACGGCAAGATCGCGAAGAAACGTCCCGAGGAGCGCGCCCGTGTTCGCGAAAGGAACCATGATCACGAACACGAGCGCAGCCGTGGGCAAGACGAGGGCGATGACGCAGACAAGGTAGGCGAGATACTTCCCGAGCACAATCGCGCCTCTCGCGATTGGCCGCACGAAGAGATACGTGATTGTCTTCTCCTCGATCTCTTCAGCCACGAGCGACGTGCCGTAGAAGACGCCGAGCGCCGGTACGATGAATCGCAGATAGAGCAGCGAGATCACCGTCCCGAACACCTGCTCGCTGTCGATGCGGTTGCCGTTGACGACCACCAGCGCACCGCCGCCAGCGAGCGCCAGCCGCGCGACGATGGCCAGCAGAATGGGAGCGCCCGCGGCAAGTCCCATGAAGAGCGCGCGGCGACCCCACAGCATCTCCCCAAGGGCGAGATCGAACATCCGTCGTGCCGGTGCCAGCAGCAGGCCGCTCATGGCTTCA